>JAYUUV010000358.1:0-6402 GCA_043754695.1 Planctomycetota bacterium
TCGCCGGGCCGACGCCACAGGTCGAACGGATCCAAGGCAAGAGACTCTGCTCGAGCATGGCACGCATCTCGCGCGGCGGACCGGGCATCACGGCGAGCACGCCGCCGTCGATCCACAGCCGAAACCCCGGCGCGGTGCCGACTGGGTTTTCCATGATCTGCGCGCCGACCGGAAACCAGGCCTGGCGCTCGTTGGTCGCGGGCATTGCTCGAGCGCGCTGGGCCCACAGCGATTCGAGATGGGCGAAGGCTGCCGCATCGCGTTCGAGGGCCACGCCCGCGGCCGCGGCGGCCGCCTCGCGCGTCAGGTCGTCGAGCGTCGGCCCGAGTCCGCCAGTTGCGATCACGATCTGGAATTCCGCGGTCAGCTCGCGGAAGACGCGCTCGAGCCTGTCGCGATCGTCGCCGACGACGACCACCTGCGCCACTTCGATGCCAAGTTCCGAAAGCTGCGCGGCGATCTCACCGGAATTCGTGTCCACGTGGCGGCCTTCGATCAGTTCGTTCCCGATCGCAACGGTGGCCGCCCTGCGCAGGTCGTGGATCATGACTTGTCGTCTTCGTCGCGCTTCTTCTTCTCGCGTTCGCGGCGACGCGAGATCGGCCAGGTCGCAAGCAAGCCGACCTCGTAGAGTCCGATCATCGGCAGGGCAACCATGAACTGACTGTAGGGATCCGGAGGTGTGATCACGCCGCCGAAGATGAATGCGAAGAGGAAGAAGTGGCCGCGGTAGCGCGCAAAACCGCGGCGATCGATCAAATCGACGTGCACCAGCGCGTACATGACGATCGGCAGCTGGAAGACCGCGCCGAGTGCCAGCGACATGGTGATGTAGAAATCCCAAAAGTCCTCGAGCTTGTACTGCGCGCCGACCATTTCCGTCGGGAACGCAACGGCCAGCTGGCTCATGCAGAAGGGCAGGAGTTTCCAGGCGCCGAAGCCCACGCCCGTCACGAACAGCAGCACGCTGACGGGGAAATAGGCCATGACCATCCGCCGCTCCTTGGGGTAGAGCCCAGCGGCGATGAATTGCCACAGCTGATACAGCAGCACCGGTCCGCCTGCCGCGAGCGCGAAGGCCATCGCGACGCGCATCGAAAAGAAAAAGCCCTCGCCAATACCGGTGACGATCGGGCGTTGCTCGATCGTGAGGTTCCACCACAGGTTTTTGTCGGCCGGATCCGCCGTGCGGAAAAACTTCGTGCGCGGAAGGCTCGGGTCGGCGAGCAACGCGGCCTCGTACTTCGCGACCTGCGCGTCGTTGACGGACTTGGTCGTCTCGAGCAGCGGCCGGAGCAGGAAGGCGCTGATCGGCTCGTAGTACCCCCAGCCCACGAAGAACGCGATCGCAAGCGCGAGTACGCCGCGCGTCAGGCGCTTGCGCAACTCGATCAGGTGCTCGGCCAGCGACATGCGCGTGGTCTCGACCGTCGGTTCTTCGCTGGGCTTGTGCATGGGAGCGGGCAAACAGTTTCGCGATTGCGTCGCGGCGGTGCCAGCACTGTCGCGTCAAAGACAGCGGGCGACCTCCTCGTCGGAGATCGCCCGCCTTGAATCGAACGAGCGCTGAGGGCGCCGAACTTGCCCTAGAACTTAAAGTAAGCGCGCAGGTCCTTGAGCGGCGTGATCGCGACGCCCTTGGCTTCGGCTTCCTTGTAGACGGCGGTCTCCGAAGGCTGCATGGGCTCCTCGAGCGCGTTGCCTTCCTGGTCGACGTACATCTCGCCACCGACGACCAGATAATCGGTCGTGTTGTCGAGTTTGGCCTGCACGGTGATGCCGAGGTTCTTCAGCAGCACGCGCACTTCGTTTTCGGTAGGCAACGAGAAGCGGCCGACGAGCACCGCATTGCGTTCGCCCTTGGGGTCGAGCAGCGGATTGAAGATCCGGTCGCCGACGACCGGCGGATCGAACTGGTCGAGCACTTGCGTGAACGTGACTTCGGCGCGGCCCGGCTCGGTCTTCGAGACTTCGGCGACGCATTTGACCGCCGTCGATCCGAGCTTGCCGGAGATCACGGCGAACTTCATGCCGGCGGCGACGCGCTGATTCGCGCCGATGTCGATCCAGCCCATCTTGGCGTCCTTGGCGACGGCCAGCAGGCTGCCGTCCGGTGATTCGGGCTCCTTGAGGAAGGCGAGCTTGTGCGACATCGACGTGACGCGCGTCTGGAACTCGATCGTCGCATTGGCGAGGTTGCGCTTTTCGACTTCGGTTTCGCCGCGCGCCGTCTTCAGGCCTTTTTCCAGGTCGCCGTTCGTGTTCTTGAGCGCGGCGATCTGAGCCTCGAGTCCGGACTGCGCGCGCGAAGCGGCTTGCACCGCGTCGTCGAGCTGCTTTTGCACGGCGGCAATCTGGGCCGTCTTCTCAGTGCTCGCCTGACGCAGCGAGGCTTCCATGGTCGCCTTCTCGGAAGTGACCGTCGCGACCTGGTCCTTGAGTTGCTGAATTTCGCGCGTGCGCGCCTGGTAGCTCTGCGCGGTGACCGGCAGCAGCAGGTCGAGGTCGGTCGCACTGGCGCCGGCGTCGCTGAAGACCTGCTTGGCATTCTCGATCGCCTTCTTGACGGCATCGACGTCGGTGACCGGGAAAGAACTCTCGCGGTCATAGAAGCCGACCGCGCGCGAGATCACGCCGATCTTCTTCGTAGTGGCCTCTTCCTTGGCGACAGCATCCGCGCGCTCCTTCTGGGCGGTCTCGAGGCTCTTGCGCAGGTCGGCGTTCTCCGAGTTGCCCGTGAACGCGAACAGCACCGCGAACAAGAGCAGGAAGATGACGCAAATCAGCCAGACGATGCCGACCTTCGCAGCTCCGCGCTGGGAAGAACCCCGCAGGGCGAACTCCTGAATACGCTTCATGGGCTTTCGAGACCCCGTTTCGGGGCTGAGGCAGTGGTAGTGACGGGCGCTTCGCGGAGTCGACGCAGGCGTCGCCCCTCGGGGAGACGCACGGTGATCGCGAGTGCCGAGTGCCGACATCGCCGGCGCAGTGCTGCTCCGAAAACGGAGAGCGCCGCGCGGGTCCGCGGGTACAGGGCGTGTGGAAAGGTGGGACTTGGGGGGAGGTTGACGGAAAAATCCCTACCCGCGGCGGGGGCCGGGGATCGAGCAGGGAGCGCGAGGTGATAACCGACCCGTCCGAAGGCGGCAAGCGAATTCGTCCCCCTTGACGTTGCGGGCGGGCAGACTAGGCTCGCGAGCTTTCCGGAAGGGCTTCGAAGCGATCCGTCCGCCAGGACGGGTTTCATCGACGGCGCAGGAGTCTACCCCGCCGCTCCCCGTGGTTACTGCCGCCGACAGCTGAACCAGGCCGGGCCAAAGACCGCTCTCTCGGACCGGGGCCGCAGGCCAGCGCTGGGATGCGAACCCCGAATTTCGAGGTTGGCCCATCCCTCGCGGGCCTGCCCAGCGAGTTCCGGGAAACGCGGCCCCCCTCCAACCCTCGACCCACTTCGAATTCAGCCAGGCCCTTGGTCAACGAGCCCTCATCCCCAGCCGGCGCGCGCGCGGGAAGCCTTCCGCCGAAGACCCGCGTGTACGGCGTCCTCGGTGGCATCGCTTCGGGGAAGTCCGCAGTGGCCCGGCTGCTGGCTGGGAAGTCGGGGCTGGTCCTGGATGCCGACGAACTGGTAGCCGAGTTGTTCACGCGCAAAGAGTTCCGCCAGCGCGTCGCCGAGGCCTTCGGCCCGGGTGTGATTTCCGCGGATGGCCGCATCGACCGCGCCGCACTGGCACGGGCCGTGTTCGCCGACCAGGCAGCCCGCAGCCTGCTCGAAAGTTGGACGCATCCTCCCGTCCGCGCGGAATTGCGTGCCAGGCTCGAAGCCGCCCGCAAGGCCGGGGTGCCGCGCGTGGTCCTCGACGTGCCGCTCCTGCTCGAGAACGATCGCGAGCACCGGCTCGGCGCGGAGTGCGATACGCTGATCTTCGTCGACTCAGAGGCCCAATTGCGCGATGCTCGTGCGATCCTCTCGCGCGGCTGGCGCAGCGGCGAAGTCGCGCGGCGCGAAGCGCTGCAACTGCCGCTGGCCGAAAAACGCGCGCGCGCCCAACACGTCATCGTCAACGACACAGGTCGCGCGCAGCTGGAATCGGCCGTCGCCGACGTGCTGCGCAGCCTTGAACCGAACGAATCCTAGCGGGCACGAAGCGGGACGATCCCGCGTGCTCCCAAAAGCCCAATGAAATTTCGCAACAAACGCCAACGCCACAAGTTCCACAAGACCCACGCGCCGCAGTCCTACGACAAGCCGGCCGCGAAGAACCCCGATCCGGTCTGGATCGATTTCGCCAAGCTGCCCGCGGACTTGAGCCCGGAGGAACTGACGCTGCTGGAAGAGTCGCTGCCCAAGAGCACGAAGCGCACCAAGCCCAAGCTCACGCAGTACGGAGAGCTGCAGGACATGAACCTGTCCGAGCTTTACGAAGTCGCCGAAGCCGAGGAAGTCGAGAACCTCTCGGGCAAGAAACGCGAAGAGGTGATCTTCGAGATCGCCGCGGCGCGCCTGCGCAATCGCATTCCCGTCGAAGTCAGCGGTGTGGTCGACGTAGCCCAGAGCGGGCACTTCTTCCTGCGCTCGCCGAGTTACGGCTACCTGACGGTGGCCGATGACGCCTTCCTGCCGGCTTCGATCGTGCGCAAATATTCGCTGGCGCCGGGCATGACCGTGCGCGGCTCGCTGCGGGCCCCGCGCGAAGGCGAAGGCCACCTCGCGGTGGTCGACATCGCCGAGATCGACTGCCATCCGCCGGAGGACGCCGCGGTGCGCGCGCCGTTCAAGGAACTGACGCCGCTGTATCCCGAGGAGCGCATCATCCTCGAAGGCACCGACGACAATCCGCTGGAGATGCGCATCGTCGACCTGATCACGCCGATCGGACGCGGTCAGCGCGGCCTGATCGTCGCGCCGCCGCGCACGGGCAAGACAATCCTGCTGCAGATGTTGGCCAAGTCCATCGTGAAAAACGCGCCCGACGCGCACCTGATCATCCTGTTGATCGACGAGCGGCCCGAAGAAGTCACCGATTTCGAGCGCATGCTGCCCGAGGGCGATCGCGAGGTCGTCAGTTCGACCTTCGACGAGCCCGCCTGGCGTCACATCCAGGTCGCCGACATGGTGATCAAGAAAGCCAAGAGCCTGGTCGAGGCCGGCGAGGACGTGATCATCCTCTTGGACTCGATCACGCGACTGGCGCGCGCCTGCAACATCGAGGCGCCCTCCAACGGCAAGCTGCTCTCCGGCGGACTCGAAGCCGGCGCGCTGCAATTCCCGAAGAAATTCTTCGGCGCCGCGCGCAACCTGGAGGGCGGCGGATCGCTGACCATCCTGGGCACGGCGCTGATCGAGACCGGCTCGAAGATGGACGAACTGATCTTCGAGGAGTTCAAGGGCACGGGCAACATGGAACTGGTGCTCGAGCGTCGGCTCTCCGATCGGCGCATCTTCCCCGCGATCGATATCAACCGCTCGGGCACGCGCAAGGAGGAGTTGCTCTTCACGCCCGAGGAAATCAAACGCGTCTGGATGCTGCGCAAGGTGCTCAACGAGATGGACCCGGTCGAAGCGATGGAGATGCTGATCCAGAAAATGAAGAAGACGCGCGTCAACGGCGAATTCCTGATGTCGATCGGGTGATGAAGATCCTGGTCACGCTCGACAATTTTGGCCTGATCGGCGGCAGCGAGCGCTACGCCGGCGAGGCGGTCGCCGCACTCGCCGCGCGCGGCCACGAAGTTAGCGTGCTCGCCGGCGCCAAGCGCACGCCGGCGCTGGGTTTGCCGCGCGGCTGCGAACTTCTGCTCAACCCCGTCTACTCCGACGGCGACGCATCCCCGGCGGAGTTGGCAGCGTTGTCCAAGTTCGTGCGCGAACGCGCCGCGGACGTGCTGCTGGTCTTGTCCTGCTTTCAGGCGAACACGTTTGCCGCGCTCTCGAATGCCGGCAAGGTCGTGCGTTTCGTGCAGGACCACACGATTTTCTGCCCGAGCCTGAACAAGATCCTGGCCAACGGCAACAACTGCCAGCGTCCGCTGGGCGGTGTATGTCTCGAGCGCTACTTCACCTCGGACGGCTGCTCATGTTTTCACCAGCAAGGCCGCGTCAAACCCTGGATCGAGGGCCTCGGCGAGTTCAAGAAGAAGTACTTCGAGTTCGAGCAGGCCAAGCGCGCGCGACGCCTGATCGTCGCCTCGCGCTACATGAAATCCGAACTGGTGCAGTCAGGCGACGCGGACGAGCACGTGCGTGTGATCCCCTACTTCACGCGCTCGAACACGAAGGCGATTGCGCGCGCGCCGCTGGCGAAGGAAACCGAGCGCTTCCTTGCCGCGAGCAAGGCGCCGCTGGTGTTCACGCCCGCGCGGCTGACGCTGCCGGACAAAGGCCTCGATCTTTTCCTGGCG
>JAYUUV010000359.1:0-6463 GCA_043754695.1 Planctomycetota bacterium
CCACGACAACCTCGACGCGGCCCTGTTGGAGCAGTGCATCGGCCAGGTCCCATTCGGGTCCGAAGCTGCCCAGCACCGGCGAACCCGGCGTCTTTCCGGCCTCGAGCAACTCGCGCGAGGCTTCGTCCACTTCGCCGGCGCGCAGTGCGAGCAGGCCGAGCACACAGTGGCCGGTGTAGATCGCATCGCCATCGACCCGCAGCCCGGAAATCGACCGAGCGCCGGCGAGCAGCTCTTGCGCGTAGGTTCGTGCCGCGGCGAACTCGCCCGCGCGCAAGGCGGCCGAAGCCGCACGACCGAGCAGCGCGGATCTCACGTACGGCGCCCTCTCCTTGGCCAAGGCGCGTTGATAGGCCTGCAGTGAATCGCGAATCAATCCTGGGTCCGGTTCACCGACCGTGCGTGGCGAATGGAGCTCGCACAACTGACCAAGCCTGAACGGCCACTCGGGGTTTTCGGGATCGGCGAGTTCGGCGCGCAGGGCGAGTGATCTCGCGCGCGCAGCGTCCGTCAGTGTGAAAAATCCCACTGCGCTGCGCAGAATTGCAAGGTTTTCGGGCTCGCGCTGCAGATGCGCGAGCCACAACCGCTCGCCCTGCGCGTAGCCTGCTGGATCCGTCTGCGGGTGAAGCAGCGTGTGCCCAGCGTGAACCCGGCCTGTCGGATCGTGCTCGATGAACCAAAGGCAATGCTCGCGATAGCGCTGGCGTTGCGCCGGATCGCTGGATCGAGCACGCCACGCAAACTTGAGCAAGCGCGCGCGGACGCGGCGATCAGCGGGGTTCAAGAGCAGCCGCGCTTCGAATTCTGGAAGCTGCGCGGGCGATAGGTCCTCGAGAAGAGGATCTTCGTCGTCGATGTGCTCTTCGTCGTAGGAGTCAGGATTGTCGTTTGCCATGCGGCCTTCGCGCGAATCATCCCATGACCGCGGCTCGAGCATTGCAGGGCGACGCCCGATCGCGGGAGGCTTGGTCAACAGGGGCGCGCCGATTTCCATTGCCGCGCGCTTCGATCGCGAATAGCTTCGCTACCCACGCACCCAGGGCGCCACAGCCCCAACCCACGCCACGGCAGAGTATGGAAAAACAAACGAACGCGGGCCTTCCGGCAGTCGCCGACGTGCAGAGACTGATCGCCGGCTACTTGGAGCCCAAGGATCTGGTGGCGCTCGCTTCCTCATCGAAGCAGATGCGCGCCACGTTGGCGAAGCAAGTGCTCACGGCCAAGGAGATCAAGGAGACGCTAGCTGCCGCGAGAGCACTGCTCGCGCGACTGCAGAAGAAAGCAACGGGCCTCGAGAAGTTGATGAGCGACAGAACGCTGAGCCCGATCCTCGCGGCCGACAAGAAGTTGACGAAGGTCGACAAGATGCGCGACGTGCACGACAACGTGCTTGCGGCCTTCAAGGCGCTCAAGGAGCGCAAGAAGGATATGTCCCTGGAGCAACTGGCCGAGTACAAGGCACTCAAGCTCGTGATGAACGAATTGAAGGCAGTACTCGAGGATCTCGCGCCGACGCTTTGAGCGCTGTGCGCGCGCGCGAAGTCGATCTACGCGTGACGGTGGTGCCTCTGGCGGAACACCCTGAATGCGTGCCGCTGTTGGGTCAGTGGCTCGCACGGCATTGGTTCAATCGCATGGGCCGCAATCGCGCGCAGATCGAACGCGCGCTGCGCTTGCGAATGAACGTCGATTCCTTGCCGATGGCTTGGATCGCGTTCGCGGGTCGAGTGCCGGTGGGTACCGCGAGCCTGCAGCGCGATCGCTTACCGAGCGAGCCCGGTTCTTGGAAAGCGCGTGCGCCGCGACTGACCCACTGCCTCACGGCCGTGTACGTGCTGCCGCACTGGCGAGGCAGGGGCGTGGGCGGGCGACTGTGCGCACGTGCGCTGCTCGAGGCGCGACAGCTTGGCTTGCCGCAGCTTGACCTGTATTCGGTGGACCGGACCAAGTACTATCGGCGGCGCGGATGGCAGACGCTGGGCTACACGCTGATCAGCGATGGCGTGCGCTGGCGGCGCGCGGCGTTCATGCGACAGGAGCTGTGATCCGTCTGCGATGGAGCTGGACCGGCTTGGCTGCACTGCGGACGAATCCGGCACGTCGAAAGCTCGCTTTCGAACTGCGCAAAAGGCCGGGAACATGCAATGCTCGCGCTCGCGTTGACATCTGCAGAGCCAGAATCTCGACATGCCCAGCCGAAGAACACGCTCGCTGCTCGGACTCGTTGCCATGCTCTTGGCCGGGCTGCTGGTCTGGGTGTGGCTGCCGAGCCGACGCCCATCGTCGACGGCGGAGGTTGAGAACAAGAAAGGCGCGATCGCGGCGACTGAAACGGTCGACGCTCCGAATTCGCCCGAGCCCGAGGTCGTGCGCACACAGCTCAAGTCCGAGCTCGTTCCCGTTCGTTCGGCGACGATCACGTTTGTCGACGAACTCGGGAATCTGGTGCCAGGCGCGCGCCTGGGTCTGCTCGACAACGGCATCGAGCGTGCGATCGGAATTTCCGATGATCACGCCAGCCTGAGCTTGGAGGCGGCGAGTATCGAGGACAAGGACTGCCTCGCCAGATCGGACGCGCACAAGACGGCCTGGGTGCACATGCCCATGCACGTCGAGACGGCGACCGTCGTCCTGGAACGTCTGGCCGGTATCACGGGGACGGTCCGGCTACCCGATGGGTCGGTGCCCAGCGAAGCCTTTTACGTGATCGCCTATCCCGACAAGTGCCCGCCGCTGTGCGAAGAGATCGCTCGCCCCGCTGAAGCGAAGAGTTTTCGCTGTGCGACAACGGACAGCGCGGGATATTTCTCGATCACGGGCCTCGATCCGAACAGACAATATTCGCTGAGCGGCGCGGGCCGAGGATATGCGCTGGAAAAGCCGCTCGAACATGTGGCGCCAGGTTCGCGGGACCTGCAGCTCACGGCCTTGCCGCTCTACGGAATTCGCGTGCTGATCACGGATGACGAAGGACAGCCGCTGAAGCTGTCGCCGAATCTGTTCTCGAATCAAGGCGGTGGCTTCGACCTCCTGGACAGTTCCGCGAAGGAGGTCAACTTCGCGAACGAACTGGTGCTGGCGAAAATCGACGGAGTCGATTGCATCGAAAACGAAGACCGCGATTCGTTCTGCCTGCTCTACACCAGCAAGTTGGAGAAGGCGAACGTGGGGCCGATCGCAGTCACGATCGAACGACCTGGCTACAAAGGGCGAATCGAATCGGTGCGAGCTCCGCGACTCATGGACGCGCTTGCGCTGCGCACGATTCAACTGGCTCCCGATCCGAGCGCCACCGGCACGGTCACGATCCAACTCAAGCTGGCGGGACCGGCCATTGCCGCAACGGGCGGCGTGAGTCTGAAAGGCACGAAAGCGCGCTCGGACATCTTCCTGAAATTGCCGCGCATCAGTGCCGAGCCGAACACGATCGAGGGCGTGCCTTGCGATGAGTACACCTGCGTGGTGCGACTCTTCGAAGGCATGCTCAGGATCCGCGAAACGGAAACGGGTGCTCCGCTGCGGCTCGGTGTCTTGCCCAATCAGACAGCGACGCTGGAAGTCGATCTCGCCAAACAGAGCCGCATCAACGTGATCCTGCGCGACGAACTTGGGCTGTCGTACGAGGGCCGCGTCCTGTTCCGCGTCATCGCCGCCAAGCACGGCGGCGTCAGCCACATTACTTTTGAAACAGCTCCCTATTGCCTCGTCGGGCTCAAGGAAGGCAGCGTTTCCATCGCCGCCATGCGCGGCCGGGCCGGCAGCACATCTGTTGGCGAAGAAGAGTTCCGTGTGAGCGTTGATCTCAGCGCGGGCGAAGAGCGCGATGTCGTGGTCAACAGCAGGTTTCAGAAGCGCTCCGAAGTCCGATAGACGGCACGCTCGAGGGCGAGCCTGCCACGCAGGCTCCGCGCACACTTTGCAAATAGTTCGTCACGAACTTCGCCCCGGCGGCAGATAGTGGTCAGTGTGGATTGGACCCATTTCGAGCCTCTGGTCGCGCGTGGCTGGGCCGGCGAGGCTGCCTGGCTTCGCGGCCTCGCCGAGAGTTTGGTCCACGATCCCGACGAGGCGGATGACCTCGCCGGCGAAGTCTGGGTCCAGGCGCTCGAACGGCGGCCCACGATCAGCGCGGAACGTCCGCTGCGAGCCTGGCTCAGCGTGGTGCTGCGCCGGCTTGCCTCGCGGAAACGACGCGAGAGAGATTCGCGGCGCGAGCGCGAACGACACGCGGCCCGCCGCGAGGGAATCCCGGGCGCTGACGATCCGATCGAGCGCGTCGAGATCCAGCGCAAGCTGGCCGAAGCCGTGCTCGCACTCGCCGAGCCCTATCGAACCGCGGTCGTGCTGCGCCATCTCGAGCAGCTCTCGATTGCGGATATCGCTCGCAGACAGGGCTGCACGAACGAAGCCGCTCGCCAGCGGGTCGCGCGCGGCCTGCAACAGTTGCGCGCGCGGCTGGACCGCGACTTCGACGGCGGTCGCGCTGCGTGGCACGCGCTGCTCATTCCATTCGCGGACCACGTGCCGCTCGCGGGAACGGCTGGACTCGCAGGTTCGGTGGTCGTGAGTTCGAAAGTCGTTGCGGCTGCGCTGCTCTGCCTCGCGACGGGCTTGCTGCTTTGGTGGTGGCGCGCGGAATCAAGTC
The DNA here is from genome assembly GCA_043754695.1 of Planctomycetota bacterium. Taxonomy (GTDB): domain Bacteria; phylum Planctomycetota; class UBA1135; order UBA1135; genus JADJQU01. The sequence goes on from JAYUUV010000359.1 coordinate 4,649, forward strand.
CTGGGCTCGACAGCGCTTCCCGATTCGCCGATGGCTCCGCGCAAGACCTCAGCTTGGGATCGGACAACTCGTCCGGTGTGCAAGCACCGGCGGCGGTCTGGTCGCGCGGCAGCGCTGGACAGCTCGTCAAGCTGCCTCGCCTCGCGGGCAAGGTCGTCGATTCGAGCGGAACACCGCTGGAGAGCGTCAGTTTGAGCTTCTCCTCGGCAACCGGATTCAGCGCGGCGAGCGTCGAGAGCGACAAGGCCGGACGCTTTTTCTGCGATCTCGATTCCGTGCCCGCCGACGGCGGGGCGATCGAAGCCTTGGCCGAGTCCGCTGATTTTTGCCCGACAAGCGCGCCCATTCGCATCGGCGAAGAGGCGCAGATCGTGATGCTGCGGCTTCCGCGCGTTGAAGTCCGTGTGCTTGGCCCCGAGGGTATTGCGCCGGCGGGCAGCGGCAGCGTCAGACTCTACTTCAGGGACAAGCAGGGCACGAGCCGCGCAACGAGCCTGGAACTGGACGAGGACGGCATCGCGCGCTCGGATCCGCTGCCGGCCGGGCAACTCGTCAACGTGAGTTCGAACTTCGACGGCTTCGCGCGGCATGCGATGACGCGCAGCGACGAGCTTGTCGGCGACGCGACATTGCGCGTCGAAGTCGTGCTCACGCGCGGGGTCACATTGCGCGGAATCGTGCTCGACGAGCGCACGCGCCGGCCGGTGCCGGGTGCGCTCGTCCGCGACCAGCCCGCCTTTCCCCTGGATTGGTCGGAGGCGCCCTGCGCAACGACCGACGAATCCGGTCGCTTCGAGCTGCGCGCGGTGTCGGCCAGCCGGCGCGTGGTCGCCGACGATCGCTCGACAACCGAGTACTACTCCGTCTCGGTCGAAGTCGACGGCTTCACGCTCTTGCCGCGGCGCGCCCTGGTCTGGAAGCAGCCGGCAGCCATGCCGCGACCCGCGCTGATCGACAACATCGAAGTGTTGCTCGTGCCGACAGGCAGTCTGATCGTGAAGCTGCATTGGCCCGATGGCCGCGGCGTCGGAACTCGACACGTGCTAGTCGCTCTCGATTCCGAGGGCAACATGTTCCAGTCGAACATGAGCGCGGGCGGTGAATGCGCATTGAACAAGGTTCCCGCCGGCACGCTGAACGTGATCGCCAGGGCTCTGGATCCACGCGGGCTGGCGCGCACGGAGTTGTCCTTGGAAGTCGGCGAACGCAAGGTGATCGATTTGATGCTGTGCAGTCCGGATGCCGCGGTCGATGGTTGCGTGGTCGACGCACTAGGTCGTGGAGTGCCGGGAGTTCTATTGAACGTCGAGAGCTTCATCGGACTGTCAGGCCGGCGCATACATACGGATTCGTTCTCGCCGCGCACCGACGCGCAAGGACGTTTTCATGTGGAATCGCTGCAAGCCGGATCCTGCGAATTCTCAGTGGAGAGCGAGGATTCGGCTGTGGCCATGAGCTACTGGCCTCCTACCCGCACGCTCGAACTCCGGCAAGGTTCGCTCGCGACCGCCGTCGTGTTCAAGGCTGCAGCTTCCATCCGCTATGCAGGTTCGCTCGCGCCCATGGCGGCAGTCGACGCAACGCGTTCCGTGTCCTTGGATCTCACCCACGCGGAATTCGGCACGATCCAATCGATCGTGGTGCCGCCGAGTGGCTGGTTCGAATTTGCGGCCATGCCCGGTATCGACTACGTGCTGATCGCAAGGCAGGGCTCGAAGGAACTGGGACGCCTGGCTCTGCCGCAGGGCGGAATTCGCGAATTGATCGTGCCGATCAGGCCCTGATCCCGCCTGCTCCTCCCGAATCACCGGTACG
>JAYUUV010000360.1:0-15229 GCA_043754695.1 Planctomycetota bacterium
GCGCGCATACGCATGCAGTTTCCGCGCTCAGCCTGCGAATTACTTACTTCCGTCGACGGCGCATGAGTGGAGGAGGCTTTCGCCTTTTCCGCGGGTCAAAATCATCGCATGCTTCAACCCACTTTCGACACTCCGCTCGCAGCGAAGTCCGGCGCCGGGGAACCTCGTGAGCGCCGCGAATGCACGCTCGTGATCTTGGCTCCAAGAAAGACCAGCAAGGACGCGTAGTAGATCCAGGCAGTGAATACGACGAGTGAACCGGCCGCGCCAAGACTCGAACCCAGGCTCGAATGCCCGAGGTGGATGCCGATCAGATGCTTGCCGACCGTGAAGAGCAGCGATGTCCCTGAGGCTCCAACCCATACGGGTCGCCAAGAGACCTCGGTATCGGGCACGTACTTGAACAGCATCGCAAACAGCAAGGTGATCACCAGGAACAAAGCCAGCGCGTTGACGAACTGCCACGCGAGAGGGGAATCGTCCGAACCTCCTCCGAGCCACTGCCCCATCGAGGAGAGCACGGCGCTGAGCACCAGCGAAACAAGCAGCAGGAAACCGACCGCCAGGACCGTGGCAAAGCACAAGAGGCGCTTTCGCAGGAAGGCGCGCCAATCTTCGCGTTTGGGATCAGCCTTCACGCCCCAGATCTTGTTGAGTGCTGAGGAAAGCTGTGCAAGCACTGTCGAGGCGCCCATCAGCAGCATCGCGATCCCGACGCCGAGCGCGAGCCCCGACTCCGGCCGCGCAGCGTTGAAAATTACGCTCTGGATCGCTTCCGCGCCTTGCTCTCCGACGAGATAGCGCATCTGGCCGACGATTTGCCCTCTACGGCCTCTCTTTCGAACACCAAGCTTGCCACTCCGATGACGATGAGAAGCAGCGGAGCGAGCGATCGAAGCGTTCAGTACGACGTGGCGGCGGCAAGTTGGAATGGATCATCGTCGAGAAAGTCGCCCGTGAAGTCACGGATGGCGACCACGCGACTCCCGATCGTCTTGCTCAAGCGAGGCGAGTTCGGGTGTGCGCCAAGAAGATCCACGAGTCGAAGCATGCTGCACTGTCACTTGTCTGATCGACCCGCATCGCAGTCAGGTGGAATTCCGCCAAGCCTTGCCTGGCCAAGAGCACTCGAATCGCAGGCGCACGAACTCCGCGCTAAGTCCGCGCACCGGCGACGGATTCTGCGACCGGCGCGGTCAGGACTACCGTCGTGCCAAGACCTAGCGACGATCGGATCTGGATCTCACCGCCCACATACTTCAGTTGCTCGCGTATTCCGAACAGGCCGTAGCCTTTCCGGTCGCGGTCGACTGGGTCGAATCCAAGGCCACTGTCCTGAACGCTGATGCGCACAAGGCCGTCCTGGCCGCTGAGTTGTACTGTGGCTTCGTGCACGCCGGCGTGCGTTGCCGCGTTGACCAAGAGTTCGCGCACGGCGCGGAACAGGATCACGCGGATCTGCTCATCGGCGACGGCAGGCGAATCGTCATCTTTGACGAGCACGCGGACGCCGTACCTTTTTCCGACGTCCTCGGCCAGCCATTGCAGCGCGGCGACAAGGCCCAGATCGTGGAGCGAGGGCGGACTGATCTGGAACGTGATCGAGCGCAGCGATTGGTCGGCCTGCTCGGCGAGCTGCTCAATTGCGCTGAGCTGAGTGCACAACTCGCTCGTCGCCGAAGTGCGCAGCTTGGCCAGCTTCATCTTGGCCAAGGCGATCTCCTGGCCGAGCCCGGTGTGCAGTTCCGCCGCCAGCGTGCGTCGCAGGCGCTCTTCTACGATCACGATCCCCACGGCCAGCGATTGCATGCGGTCTCGGTCCGTCGAGGCCACGCGCTGGTTGGCGGCCAGCACGTCGCTCGCCTGACGAAAGACATCGTGCAGAACGGCGAACCGCGTTTGCAGAGTGTCGAGCAACTCCTCCATTTCGAGCAAAGCACGCTCGACCGGCGGCGATTCCGGCGCCCTGCTCGGTACCGGCAGGCACGCCCGCGGCGGCACCGGCTCTTGGCGCGCCAACTCGGTGCCCGGCAATATTTCGTTTTCACTCATGATGGCCACTCGATCAATTGAGCCCATCGAGCGAGCGGCACGATCCGCAGTTACACTGACTTCGACGAAATCGTGGCGCTTTTCGCCGGCCCGCGGGTCCGGCGAAAAGCCGGAATTCAACTATCCAGCGAAGTCAAACCCTCGCGAACCGCGTACTTGGTCAATTCCGCTGTGCCGCGCAGGCCGAGCTTCTGCACGATGTTGCGCCTGTGGGTCTCCACGGTCTTGATCGAAATGTGCATCTGCTTGGCCGTCTCGCCCGAGGTCTTGCCTTCCGCAACCAGCTGCAGCACCTCGCGTTCCCGCGCACCGAGTGTCGAGTACGCAGAAACATCCTTGCCCGGGTTCGCGCTCGTGGAGCGCTCGACGACCAGCCCGGCAATTTCCGGACTCAAATAGGTCCGGCCGACGCTGGCTGCGCGAACGGCGCGCAGCAGCTCGTCGTGGGCCGCGATCTTGAGCACGTAGCCACAAGCTCCGGCCTCGAGGATGTGGTGCACGTAGCGCTTGTCCGTGTGCGTCGACAACGCGACCACTTTCACGCGCTCGTGCTCATTGCGGATGCGGCGCGTGGCTTCGACCCCGTTCATCTCCGGCATGCCGATGTCCATGACGACGACATCCGGCGCCAGGCTGCCGACGAGGTCGAGCGCGATCCGACCGTCCGAAGCCTCGCCGACGACCTCGATGTCCGGCTCGCCGACGAGCAGGCCGCGCAAGCCTTCGCGCATCATCTTGTGATCGTCTACCAGCAACACTCGAATAGTCATGCCTGCACCTTTTGCCTTTGTCGATATTTTGTGGGAGAGCGGTGCGCGTAGGCGGATTTCCATCCCTTCTCCAGGCGCGGAATCGAAGATTCGCGGGCCATGTGGTGGATCGCGCCCACGACTCTACACCTACTGCGCGCTGCCGACACTCCGCAGATGTAGGTAGAACATGGGGTATACGGTACCAGGAATACGGTACCAGGCTCGACTTCGACATCAGGAACGCGCCGAACGGCACCGGACTACGGCCTGAGGTCGATTTCCACGTCATCGAGTCCCAGCGTCACAACACACTCCGAGACCACAGCCCCGCGCGGGTCGAGCAAGAAGACGCGGTAGTTGCCGGACGGCAGCGCAAGCGGCCTCGGCTGCGCGCCCTCGAGCGCTCCCTCGATCGACCTCACTCCACCCTCGTCAACGAGCCGAAATCCCTGCTCGCCTGCGCGAGCCTCAGCGGCTCGAATCACGAGCTTCACGGCGCGCTGCACGCGGAGTTCGAGTCCCGCAATCGAACCCACCCTCGTATCCAGGCGCAGGTCGCCTGATACCCAGTCAAGCCCTTCCCAAGAGTTGGCTTCAGTCGCAGCTGAGTTGCCGCAGCGCAGCACGAATTCACCGCGGCCCAAGCCGCCGATCGTGAAACTTCCGTCCGCGCGGCTCGCAGACTCGCCACTTCGAAACCAGTGAATCGAATGCTCCACGGGATCGAGGCTCCCCACGCACAAGGTCACCGCGAGCGGACGGCCTCCATCGTCGAGCACGCGCCCTTCGACCGTCCTCTCCGACTCGAGCGCGAGGATTCCCAGATCGACGATCTGTCCCGGCCGCGCGTCGATTGCCTGCCGATACTGCTCGTATCCCTTGAGGCGCACTTGCAGTTCGAGACTTCCGGGCTCACGGCCGGCGATCATCGCCCAGCCCCGCGCGTCCGTGGCCACGCCCGAGTCGAAGTGAGTTCCGCCGCTCAGCGTCACGCGCGCGGACGGGATGGGCAGCCTGGTCGTTGCGTCGATGACCTGCGCACGAATCGAGCACAGGTTCTTGAGCAAATCGCCGGCGGACAGTTCGAAATTCGCTTCGCCTGCTCCCACGCCGACGTAGATCGATTGCAGCACGATATCGTGCTGCACGAGGCTCACCCACACGGGTAACTCGCCCTCCAGGCTGAGCACTCCCATGCATTGCGGATCGAGCGCGGTCTCGCGCGGCCCAAGCTCGCGGAACCGTCCTCTGGCGCGTGGACTGTCCGGCCCGCGGGCATCGTCGTCGAATCGCTCCCCAAGTGACTCGCGAGTCGCCACTGGAAGCAAGAGGCGCGCCCCCAACGGAGCGCCCGACTTGCACAGCTCTGCGATCAGGTTCTTGCCGTCAGGCGTCTTGACATAGACTTTCAATTCCACGGCCCTTTGCAGCGAGAAGTTTCGGCGCATGTGCGGCCAATCAGGGCGCAGCTCGAGCATTTCCGTCCGGTCCTGAAAGCCGTCGGCGCTGGCCGTCAGCGAATACGAGCCAAATTCGAGCGCTGAGATCGCAAAAGCACTGTTCGGGCCGGCGCCGGAAGTACGTGAGCGGCCGCAGCGATCGACGACGCTGATGCGGGCCTTGGCATCCGCGCTCAGCGGCGTGCCGCTGTCATCCAGCAACTCCCCGAAGACGAGCGTCGCAGGCCGCGAGTTCGCCGGCGCTGCATCCACCACCGCAGGCGCTGGCTCTAGCGTGCCCGCGGGTCTGCGTTGGGAGCGCGACGTCCCGGATGGCATGCTCTCGAGCGGCGCAGCGTCGTCCGGCAGAGCTGAAGTCACGCTGTCGTTCGAGCCACCGACAACTCGCGAACCCGACTTGTCCGAGCGAAGACCGAGCGCTGCGCACAGCACGAGCAGGCAGCTGACGAGCAACGTGAGCGCGAACCAGGACCTTGACGACTGCTTCAAGCCGCCGCGAAATGCCCGCTCGCTGCGTTGGCGATCGCGTCGATTCGGATTGTTGGCCACTGTCCGCATCGGGTTGGAAAACCAGCCGTGAATCGACCCGGACGAACCGTTTCGTTCGTCCGGGTGTGACTGCCGCCGCTTCGAGCGCTCGACTACGGTGTCGGCTCGACGATGGTATTGCTGTCAAGGTTGACCGCCGTCTGCGCCAGCAATCTGCCGTTGGCCGACGCGCCGGTTTGAAGCGTGATCGCCGTAGCGCAAAGGATGATCCCGTTGAACTGAGCGGTCGTGCCGATGTCGACCATTCCGCTCACCTGCCAAAAAACGTGCTCGGGCAGCGCGCCGCCGCTCAGGATGACGTTCCTTGCGCTGCTCATCGTCAGATTCTGTGCGATTTGAAACACCCAGACATCCGTCGCGCTGCCGTTGAGCGTGACGTCGGTCGGGATCAACAGGCCGGTGCTCCACCTGTAGACTCCGGGAACCAGCGTCATCCCACCGATGTTTCCTGCCCCAAGTTCCGTGCTGCCCGGTGCGCGGCCGGCGGCATCGGTGAATGCGGTCTGCATGTCGAGCACGGACGTGGTCAGGTTGGCCGGCGTGGGTGCTGAGTAGTCCGCGGCGAAGACTTGCCCGGTGACTTGCGTCGAAGTCGCGAACACGTTCGACGCGTCCAAGCTCAGTGCGAAGCCGGTGATGAACGTTGCGGCCGCGGGACTGACACCGAGGTCGCCCGTGATCGCCGATGTGGGGACGGTGCTGATCCCAGCCTTGGCGAGCACCGCGAAACTGCCGGCCTGTCCTAAATCCACAGGGCGTCCGGGCTCCATCGTCGTGCCGGTGTTGAAGTGCCAGCCGACTCTGGCCCTGAGCGGAACTCCGGCGGCGTTGCGGGCGTCGGTGCTGATCGCGGCGTCATAGCTGCCGTTGTTGTCGAGGTGAGCCGCAGGCCAGAAAGAGGCAACCGAATCGGCATAGACAATCGTGCCTGCAACCGGAGTCGCGGCCGGGCCCGAGGTCACCGTAAATGTGTTGGCGTTGAGCGTGCTCGGGTCCATCGCCTGGTTGAAGGTGACGGTCATTCGCGCATTCACCGGGACGTCGACGGCCTGATTGAGCGGGCTAGTGGCCGTAACTACCGGCGAGTTGTCGTTGTGTTTTGACTTGTGGCAGCCCGCAGTTGCGACTACCAAGCAGCTCAATAGGGCAGCGAATCCAGTCTGGAGCAGGGTGCATTTGACGTTCATCATCGGGCTAGTCCTTCGCGGTGGTTGTGGAACGCTCGATCCATAGCCTGCACGACGAGCTGCTCGCATCGACACAATTACTGAGTGCCGGACGCAAGAGCGGGTATGAAGCAAAGCGCGCGCAGACCACGGGTGCTTCAGCGCCGAGGCCGGCATCGCGGACGGCCGCGAGCGCGAAGTCCTGCTACGCGCAACGACTCGCAGAAGTCTGTTGCCGCGTGGCCGCGGCTAGCTCGCTTGCGCGCGAAGCAACCGGTCCAATTCCTCCCTGTGCCTTTGCTCATCGTCGAGGATCTCGAGCAGCAGCCTTCGAGTCCGCGGATCGTCATCGCCGATGTAACGGATCATTTCCGTGAAGCCCTCGATCACGCGGCGCTCGGCCGCGAGATCTTCGCGAATCATTTCGGTCGGGTCCTCGACGCCGACACAGCGCGCATATTCCTGTCCGCGCTTGAGACTCGGATCCAGATCCGGCTCGCCCCCAAGTTCCAAGATGCGTTCAGCTAGCCGATCCGCGTGCACCTTTTCCTCTGCGCCGTGCTCCAGGCAAGCCGCCGCGACATCCGGAGCCTGAACGGTGGTGGCCAACTGCATGTAGGCGTAGTGACGGCTCTTGCACTGCTGCATGCAGGCCAATTCCGCCGCGAGAGCGTCGTTGAGCAAGCGCACCACGGTCGTTCGATCCCGGGTGTCAGGCTCGTCGGCTGCGGCCCGATCGATGTTCATGCGCACACGGTCCTGCAGTGTATTCAGGATTCCCGGGAGACCCTGCTCGCTTTGCCGGCCCGCTTTGATCTTGGTACTCATGGCTTGCCTCTTGTGAAGCGGACGAACAACACCGTCTCGCGTCCCACGATCCCTTTCCAACCGACCGGGTTGCGCGCAAACTTCTCGCGACCGGCGGTCTCAAACTGAAAACTAGCCGTCCTCCAACGGCTCGGCCATCAGCAATACCACCTAGCTGGGTACGTCCATGTGCGTAGGGCTAGCGCTGAGCGAATCGTCGCAACGAGTCGGCGACGTGGCGGATCGGACGATCAACTTCTCGGCAGAGTCCCACCGATCATTTCAGCAACTCGACTTCGAGCGGGTCCGAGCCGAGCAGCGGCGCACGTTTCAGGATCAAGCTCCCGCATTCGTCCAGCAGCAAGGCCTCGTAATTCCCCGGCGGCAGCAGCAGCGGCCGAGGCCTGGATTCGTAGAACCTGCTCGAAACCAGCTCGAATCCGCGCGCGTCGAGCACGCTGAACCGCATGCCTTCCAACTCGCCGTTGGGGGCGCGGAGCGCAAGCCTCGTCGCGGGAACAAGTCGGATCTCGAAGTCGGCAATACTTCCATTGCTCAGGTCCACGGTCGTATTGCCACAGACCCAGGTCGTGACGCCGGGCGGCGAAGAGTTGGACAGCGCGTCGAGATTCCTGGTGCGCAGCACGTATTGCCTGCTGCCGAGCTTGCCGATTTCAAAACTGCCGTCGCCCGCCGCCGTGAACGACAGGGCCGGCGACCAGCTGATCGATGAATCAACCGGATCGAGAGCGCCCATCGAGTTGGTGCAAAGCATGTGCAGGATTCCACTGCACTCATCACATCACGGATGCGAGCTGGCGAATCGGCAGCGTGCGCTGCTCGCCAGTGGCGAGATCTTTCAGCGCAACCATGCCCGCGTCGATCTCGGCCTTGCCGAGCACGGCGGCGAACTTCGCGCCGATCGAACTCGCATAAGCCAGTTGCTTGCCAAGTTTGTCCGCTTCGGGATAAAGCTCGACGCGCAAGCCTTGCGCGCGCAACTCGCTCGCCGTACGCAACGCGTCGGCCGCGCTGACATCGGGGAAGCGGCAGACGAGGATCTGCGGTCCGACGGCGAGTTCGGGGAACATCTTGCGCTCCTCCATCACGAGCAGGATGCGCTCGAGGCCTAGCGAAAAACCCACTGCGGGAATCTGGCCCTTGGTGAACATGCCGATCAGGCCGTCATAACGTCCCCCACCGCCCATCGAACCGGCGAGACCAGGCACGCCGATCTCGAAGATCGGACCAGTGTAGTAGGAAAGTCCGCGCGCAAGCTCCGGCGCGAACTTCAACATCGGGCCGGCGGGCGTTTGTGCCACGAGCGCGAACAACTCGAGCAAGGCGCGCGCACCCTGCGCACCGCCGCCCTCGCCCGAATTGGCCTTTTTGTCGAGAAAATCAGGCGCTTTGGCGGCTTCGAGCAAGTGCATCAACGTCTCGCCGCGCTGCGCGCCAATTCCGCGCTCGTCGAGTTCCTTCAACACGCCGTCGCGGCCGATCTTGTCGAGTTTGTCGATCGCGATCAGTGCCGTGCCTTCGGCCTGTGGCGCGATGCCCGCCTCGAGCACCAGCGCGCGCAAGAGTTCGCGGTGATTGACCTGGATTTGAAAATCGGAGAACCCGAGTTTCAAAAGCACCGTGCCCACCGCCGCGCAGACTTCCGCGTCAGCCAGGATCGACTTCGTGCCCGTCACGTCGACATCGCATTGATAGAACTCGCGAAAGCGGCCCTTGGCCGGCCGGTCCGCGCGCCACACGGGTTGGATCTGGTAACGCCTGTAGAACGCCGGCAGGTCGCGGTAGTTGGCCACGACGCGCGCCAGCGGCACGGTCAGGTCGTAGCGCAGACCCTCGTCGGACAAATCGAGCTCCGTCGGCGAGGCCTGCTCGAGCGCGCGCACCAATCGCTCGCGCCGGTGCAGCAGTCGATAAAGCAACTGATCGCCCTCCGGCCCGTACTTGCCCAGCAGCGTCGACAAATTCTCGATTGTCGGCGTCTCGAGCGGCACGAAACCGAACGACTCGTAAACCGACTGGATCACGCCGATCACATACCGGCGGCGGGCTACGTCGGGCGCGAGAAAGTCGCGCATGCCGCTGGGCGGCTTGGTGGAAATCTGGCTCATCGTGCGCTCGCGGGTTTTGGGGCCGGGATTGTAGGTATTTCCGGTCCGCTTCCGCTGCGTCGATTCGTCCACGAGCGAGCCGCGGCGCTCCACCATTGGGAGCACAGCTCGCCAACCCGCTCGCCGCCCAGGCTCGGAAACTCGCTTGCGCAGCGCCAGACGATTTCGTCGAGCTCGAGCGTCGGCCGACGGTCCAGACAGCGCAATTCCTCCAGGCGCAGCTCCAGCGCATCCGTTTTCCCTCTTCCGAAGCCGGACAAGGCGCCTTCGCGCAGCGCTCGAATCAGGCGCTGCGCGTCGCCGCCCTCACGCTTGGCCAGATCGGCGAGCTTGTCGCGGAAATTATCCGTGACCTGCGCCTCGGCGAGCGCGGTCGGATCCACGCGCCGGCCCCGGCCGATGAGCCACCAGCTGTGGAAAGCGCGCATCAGGGCGATGCGTTGTTCGATGTCGGCCAGTTGTTCGGTCGAGAGACCGCTGATGGAGCCGCTGGCCTTGCCGAGCATGCGCTCCACACGTCCTACTTGCGTCGTGCGCAGCACGACCAGCGCGTGAAGCACCCCGAGTTGGTCACGCAACAGGTGGAAAATGTGCAGTTCACCCAGTCCCTGCTCCAAATCGAAGGCCGGCACGCGCAGCGCGAGCCCGTATTCTTCCGCCGACAGCGCTCCGGGCGCCGGTGGCGTCGGCTCGCTCAGCAGCACCAGCTCCGGTACGCCGGCCGCTGCGCAGGCGAGTTGACGAACCTGTTCGAGATCGATCACGCGCGGCGCAGCCATGTTCGTGTCGAATGCACGCCGGCGCCAACGCTCCACGTCCGTGCGTTGGCTGGTCAGGTAGATGACTTGCCAGCCTTCCTTGACGAGCAACGCGATCACGCTCGCGACGGCTTCGAAGCGCGTCTCGTCGCTCGTGGCCAGGGCTTCGTCCAAGAGCAGTGGCGGGCGCACTCCGGCGCGTTCCGCGGCATCGACAGCGAAGGCCAGACGCGCGGCGAGTAGCAGTTGCGTGCGCGTGCCGCTCGACAGGTTCTCCAGCGACACCGCGCGGCCCAGCAAGTGATCGTACGATCTGAAATCCGGTCCGTTGGGGCCGCCCGTGGCCAGTTGCAGAGTGTGTCGATGGCCGGTGAACTCTTCGAACATGTGTTGGGCGCGGACCAGCACCGGATCCTGGACGCTGATTTCCAGCGCGTGTTCGACTTCGTCGATGAACAGCTGCGCGAGCGCGGCGTCGAAGACCTGTTCACGGCGCTGCTCGAGCGCCGCTTCCGCCGCCTGCAGGTTCGCGCGCGCGTTTTCGACATCGTCGCGCTCGCGGCGCTCGGCGACGGCGCGTTCGATGCCGCCGATCTCTTCGTGACGTTGGTCGGCCAGCGACGACATCTCGACCGAACGCGCACGCCGCTCTTCGAGTTCCTGGTCCGACGCGGGCCGCCAGCCTTGCCAGTCGGCCAGCTCGCGCAGCGCGCTCGCGAGGGCGTGCTGCTGTACCTTCGCTTCATCGCCAAGACTCAGGAACATCGCTCGCTCGCGCACGAGGCGCTCGAGCGCAACGCGCTCGCCCGCTTGCAGTCCCGCGTCGAGGTATAGCTTCGCCAGGGCTGCTTCGCTGTCCAGTACGTCGCTCGTCGCCGCCGCGATTTCGCTGTCAAGTCGCTGAAGATCCTCTTCGAGCTTGGCGCGTCTGCGCTGGCTGTCGACCATTCCCTCGAGTTGCGCGATCAGGCCCTGGGCCGTGCCCGCGGGTTCGACGGCCTGGCTCGACAGGAAAGCCGTCAGCAGGTCGCGCAGTTCGTCAAAGGCACTTTCGGCGGCGTCCAGTTTCGCGCGCGCCTGCTCGAGCAGCGCCAAGTCGTTCGCGCGCTGGCGCAGCGCTTCGATCTGGACGGCCGTCGGCAATCCTGGCTGCAAGCCAAAACGCGCCTTGAACTGCTCGCCTCGTTTCGAAAGCTCGGCCCGCTGTTCCTCGAGTGAGCGTGCACGTCCTTCGACCAGCGCGCGCACCGCTGCAGCGGGATCGGCGGGCGCCGACTGCGGCAAGGGCTTGGAGGCGCCGAGGCCGATCCACAACGCCGCGCCCGCAAGCACGGCGAGGCCGTAGAACAGCGCGTGAAAAAGTGCTGCCGCGGCAAGGGCGCTGACGATCGTCACAGCGCAGATCACCAGCAGCGTCGTCCGCAGGCGCGCGGCGCCGACCGACTTGGCATCGAACTCTTCTGTCCGCGTGGGAGTCGCCGCAGGCAGCAAGGCGCGCAGATCCGCCGTGGCGCGCGCCTGTGCCTCGGCCGCATTCCACTCGTCGCTGAAGCGCGCGAAATGTTCGAGTTCGACGAGCGGCGGCAGCGCGAATTCGCGGTCCAGGACGTGCTCCAGCCAGTGCGCGTGTCGCGCCTGCGCGACTTGCAATTCTGCTCGCAGTCGAGATTGATCCTGTTCGCGTTCCAACAGCACCCGCGCGTCGGCGAGTCGCGCGCCGGCCAGACCGCGTTCGACGCTGCGCGCCGGCCCGGCCTGCGCCCCAAGTTGCCGTTTCGAAAGCTCGCAAGCTGTCTCGCGCTTGCGCAGGATTTCTTTTCTTTGTTCGAGCCGCTTCTCCTCCGTGGCGAGCCGCTCGAGTTCGCGCTCTGAAACGCGCGCACTTCCAGCGACTTCCTGCAACTTGGGTTCGATGCGCTGCAGTTCGCGCCGCGCGGATCGTTCGCGGCCCAGCGCCTCGAGCAGCGGCAATTCGCCGGCCAGCAATTTCGCCTCGCCCAGTTGCTCGCGCAGAAGCTCCAGCTTGGAGGCCTCGCTTTTCCAGCGCTCCTGATCGCCCGCGATCCTGTTGAGGGCCTCGCGCGCCTGGTTCAGCAGCCTGCGCTCGCCTTCGCCCAGACGAGCGGCAACGCCCAGCGCTGCGCGAGCCTTGGCGAAGTCGTAACCGCCGGCCAGTGCACGCACGATCACGGCCGCGAGCGTCGCGCTGTCGGCGCCCTCGCCGCGCCGCTCGTCCACGGCGATGCGAAAGCAATTGGCGATCTCGTCGGCCGGCAGCGGCGGCGCGGGAATCTCGACTCCGTCCTCGGACCAACTCGTGATTTTGGCGCGGTGGCGAGCGCGCAACCTGCGCTCGCCCAGACGCAAGCGCGCGACGATCTCGAGGTTCGGGTCGGATTCTCGGGCCGGCCACAACACGCTGAACAGCGCGGCGGCGAGCGAACTCTTCCCGGATTCGTTGGGTCCGACGATCACGACCTGGCTCGCGCCTTCGGTCTGGATGGCGAAGGCTGCGCTGAAACCAGGCGCATGCACGAGTTCCAGTTCGAGCAATTCGAGCGCTCGCGCACTCATGACTGCCGGCCCTCGCGCGTGGCTTCCAAGCTCTCGAGCGCGCGCCAGCCGGCGCGCAGCAATCGCGTGCGCAACTGCGTGTCGCTCAGCGCGGGAGCTGCGAGCACGCCCAGGAATTCACGGCGCGGCGCGCCGGCTTCGATGGCCGCGCGCGCGCGTTGGATCAGCTCCAGCGCCAGGAGCGAACCTTCGTCCTGCAGCGCGAGCAAGCGACGCGCCAGTAGCCCGGCCGGATCCGTGGACAGCGCCATGCGCGCGAGATCGACCGGCTCGTGGCTGCGATCGTCGATATTTGCGACGAAACACAGCAGGCCGTCGAACTCCGTCGAAAGCAGTCGGCCCTCGTCGAATTCCGTCAGCCTGGCGCGCAGCGCCTTGAAGGCGGGTGTCGCGCCGTGCAGCGACACGTTGAGCCCGACCGCACGCGCACAAGGCGCTTTTGCCGCGCAGGCAACGCGAACCGCGGCGTACTTTGCGCGCAAGGCCTGCTCGAAAGCCGCGCCATCGGTCCAAGCGGAGACGTCGAATGAAACATCTTGGAAGGCCAGTGGCGCGAGCGCGCGCTGTTCGATGGAAAGCGCTCCTGAATTCTCGACATCGACGATCCACGGCCCGTGCGGGCCTGTCTCGGTTCGATCCAGGGCAGTGAGCGATCCCAGATAACCGATCGGTCGCTGCGCTCCGACCTGCAGCGAAGGCTTGTGAATGTGGCCGAGGAACCAACCTTTCGCGATCGCGTCGGCTTCGAGCTCGCGCAGGCGCAGGGGCGCGTAGCGCGAGCGCGGATCCTCGAGGTCGCCGTGCACGACGCCGAGCACGGCGCAGACGTCCAGAGGCGCGTCTGGGCGCGCACAGCTGAACGGACTCTCGCTGACGTGCTGCGCGGGAAACGACCAGCCGCGCAAGGCGATCCGTGGACCATGGCGGCCCTGCAGCAGGCAGTCCTCCCAGCGCCCTTTGGCGCCCAGGAGATGGAACTTCGGAAAGCTGCTCGCCAGCCTCGGTAGCGTCTCGACGTCGTGATTTCCGGCGACACCGAAAATGCGAATCCCGGCCCGCGCGAGCGGTTCGATGCAGCGACTCAGCGAGCCGAAGGCCTCGAACACGCTGTTCTCCTGCTGCACGACGTCGCCGGCGAACACGAACGCATCGACACGCTCGCGGATGGCTTCTGCGACGGCGCGCTCGAGTGCCGCCCTGGGACCTAGATCGCGCGGCGAAAGGCCGAATTGATCCTGCAGATCCTTGGGCAAGCCCGCCGGCCGACGTCCGAGGTGGACGTCGCCGCAAAACATCACACGTGTGGCCACGCGCGCATTCTGTCACGCGCCGCGCGCCGCCGCACGAATGCGTCCGACTCAGGTCACGGGCAGAAAGTCACGCTCATCGCGTCGCTCAGATTGAAGCCGCTCCCGCCGGGAACTTGGTCGCGGTACCAGAACTGGAAGTTCCAGGTCGAGCCGCCGCTGATCGCGCCGCCCCCGGGCAGGCCCTGGATATCGAGCAGCAGATCGACAGCTCCGCTTGCATCGATGGTCTGCGGAGTCGGAATCCTGAGCAGGCCGGGACCGAGCGGGCTCATGCACAGGTAGCCGTCGCCGAACGGATACTGCACACGCGTCTGACCGTAGAAGAAAATACCGCGCTTGAACGGCGGACAGCCGCTCGCTAGCAGGTGCATGTCGTTCGCGCCGACCGAGAAGCTCCCGCTGACGTCGATCGCGGCGCCTAGACCCGTCGAGTTCGGCGAGCCGCTGCAGTAGCGCTGCGCAAAGCAGCTGAGCGGACCAATCGGCGCATCCGAGATCATCCAGGTCGGATCGTCCGATTCCGCAGCCGCTGTCGCGCCCAGCTGACCGTGATTCATCGACGACGAGGAGTCCCCCGCCAGCTGGCCGGAGCCCTCGTCGAAGTTCCAGTAGGCCACCAGCCCAGGATCGTTGGCCGGCACGCTCGTGTGCCAAGTCGCCGCGATTTGCTGCGGCGTGCGCGGGTAATTCCAGATGCGCACCTCGTCGATGCGGCCCTTGAAGTACTCGTTCTGCAGCGCGATGGGCAGACCTGCGCCGATGCAAAGATCGGTCAACGGCAGGTGAGTCATCGGGCCGAGACCGTGGCCCAGGCTCGACACCTTCACGCCGTCCACCCAGAAGTCCGCATAGTTCACGGCATAGACGCCGAGGAAGTGATGCCAGCTGCCGCTGTAAGTCGTGTGCGGCTGATTGTCCTTGGCCTGCAGCGAAATGGTGTGACCGCGCGTGATCATGAACTGCATGCGCTGGTCGAGGTCCTGATCGCAGGTGATGAAATAGGCGTCGTCGAGCCCCTTCCGCAGCAGACGCGTATTCCAATCCTGGGGCCCGTCGAGCCAGGCCCACAGTTCGATGGTGAATTCATCAGGCTCGAGCGAGGTGGAACGCGGCACGCCGACGAAGTCGTCGACGCCGTCGAAGACGAGGCACTGGCCGGCGCCCTGGGCAGCCAAGGGTCCGGCCTGTGCGTTGCCGGCCAGCGCAGCGGAGAGCATGAACCCACAAGCCACGCCTCCCAATACCGATATGTAATTTGACATGTCATTGTCTCCTTTTTTCCAAGCCTGATGAATGGACGCTCTAAGTCACGGGCAAATCGTCGCTTCGACTGCATCGCTCAGGCTATCGCCGTACGCGGCGTTGGGATCGCGCGACCAAGTCTGCACCCAGACGACGATGCCCTCGACGAGCGCCGGGTCGCGGCCCGAGGCGATGTAGGCGTTGAAGTCCTCTTCGTATCTGCCGTCGCAGCCGACGCCGGCACCTAGGGCGAGCTGCGGGGAGTGACGGCGCAGCGGATTCGAGATGCACAGCGTTCCGCCGTGGAACGGTTGGTTCAGCGCACCGTGGATCGTGTGCAAGTAGAACCCGGGCTTGTTGGCGAGCACGAAACGTGTCTCGAGTTCGCAAACGGTGAGGCCGGAGGCGCTCGGCGAGTCGGTCATCTCGA
>JAYUUV010000361.1:0-13521 GCA_043754695.1 Planctomycetota bacterium
TCGCGTTCGGGTCGGAGATGAAATCGATTCTGACGCTGCGCCAAGTTGCACGCCGTCTCGATCTTCGCGCTCTGGATCAGATTTTCACGTTCTGGACCACGGTGGGCGGAAGGACGGCGCTCGAAGGCATCTGCGAGTTGCTGCCGGGCCATACGCTCCTGTACCGGGCTGGACGCATTGCGCTGCGGCCGTACTGG
This sequence comes from Planctomycetota bacterium, assembly GCA_043754695.1. GTDB lineage: Bacteria > Planctomycetota > UBA1135 > UBA1135 > JADJQU01. The sequence continues at coordinate 198 of JAYUUV010000361.1, forward strand.
TCCTGGCCGTTTCCAGGCCAGCAGGATTCGCTTCGACTGCCGTTCGCCGAGGCCGCAGTGGAGTTCCTGGATCGGTTTTCGCGCGCCGTCGAGTTGCGCTTGCGCGCGGATGTCGAGGTCGGCAGCTATCTCAGCGGAGGTATCGACTCCTCGGCGATCGTCGCCGTTGCCGCGAAGAAAGTCCCGGCTGGGTTGCGCACGTACTCGCTCGCCTTCTCGGAGGAGAGCTACGACGAACGAAGTCACCAGCAGCAGGTGGCTCGCCATTGCTCCACCAGGCACACGACGGTGGACTGTCGGGACACCGACATCGAAGAGCGCTTCGAACGTGTCGTCTGGAGCGCCGAAACGCCGCTGTTCCGGACCGCTCCGGCGCCGATGAGCCTGCTTTCAGAACGTGTGCGCGACGACGGCATCAAGGTCGTGCTCTCCGGCGAGGGCGCTGACGAGATTCTGCTGGGTTACGACCTGTTCCGAGAGGTGAAGATCCGCCGCTTCTGGGCACGACAGCCGCGTTCGGCGTCGCGGCCTCAGCTACTCAAGAAGCTCTACTCCTACCTGCCGCAGTTCGCCAACCCTCGTTTCGCGAACCTTGCGATCCAGTCGTTCGCCCAGTCGCTGCAGTCGGACTCGCCCTTTTACTCGCACGTTGTGCGTTGGGCCAACAACGCCGCCAACAAGGTCTACTTCTCAGAGCACGTGACTTCAGCGCTTGCAGGTTCGGATGCGCTCGCCGATCTCGAGGCTTCGCTTCCCGGCGCGTACTTCGCGGCTGACGACATCGATCGCGCGCAATACCTCGAGGTCTCGACACTGCTGCGGGGCTATCTGCTCTCGTCCCAGGGCGATCGAATGTCGATGGGCAGTTCGGTCGAGGCACGCCTGCCCTTCCTCGATCATGAGTTCGTGGCCTTTTCCAATCGCCTGCCGCGCTCCTTCAAGCTCGCCGGATTGCGCGACAAGCGGATTCTCAGGCACAGCATGCGTGGACTTCTGCCGTGCGAAATCCAGCGCCGTCCGAAATTCGCCTATCAGGCTCCCGAGATACGGCCATTCGTGCGGCGCGAAACCGGACGTGGCCGACTCGTGCGCGAATACCTGAGCGACGAGGCGACCCAAGCCACCGGCTTGTTCAAGCCCGATGCAGTGCAGATGCTGCTTGAGAAGATCGAAGGCTCGGGCCTTGCGCGGCTTGGCACGCGGGACAACATGGCGTTCGTGCAGATGCTCTCCGCGCACATCTTCCAGCGGCAGTTCATTGCGACGGACATCCGCGAGCTCGCCAAGACGCGTCTGAAGGCGCAGCTCGTGGGGCAGCCATGACCCACGCTGAGATTGTCGCTGAGCTGGTGGAACACCTGCGCGGGACCAGTTTCCTGGTCAGGAAACTCGATCGACTGCCGCTCGATCAGTCTCTGGTCGAGCTTGGCATTCTCGATTCGTTCGGCGTCGTGGAGCTGGTGACGTTCATCGAGGACCACTGGTCGATTGCAATCCTCGATTCCGAACTCACGAACGAGATGTTCGGCGGAATCAACAAGATGGCGACCTTGATCGGCCTGAAGCTCGCGAGTTGAGGAGCTTTGTCCGGCGCGGTGCTCGAGCCGCTCTGGGCGGGCCGGGTGCTCGCGGGCAGGCCCGCACTCGTCTCACGCAAGCGGTCGACCTTTTGCCGCGCCGGCGACTCCCCGCTGGGTATGCTCGCTGTCCTTCCATGTCGAAGGCACTCAAGATCCTCCTGTCCGTTGCCCTGGGCCTGTTCATCATGGAACTGGCCCTGCAAGTTTGGTCGCTGGTCGTCCTCTTCGCGTTCACGCACAAGCCGTTGGAGTTGGCGCCGGGCTCGGCGCCGCGTGTGTTGTGTATCGGGGACTCCTACACCTACGGCCTGGGCGCACCGAGCCGTGAGACGAGCTATCCCGGCGCGCTTCAGGGGCTGCTGCGTCAACGCATGGGCGACAGCGCGCCGCAGGTCGTGAACGCCGGCTGGCCCGGCCAGAACTCGAACGACGCGCTGCGCAAGCTGGATGCGCAGTTGCGCGACAACCGGCCCGTGCTGGTCTGCGTGCTGCTCGGCATGAACGACACGTGGACGCGACCCGCGCGATTGGAGTCGTCCGATCTCGGTGGGGACGGCTCGCGCTGGCAGCTGCGCTTTCGCCTATGGCGCCTGGCCCAGGCCATGTTGGGCGAATACGGTGGCGGCGCCGTGGCCACCGCCGAGGGGGAGCGGGTTGCGATCGCGGGCTCCGTCCCGTCCGCTGCCGGCGACGGCTCGATCGGCACTGACCCGCCCGCTGTCGTGCGTTCCGTCGCCCTGGCGCTGGCGGGCAAGCTCGAGCAGGCGATCGCCGAGTTGGAAGCCGGGCTCGCGGCTGATCCGGCCAACGCGGCCGCGTACCACCAGGGCCTGGTTCAACAGCGCTCCTCGCTGGGCCGGCGGGACCAGGCCGCGACATCCGTGGCCTGGCTCGCGGCCGAATACCGCGACAGGCCGACTTCCAAGGTTGCGGAATCCTATGCCGTGGCCTTGGCCGCGATCGGCGATCGCAAGCAGTCCTTGGACGTGGCCCGCGAGGCGAGCGCGCGCTTTCCATCGAACTCGGCCCTGTGGTGGTTGTTGGGGCAAGGCCTCTATGACACGGGCGACCTGGCGGCAGCGGAGAGCGCACACGATCGAGCCATCGCCACGGGGGAAGCGCCGGAGTACGACTCGACCTGGCGAGCTGCCGTGCGGCGCGATTGTGCGCGGGCGGCCTGCGCGCGCGACATCTGCAAGGCGCTGAGTCTGTTGATCGCGGCCATGGAACTCGACGGCGACGTCGAGCGCTGTCGGATCGTCGTTTCGGGCGCGTCGAAGGATCTTACGGCCGACGTCGTGCGCAACTGCCTGGTCGGGCTGCAACTCAACAAGGACCAATTGCAGCTCGCTCAGCGACTGTTCTCGAGCGACTCAACCGTCGCAAAGGGAGCGATGCCCGTGGTGTCCGACGAACGTCGCCGCATTTGCGAGGTTCTCGAGCACCACCTGCAACTCGTCGTCGATCGCTGCCGCGCCCAGGGCGCCAAGGTGATCCTGCTGTCCTACCCCTTGCTTCTGCCGGATCTGGAAGCCGTGCAAGTCAAGATCGCCAGGGAAAACGGCCTGCGCCACGTCAGCATGCTCTCGCGCTTCGCCGCGGAACAGCAGCATCGGACCCGCGAGGAACTCTACGTTTACGACGGCCATTGCACTGAGGGCGGCTATCGCCTGATGGCAGAAGAAGTCATCGAGCCGGTGATCGAGGCCCTGACGCACTGATGCCCGGTGAGCGGGGCGGATCCGACGACGCGAGATCGCCCGGCGCGCGGCCTCGGCCCCTTGCGCAGCCGTGCAGCTAGCCGTCGCCGTGCCGACGGCCGTTTTGCGCTACCGCCACGAACTTCACACGCCAATTCACGGGGTCTGTTTGTTGCCAGGGCATCCCAGTAGCAGACAGCACCGGCGTCTCGGCGTCACCGAAGACGGTCACCCACGTCCCCGGACACGGGTGTTACCCATGTACCCGGTCCGGACCCTTCCGTATTCCGTGGGATTCTCGGTCGCCCCCCGCTGGAAGCGCTGGCCCTCTGCCATCCTCGTGCTTCTGCATTGCACGGCGTCTGGCCTGCGTGAGGGTCCGGAAAGAAATTCCTGAGTCGCACATTCTCTCCAAATCGACCAAGCCCCAAATCTGCGGGATCTTGTATTCTTGAATTTGGTCAGCGATCCATTCGGATCGTCCCTCCCTTCCGTCCTTCAAAATGACTGCTTTCAGGAGCGTTCTCAGCATGCGAGTTCTATCCATTGCCCTCGGGCTAATTCTCTCCCTCGCCGCGAGCTCGCTGGCCTCAGGCCAGTGCCAGTCGCAGACCACCCTGTTCGCCGGTGGCAACTCTGCCAGTGCTGGCGGTTGCAACTTCTTCAACATCAACGTCACCAACGCAGGTGGCATCACCGTGGCGGCGCTCGACGTCCACTCCGTTTCGGTGGCCGGTACTCCGATCGCACTGAGCGTCTACACGACGCCGACAACCTATGTCGGCAACGAAGCGATCTTCGCGAATTGGACGCTGGTCTCCACAGGCCCTGGGGCTTCCGGCGGACTTGGCGTGCCGGTGCCGATCGACGTGACCGACTTCACGCTGGCTCCGGGTGCGTACGGGATCGCCATTGTCATGGGCGGCGCTCAGCCCTCCTACACCAATGGCAACGGCACGAACCAGAACTACGTCAACGCTGACTTCGCGCTGCAATTGGGTGCGTCGATGAACATTCCGTTCACGGGCACGCCCTTCACCCCGCGCGTGTGGAACGGAACGATCTACTACAACTGCGCTCCGGCTCCGGTCGTGTACTGCACTGCAAAGCTCAACTCTCTGGGCTGCGTCCCGACGATCGCCGCGACGGGCGTTCCGAGCGCGACCTCCGGTTCTGGCTTTACCGTCACCGGCTCGAACGTCATCAACAACAAGCCCGGCCTGCTGCTCTACACTGACCAGGGCCCGGCCGCGGCTCCTTTCCAAGGCGGTCTGCGTTGCGTCGCCACGCCTCTCAAGCGCTCGGTGCCGTTGAATTCTGGCGGCAACCCTCCGCCGAACGATTGCTCGGGCGTGTACTCGATCGACATGAACTCGTTCGCGGTTGGTGGTCTGGGCGGCACGCCCGCGGGCTACCTGACCACTCCTGGCACGGTGATCAACGCCCAATGCTGGGGCCGTGACCAGGGTTTCCCCGCACCGAACAACTCGACGTTGTCGGACGCGGTGTCCTACGTCATCGGCGCTTGATTCGGAAGCACGAGTCAGCCTCGCGCTGACTGGGCATGCGTGAAATTCGGGGCCGACTGCGCGCTGCGCGGTCGGCCCCGATCCTATTCAGCGTGCAGCGATGAGAATGGCGAGACTGGCATGGGCGCGACGCGACCTCAGTACGCCATAGACGCCAGTCTTGTCGCGCGAGCATATCGATCACGAACGCTCGGCCGATCCTGGCGCCGTACGCTCCGCGCAAGCCATGGCAAGCGTCCGTCGAACTGCCGCAGGCAGCGCAACCCACGAGTCAAGAATAGTGCACAAATCCGCGTCCGCCGATCCACCGACGACAAGCAAAGCGACAAGACACCCATCCGCCGCGTGACCCGAATCGCCGTAAGTTGAGTGGTGCCCTCGACTGGAATCGAACCAGCACGGGTTACCCCACAAGATCCTTAGCCCATGGGAAGTCCGTTTCCCCCCGAACCTGGGCGCGCCGCCAGCGCGCGTGTTCGACACACTCGTTTCCTGGACCACGATTCCGGACGATGGGATCAAGTACTTCTCCGGCACCGCGACCTACGTGAAGGAATTTGAATTGCCGGCCGAGTTGCTGACCTATGGCCGCCGTCTGGAACTGGACTTGGGCCAACTCCGCAACGTCGCCGGCGTGACGTTGAATGGCAAGCCACTCGGGATTCTCTGGAAGCCGCCCTACGCCTGCGACGTCACCGGCCTGCTCCGCGGCGGCACGAACGAATTGAAGGTGGAAATCACCAACCTCTGGGCCAACCGTCTCGTCGGAGACGCGAAGCTTCCCAGGGAAAAGCGCGTGACACGCATCACCCAGAATGTACCCATCGGCGGCCCCCACGAATCCGGCCTTTTCGGTCCGGTGAGGATCATCGCTCCCGGAGACTGAGAAAGGGACCGGAGACAATGGAGGTCGTGCGCTCGGATGCCCTGCGCCCTGACGCCGGACGATGTGCACGCGCTGCTGTGGATCGACCGATTGCCGCCGTACTGGCTGCGGCGCCGTCAGCCGTGAATCGGCTGCGCGCGCGCGCGGTGTCGCGTAGGCTCTGCGCGTGATCCTCGCCGCCGTCGCGTCGCTGTTGTCGTTGCTGCTGCCGTTGCTGCCGCCGCAGGGCGCCGTCGATCCCGAGGCGCAGCCGGCGGGCCGCGCGCAGTTCCTCGGTCGCGAAGTCGCGCAGACGATGCACTGGACCGGTGCATCGTGGCTCTTGCGCGCGACGCGCGAGGACGAGGAGAACGGCGCGTTGCTGCGCCGTTGGCTCGAGGTGCAGCCGGGGCAGAGCGTGTGCGATCTCGGCTGCGGCAACGGCTACCACACGCTGCCGTTGGCGGTCGCGGTCGGCGCCACGGGCACGGTGTATGCCGTGGAGGTGCAGCCCGAGATGCTGCAGCTGCTGGCGCAGCGCGCGGACCGGCAGCACCTCGCCAACGTGAAGATGGTCGAAGGCGCGGTCGACGATCCGAAGCTGCCGGCCGCATCGTGCGATCTCGTGCTGCTGGTCGACGTCTACCACGAGCTGACGCATCCGGTGCGCGTCCTGCAGCACGTGCGCGCGGCGCCGAAGCTCGGCGGGCGCGTGGTGCTGGTCGAGTTCCGCGCCGAGGATCCCGGGGTGCCGATCAAGCCCGAGCACAAGATGACCAAGGCACAGGTCGTGCGCGAGATGGCCGCCCACGGCTTCGAACTGGCGGCGCAGTTCGACGGCCTGCCGTGGCAGCACGCGCTGGCGTTCACGGCGGCGCCCGATGACGCGCGGCTCGCGCCGCGGCAGCTGCTGCGCGCGTTCGCGGCGGCGCGGGCTGCCGGCGACGCGCGCATCGTGGCGCCGTTCGTCGCCGCCGACGCGGACGCCACGGCGCTGCCGCCGCTGCCGGGCAGCGCGCGCATCGAACTGCGCGCCGGGTCGGACGGCCGCGTGCTGGCGGCGCTCGCGAACGCGGACGGCAGTCTGCTCGGCGGTGCGCGCGACGAAGCCGTGCTCGGCGTCGACGGCGCCGGACGTTGGTGCGTCGAGGCGCTGCGCGCCCGAACGCCGATGCGCGGATTCTACGCGATGCACACGGGTACCGGCGGCGGCGCCGCGGACGCGCAGGCGGCGCTCGTGCGCGAGCTCGGCTTCGACGGCATCGCCGGCGACCTCGAGCACACGGCCGAACTGCGGCACGCCTGCGAAGCGCGCGGCGGCGATCTGGTCTCCAGCTACGCGGTGCTCGACGTCGCCCGTGCTGCTGCCAGCGGCGTGAACGAGGGGCTCGCGCCGTTGCGCGCTGGCCTGCAGGCGCTCGCCGGCGGGCCCGGCATGCTGTGGCTCGCGCTGCAGCAGACGGGCCGCGCGCCGCGCGACGCGGCCGGCGACGACGCGGCGGTGGCGGTGCTCGGCGAGCTGCTGCGCGCGGCGGACGCGACCGGCGTCGAGATCGCGTTGTATCCGCATCAAGGCTGCTGGCTCGAGACCACCGAGGACGCGCTGCGCCTGTGCGAGCGCGTGCGGCACCCGCGGCTCGGCCTGTGCTTCAACTTGTGCCACTTCCTGCGCACGAGCGGCGACGCCGATCCGGCGCCGCTGCTGCAGCGCTGCGGCGCGCGCCTGTTCGCCGTCACGTTGAACGGCGCCGATAGCCACGGCACCGACTGGCAGACGCTGATCCGTCCGCTCGGCGCCGGCGACTTCGAAGTCGGCACGCTGCTCTGCACACTCGACGCGGTCGGCTTCGCCGGGCCGATCGCGCTGCAGGGCTTCGGCCTCAGCGCGCCGCCGCGCGAGCACCTCGCGCAGTCGATGGCAGCGTGGCAGCGGCTCCAGGTGGCGCGCGCTGCGAAGAAGTAGCGGCGCGGCGGCGCCCGGTTCCGGCGCTGCGAACGCGGCGGAGACGACAGCTGCTGCAGCCACCAGGGATGAGCTCGGGAAAGGTGCGGGTGGGCGCTGGCCGGAATAGGCCGGGCGGTGGTAGCCTCGCCCTGGAGGTCATGCGCTTGGATGTCCTACACCCAGGCGCCGCGCGTGGTCGGGCAGCCAACGAGTTCCTGGCACCCACGAGACCAAGCCATGACCTACGTCGACGGATTCGTGATCCCCGTCCCGAAGCGCAAGCTCGCCGCGCACACGAAGATGGCGACCTGGAGCAAGAGGATCTGGATGAAGCACGGCGCCCTGCAGTACTTCGAGTGCGTCGCCGACGTCATCGAGGTGCTGCCCGGCTGCGGCGCAGCCTTCAAGGAGCTGGCGACGGATAGATGGGTCGAGGTGACCGCGCACGGACGCTGGGATTAGGATCCGCAATACACCTACGATGCGGGCAAGGTGCCATGCCCATGGAGCCGGCTTCACGACAGCAATTGGTCGACGAACTCGCGCAGGCCGAAGCCGCGTTTGCCGCGCTAAGCCTCCAGCGCGAAGCCGCCAAGGCGCGCGTGCTGGCCGCAAGGTCGGCAATGCAAGGGCGGCCTACCCCAACGGCGGCGAGTGACGCGCCTACGAGTGGCCACTTCCTTCCTATCAGTCCGGCGGAAAAGGTGCAGCTCTACGGTTCGCTGTTCCGTGGGCGCGCGGACGTCTATCCGACTCGCTTCGTCAGCTCGAAGACGGGCAAGCCAGGGTGGGCACCGGCCTGCGCCAACAAATTCGTTCGGGGCGTCTGCGGGCTGCCCAATGTGAAGTGCGGCGAGTGCCTGAACCAAGCGTTCTTGCCAGCCGACGACCGAGCAATCCTCGATCACCTGCGTGGTCGCCACGTAATGGGCGTCCAGCCGACCTGAATTACGGCGCCGACGCCGTCGGACGTCCCAGGTGCCCGAACAGGCCCGCGAGAGGCCCGCCGGACCGGCACAGGCAGCGATTCTCCGACGAAGCACGGCTCACCGGCCCTGCCGCGAAACCGTCCGTTTCTGAGGACGGCGCCCTTGATCTGTCACAAAAACATGCCAGTATTTGTGACATCAACCATGCGAAGTGCCCGCGAAACCGCCCATGATCGCATCCTGAAAGCCCTTCGCAGCAAAGGGCCGGGCGCCGTGGTGGCTCTCCGAGACCTGGTCGATGTGGGTGACGAACCCGCGATCCGACAGGCACTGTCCCGTGCGGTCCGCAGTGGCGAGATTCGCCGGGCCGCGAGAGGAATGTACACCGTACCGGTGCGCGATCGGCAATTGGGGCCGCTGTCCACTACTGCGGAAGCAGTCGTGGATGCGCTGCAGTCACGCGACGGCATCCGCCTGCTCCCATCTGGCGCCCATGCAGCAAATCTGTTGGGGCTCTCGACTCAGGTTCCAGTGCAGATGGTCTTCCTGACGGACGGTCCGACACGCCGCATTCGCCTGGGGAAACGGGAGATCGTGCTCAAGCGTACGACGCCGCGGCAGATGGCGACAGCCGGGCGCGTGAGCGGGACAGTTATTCAGGCGCTTCGCTGGATGGGACGAGACCGCATCGACGAAGCAATGGTCCAGACGCTCCGTCGAACACTGAAGGTCCAGGATCGAAAACGATTGCTTGCGGATGCGCGGTTTGCTCCGGCCTGGGTAGGGGAGGTACTTCGCCGGGTGGCGGCTGCCGATAGCAAGGGCGCCTGATCATGAGGGCCTATCTCGAATTGTCCCGGGAGCGTCGCCGAAGATTTTGCGAAGAGGCCGGCGCGCAACTTGGCTTGGCACCGGGGAGCGTTGAGAAGGACTTCTGGATCTGCTGGACACTCCGGGAATTGTTCGCCCTCGAAGGAATCGGCGAAGGACTGACCTTCAAGGGAGGAACTTCGCTCTCAAAGGGATGGAAGCTGATTCACCGATTCTCTGAGGACATCGATGTCGTGATCTCTCGCGGTCTTCTCGGGTTCAGCGGCGATAGCGCTCCGGACGCGCCGAACATCTCCGGGAAGGAACGAGACAAGCGACTCGACGACTTGGCCGTGCATTGTCAGCGATTCGTCGCGGACAAGGTCCTGCCCGCACTTGCGGCCCGGTTGCCTGAAGGGGCAACGCGCTCGGCACGAGCCGCACTCGAGATCGACCCTGAAGATCCCGATCGGCAGACAGTTCTATTTCACTACCCGGGCGAATTCGGCGCAGTTGCCTACGTGCGCCCTGTGGTCAAAATCGAACTTGGCGCGCGATCGGACGTCGATCCCGTCGAGACCCCAGAACTAAGCCCGTACCTGGCGGCAGTGCTTCGGGCAATCGTGCCCTTCAAGGTGGCCACCGTATCCCCGACGAGGACGTTCTGGGAGAAGGCGATGCTGCTGCACGAAGAGAACGGCCGCAAGGAGCCGGGGAGTCCGAAGGACCGCTTGTCGCGGCACTACTACGACCTCTGGTGCCTGATCTCGAGTGGAGTCGCCGCTACGGCCTCAAGCGATCAACGGCTGTTCGAAGCAGTGGCAAACCATCGACGTGTGTACTTCCGCAAGAGTCGGGCTCAACAGGACTCACTGAGGCGTGGCACGTTGAGAATCGTGCCTCGCGATGAACACGTCGCCGCATGGCGAACCGACTACGAGTCGATGCGTGAGTCGATGTTCTTTCAAGATCCCCCGGAATTTGCCGCAGTTCTCGACCTGATCAGGCAGTTTGAGACAGCCTTCAATGCAGGTACGTGATTCCGAGCCCTCTCGACCGGGAGCGCCGCGAGGCCAGTGCGGCGACGACTGGAACGCCCGGGGCCGCAGTTTCTAGACCACAGATTCTGGGCGTCGATTCCGGCAACACGAAGCACGGCGAGCTTCAGTTCCTCCGGTAGCGTCGACCAGCAGTGCGCGAGTGCGCCTCGGGCCGAGAACGCGCCGATCGTCAGGGCCCGATCGCGTTCGTTCCGGCGCGCACCCACGACAACCCCCAACCGATGGAGTCGAGCGCCATATCGCACGCCGCAAGCGCGCTCCATGCGTTGGGGACGGTGGCGATGTCTGTCACCGCCAGACCCAACGTGATGCTCGTGCATTCCGAAAGCGGTTGGCTCCACATCTGCGGTCGCGCTGGTTGAATCTGGAGCGCCACCGATCTGTTGCTCCCGTCCAGTAGCGGGATACCGCTGGACGAGCTACTCAAGGCGAGCTGATCCAGTTGACCCTTCAGTTGCTGGAACTGCATGTCGAGGAGCACCCGCTCGTTGGCGGGGAGCGTGCCATTTCCGGCGACTGCTGCGAGGCCCCGCATGTTGCGAGTCAGATCCTGAATCGCCAGCAGGTCTGCTCGCAGGCGCGCGAGCAGCTCGATGCTCTCGGCGTGGCGCAGCCGCGGCCACGCGCCGGCCACTGTGACGGCCGGCCAGCAACTGTGCGCCGCCGGCGCGGGTCCCAAGGCGACGAGGAACAACCCCAAGAGCGATGCGAGCGCGAGTTTCATGCTTTTCACCTCGCGATGGAGTCCGAAGCTTGCGGGGGCCGCGGGCAGGCAAATTGCGAATTCGCGGCGAATGCGCACCCAGACAGTGCGCTCTTTCCACGCTTTAGGAAGTCCATTCCACCCCCCTGAGCATGCCTTCACGGTAGCCCGCCGCGGTAAGTGGGGGCCGTGAAGGAGCCCGTGCGCGGCTGCGCGGTCCGCCAGCGTTGCGCTCGCCGTTGTTGCCTTGCGCCGTCCCGGCACGATCAAGTCGCGATAGGGCGCCGCGGGTGCGAGCACACCATGATACGTGTGCTGATGAGCGCGCGGTCGCGGCACGGGATCTGCGACTTTGGCCCAACTGGGGGGCGAGCTTGCGCTCAGGCCGCTGAGCCCAGGCGCGCGGCGACGTCGCGGCTTGTGCATTCCCCAGCTGCTCTGGTCCTGAGTCGAAGGCGAAGTCGTCGCGTTCGTGTGCTGGGATCGGGGCCGAGCACTGCGACGCCGTAGCTGGTCAGCGCGATCCAGCCTGGTCGCGGCTCCGGAACGATCCTCAAGAAACAGCCGTCGAGGAAGGAGTCAGGGCAGGATCGTGAACTGCAGCCCGTCGGTCAATCCGATTTTGTTGGGCGCGGCGAAGCCTGGGTCGCGGCTCCAGTATTGCGCGTAGACCTGCGTTCCCGCGTCCAGACTCTGTGTCGCCATGTACTGCTGATCGAAGGCGCAGGAATAGCTTCCAGAGCAATCGAGCGGTCCGGGATTGCCGAAGGAATTCAGGCCAGGATTGCGCACGATAGGAGATTGGATGCACAACGTTCCACCGCCGAAGGGGATCGAACTCGGAACGAGCCCCCAAAGCAGCACGCCCTTCTTCTGGTTGAGCACGGTTGCTGCGCTGACCACGAAATCGTCCGCTCCGGTAAGCGTCGGCAAACCGCTGTAGCCGATGCTGGGAGTGCAACCCATCGAATTCACTTTGGCGACGCAATAGGCCGTGGGCATGAACACCGTCCATTCGTGGGCGCCGAGGTCAACAGCATTGCCGACGATCCTGGCCTGTGCGTCGCGATCGAAGGGTGTGGCCTCGCTCGTGTTCCCGTCCGCGTCGAGATCGGAGACATCGGGAGGAAGAAGCGCCGAGCTGCCGGCGTCGATGGATGGAGAGGGCGCCTGCAGGCGCAGGTTGTCGTCCAGCGTGCCCGCCGCACCGTCGGATCCCGCGGCAAGCACGAACAACGGATCCGATCCCTGATTGCCGACGCCTCCGAATGTTCCGCTCCATCCCTGCACACAGCAATACGCCAGTGAGACGGAACCGGATTGCACCCAGATCTCCGAAGTCTCTCCCGTTCCAGCGATGTCGGAGTTTTGCCAAAGGATCGAATTCTGAATCGTGGAGTTGGCTTCGATGTGCAGCGCTCCGCCCCGCCCGCTCGTCGCCACATTGCGGCTGAACGTGCAATTCGAGATACGGGATGGCTGGCCGCGGTCCGCCATCGCTCCTCCGAAAGGTGCCGAGTTCCCGCTGAAGACGCAGTTCGAGATCTCGAGGTCCGACAGATAGGAGACGATCGCGCCGCCGCTGTCGGCAGCCGTGTTTCCGATGAAGGTACAGTTCGTGAGGAAGAGTTGCGGAAGCGTGGTGTAGATGCCGCCACCGTACTGTCCCACGTGATTTTCCGTGAACACGCACCGAACGACGTGCATGGGCCCGGATCCGTGCGCTGAAATGCAGCCCGAGCCGGTCGACGTGTTCTGATCGAAGCTGCAGTCCTGGATCCGGATCGCCGCGCTGTTGGCGAATGAGTTGATCGCTGTCCCGTTGTTGCCCGAATTCCTCGAGAACGTGCAGCCCTCGACCGTCAGGATCGGCGAGGTGTTGTGGATGCCGGCGCCGTTGCCGCCCTGATTCATGGTGAACGTACAGCGAGTCAAGTGCGCGTAACCGAAGTTCCAGAAGGCGCCGCCGCTGCCGTTTCCCGCGACGCGATTGTTCTCGAACGCGCAGTCGATCCAGGCCCCGTCCCCGCGGTTGTAGACGCCTCCGGCTTCGAAGTTGGCCGTGTTCCCGCGGATCTTGCAGGAGCGAATGGTGGCGTCGCCCTCGACGTACATTCCTGCTCCCCGATCCGCGAAACCGTTGGCGTTCCCACCCGTGATCACGAATCCGTCGAGAACGCTCGCGGGGGTAATCGACGATAC
>JAYUUV010000362.1:0-4334 GCA_043754695.1 Planctomycetota bacterium
TGCACGAACAGTCCGTCGTCCATGATCAGCTTGCCGATGCTGCCCTTGCCGTTGCGGATCGCGTCGCTGGCGACGGAGAGATCGTCGGCGACTTTGGCGAGCTTGTCGTAGACCTCGTTGTTCGTGAACAATTTGCCGAGCGTGCCGTCGCCGCGGCGCACCGAGGCGATGATTTCCTTCAAGTCGTCGGCCATCGACGGGTCGACGACCAGTCGGCCGAGCGTGCCTTCGCCGTTGTTGATCTTGGCCACGATGTCGCGGATCGTTTCGACCGCTTTGGCGACATCGTCGGACAATTTTTCGTCCTTGATCAATCGGCCGAGTGTGCCCTTGCCTTCCTTCAGGTCCTTGGAGACCGATTGGAAGTCGTCGGTGATCGTGGCCAGCCGATCGCCGATCTCGCCCAGTTTCTTGGCCAGGTCTTCGTCGGTAAACAGTCGCCCGATGGCGCCCTTGCCCGCGCGCACGTCGTCGGTGAGCACGGCCAGGTTGTCGGCCGTCTTCTGGAACTTGGCCACTCCATCCTTCAGCGTGTTGCCGAGTTCCTCGTCGTGCAGCAGTCGTCCGAACGTGCCCTTTCCGGCCTTCAAGTCGGCGACGACTTCATCGAGGTTCGTCACGATGCGCGAGACGCTGGCGCGATTCTCCTCGACCAGGTCGCCGATCGCCGTCAGCGCGTTGCGCGCGACCGAGCCCGCCAGCGGGACATCGCTGGGCACCGCCGCGCCGTCGGCCGGACCCGGGTCGATCAACACGATCTTGCCGCCGAGCAAGGTCGAGTCCTGGATCGCGATCGTGAATCCCTCACGCAGCTCGAGCACTGCGTCCATCTTGAGCGTCACGGTGATGCGGCGATCGAGCTTGGCCGCGGGATCGAAGACGATGCTCTTGACGCGGCCCTGGCGTAGACCGGCCACCTGGACGGAGTCGCCGGTGCGCAGGCCCGAGGCGTTGGAGAAGTACACGACGACCGTGTGCTGCTTCTTGAACAACGAGAACTCGGTCATGAACAGCGTGTAGTAGCCGAGGATCCCGAGCACGATCACGAAGAACGCGCCGAGCAGCATGGGGCGGGTGGAATTCACAGGTCCTCCTAATCGAGTCGATCGCCGAGGAAGCGCACCAGGCGCTCTTCCTTCGACGTCAGGAACTCAGTGGGTGTCGAAACGTAATTGAGCACGCCGTTGTCGAGCAGACCGACGCGGTCGCCGACAGTCTTGACGCAGCCGATGTGGTGCGTGACGACCAATTGCGTCACGCCGAGTTGATTGCCGAGCTCGCGGATCAGGTGGTTGATCGACGACGAGATCTCCGGATCGAGACCGGCGGTCGGCTCGTCGTAGAGCACGATCTCAGGGTCGGTGATCAGCGCACGCGCCAGACCGACGCGCTTTTTCATGCCACCGGAAAGTTCGCTGGGCAATTTCTCGAAGGCGTCGGGAACCTGCACGAGTTCGAGCTTGGCGCGCACGCGCTCGACGATCTCCTTGTCGGGCATCGAAGTCGTCTCGCGCAGCGGCAGCGCCACGTTGTCGCCCGCCGACAACCAGTTGAGCAGCGCGGCTTCCTGGAACACGTAGCCCATGCGCGAGCGCAGCTTGCGCAGGTCCTGCTTCGTGATCGTCGACATGTCGTTGCCGTCGACGAAGACCTGACCCTGGTCGGGTTGCATCAATCCGATCACGTGCCGCAGGGTCACCGACTTGCCGCAACCGGACGGACCCATGATGCAGAAGGTTTCGCCCTTCATGACTTCGAGGTTCAGGCCGCGCAGGACTTCGCGCTTGCCGAAGGCCTTGTGTACGTCGACGTAGCGCAAGAGCGCCGTGCTCGGATCCTGAGAGCTCACGCTTGGAAGAACAGCCACGACAGGAAGTAGTTGGCGATGATGATCGCGATGATCGAGTCGCGCACGGCTTTGCGTGTCGCGCTGCCCACGCCCATCGCGCCGCTGGTCGCGCGCAGGCCGGCAGCGCAGGAGATGATGGCCACGATCACGCCGAAAATCAGCGCCTTGAACAGGCCCGAGTACACGTCCTTGGGCAGATCGAGGAAGAAGTTCGTGCCCTGCAGCGAGTCGATGGCCGAGTCGTAGTACAGCGACAGGCCGACGTTGAGCTGGCTCTCGGCGATGAAACCGCCGCCGACCACGCCGATCATGTCGCACAGGATCGTCAGCAGCGGAGTCATGACCGCAAGCCCGATGACGCGCGGCACGACCAGGTACTTCAAACGGTCGATCGACAGCACCTCGAGCGCGGTGAGCTCTTCGCTGACCGCCATCGTGCCCAGTTCGGCCGCGATCGCGCTGCCGACGGTCGCGGCGACGATCGTCGAGGTGATGAACGGTCCCATCTCGCGGCACATCGAGAGCGCGACGATCGTGCCGATCTGATCCTGCTGGCCGAAGCGCGCCAGTTCGAGGCCGGTCTGCAACGACACGATCATGCCGATGAACAGACCGACCAGGAGCACCACGTGCGTGACACGGATGCCGGCCTGGTAAAACTGCTCGATCACCAACTCGCGGCGCGAGAACACGGCGCCCATGCGCACGAAGACCTGCCAGGAAAGCTCGAGGTGGTACCCGACATCCTCCAGGAATTCGCGGATCAACTTCCACATGGCGCAGCGGAGTCTGTTCAACCGCGCGAGCGGATGCCAGAGCTGGAGTCAGGGGCGAGCGTCGTGATCACGGCTTGGGCGCCTCGTTCTGTTGCATCGGCGGCTGCAGTTGAGGCTGCATCGGCCAGCCCGGACCGGGGAACGAAGGCGTCATCAAGTCGGGCAAGAATCCGTCGCGCTCAGGGTAGCTGCGCCAGCGCAACAGGCCGAACAGGAGCGAGTGCTCGACCTGGGGCTCCCCGCCTGCGCGGAAGGCGCGCCGCGACCAGAGGAACGACAGATAACTGCGATCCTCGGTTTCGTCGATCTCGCGACGGTAGAGGTTGCCCCAGCTGCGCACGCTGACGCGCGGGCCATCGCGGGTGCGCGTGACCAACTCGTAGATCCAGGCGTAGTGGTCGTCGATCTCCGGCATGTGCCAGAGCGGATTGAGCGCCGGGAAGGCGAAGCGCCCCTTGTCGCCCTCCTTGAAGTTCTGGAACAGAGGCCAGAGCTTCGTCCACGACGTCTCGACACCCTGCTTGTCCTTCTTTTCCCAGTACTGCCAGATCGGGACCACGTAGTTGCCTTTGCCGGTGCCGAGCCGATCCTCGGTCTCGCGCCAGTTGATCAGCGGAAAGAGGATGTAGTGGCTCTTCAGACCGTCGCCTTCGTAGCTGGACCAGAACGGCCAGACCCGCGAGCGCCGCGGGCCGTTCGGGTCGTCGCTGCCCGGGCGTGTGAAGCGCACCAGCGGCCAAGGCCCGTCCCAGGACCAGTAGCCGGTGTTCGGGTCGGCGGCATAACCGAAAAATGGCCAGAGGAAGGTCTCGGCGTGGTAGCTGCCGCGCACTCTGTGCCCGACCAGCGGCCATAACATCCAACTCCTTTCCGGGTGCGCTGTGTCCAGATGGTCCACGCTCCATTGGAAGAACGGCCAGAGGAAGAATTTCTTGTCGAAGCGGCCCTCGTGGCGCAGGCGTCCGAAGATGGGCCAGATCCGATAGCTCGTCCCGTGCGGGCCGTAGGTCCAATTGAAGATCGGCCAGAGGAAATTTATCGAATTCTGCCCGTCTCGAACCGTGCGCAGGTAGAGCGGGAAGAGCGCGAACTCGACCCGATCGAAGGTCAGGAACTTTTCGAGCACGCCGCCGAAGGGGAAAACCGCGCGCGTGACGCGATCGGTGTTGTCCTCGGCCCAATAGGTCAGCGGCAGCGTGATCAGGCTCCACTTGGGGTGGCCCTGCGGATCGGTCGAACGCTCGAAGCGCACGATTGGCAGCAGACGCCACATCGAGTCGAAGGCGTGCACGCGGCGCCTGCCCAGCGGCACGAGGAAGCCCGCGTCGCGATCACCGTTTTCCTCGATAGTTTCCTTCACGAACGGCCGCAGGGCCCATTCGTGCAGCGGCCCTTCTAGCGTGCGATGCCTGGTGCGCACGATGCCGGCCAGGGCTTCGACTTCACGGCCTCCGCCGGCGGTCCTGATGTGCGTCCACAGCGGCGCGAGCGCGACGTCCTGCCGGGTACTGGTGCAAGCCGTGTTCGCCGCCGCGAGGAAGAGCAACAGTCCAAGCGCGACGCTGCGCGCCATGCTTCGGCGCAGCCACGTTCCCAGGCGTGTTCGGGAGACGTGGGGAGTCGCTAGCATCGGAACCCGCGCGATTGTCGAACTCGCCAGCGCCGATGCAAGTACCGAGTCAGGTACCCAACCACCCTACCTTTTCGCC
>JAYUUV010000363.1:0-4358 GCA_043754695.1 Planctomycetota bacterium
GGGTGGGGTTGGATACCCACCGGGTTCATCTCGCGGGTTTCAAGTCATCTTCATAACTGTCCTCCTCACACAGGCTTTCCCTGGCGCAATCAGGCTCCACTCCGAACTATTCACGCCGCAGGCCGAGCACCGGTGCGAATAGTTCGGAGTGGAGCCTGACTCCGTACGCTACTTCTGCCCAGTTGGCTGCGGCGGGGACGGTTTTGTTTGCTTCGGGGGCTGCAGCGTCGAAGCGCCCGTGTAGCCGAGCTGGCGCAGCGCCTTCAGCTCGTCTTGCGACGGCTGTTCGACCGCGCCGGTTTCGCCAGGCTTGGGCCAGCTTTTGCGATAGCCCTCGAGCGCGTCGAGCATCTGCTGCTCGAGCGCCGGCAATGTGCCGTGCAGATTCGTGCGCTCGCCGGGATCCTGGGCGAGGTCGATCAGGAACGGCGTGTTGTTCGAGCTCCAGCCATATTTGTATTGCTGCGCCACCAGCACGCGCCAGTCACCTGCGACGCGCCAGTCCTCAGCGTTCTTGGGCGAACCCGCTCCCAGAATCCGCAGAGCCTGAAGCTCGGACACGACCGGATGCTGTTCGCCGATGGGCCGGCCCTGCACATTCGGGGGCAGCGCAATGCGAAGGCGCGCAAGGATCGTCGGCAGCACGTCCACCTGCTGCACGAAGCTCGCATCCTGGCCCTTGCGCGCGCCCGGGCCCGGCTCCTTGATCAGGAACGGAATGTGGATCTCCGGCTCACTGAGCGAATCGCCATGGCCCCACAGTCCCTGATCGCTGCTCGCCGCCGGATCGCCGAGCAGCGCGTCCCCCATCAACTCGCCGTGGTCGGCCAGCACGATGATCCAAGTGTCCTCGTACAACCCGCGCTGTTTGAGATGCTCGAGTAGCCTGCCGATCTGTGCATCCATGTAGTGGATCTCGGCGTCGTAGCAAATGTTGGCGTAGGCCGTAGCGTCGGCGATGCCGCTCGCGGGCATCACCGGCTGCAAATCGTGGAAGGGCTTCGAAGGCTCGCTCGCCTGGCCCGAGGCATCGAGCTGTGGGTCGGCGCACCACGGGCTGTGCGCGTCGAAGTAATTGAGAAAAAGGAAGAAGCCGTCGCGCGCGTGCTCGTCCACATACTCGATCGCTGCGCGCGTGACCTCCTCGCCGGGACGGCCGTTGAGCGCAGTCACGCCGTCGTCGTCGTAGTGCTCGAAGCCCTTGTCGAGCCGAAAGCGCTTTTTCAACCAAGGCCCGGCGATGATCCCACCTGTGGCGTAGCCGTGCGCGGAAAGGATTTGCGCCAGCGTGATCTCGTCCTTAGCAATCGGGCGCACGCGATAGCCGGAGAATTGCGCGCCGATTTCCTCGCCCAGATTCAGCGGCCCCGCGGAGTCGTAGTTCGCGCCGTGCGCGCTCGGATACTTGCCGGTGAAAAGCGAGGCGTGCGTGGGCAGGGTCCAACTCGAGTTCGCGTAGGCATTCGTGTACACGAGCGCGTCCTGCGCCAGGCGATCCAGGTTCGGCGAAGTCGCCAGCGGATGCCCGTACATCCCCAGGTGATCGCGGCGCGTCGTGTCGAGCGTGATCAGCAGGATGTTCGGACCCTGCGCACTTCTGCCGCAGCTTGGCGCGAGCGCGAGGAAAAGCGCGAGCAGCAGTGAAGCGAATGTGGAGCGCATGCGAAAGCGGGGCGAGGGGTCGCGCAGAATACCGAGACTCAGCGCGCACTTCGCGTTTCCCGTAGAACTCGCTCCACGCACGCAGCTACGTGCACGGCTCGCAGCGTCTGGCCTGCGCAAGATTCGGCCCGGCCTGGCCCGAGCGCGGGGATCCGCTCGCCGAGTCGCCCCGCGAAAGGCGTGCGAAGCGAGGAGGTGCGCGCGCTGCAGCGCTGTGAATTCAATTCGACGGCTGCACGCTACTGTGTCCGGACGATGAGACACGGCAGCGGAAGCTTCGTGAAGGGTCATTCGGCGATCAGCGGGCGACTTTCACAGGTCCCGGGACGCTGGCGCGTGCCCGTGTTCGGGCCGCGGCCGGAGATGACGCCGAAGTACGCGATCTGGAGCCTGATCAGCAGCACACTCGGCATCCTGGCGATCTACTGGGTCGCGAACCTCGTCGGGCAGCCGCTGCTGATCGGTTCGTTCGGCGCGTCGGCGGTGCTGCTGTTCGGCGCCAACGAGTCGGTCCTCGCCCAGCCCCGCAATCTCATCGGCGGCCATCTCGTCTCGGCGCTCGTCGCCGTGATCGTGGTCGCCGTGCTCGGCTCGACGCCGCTCTCGACGGCGCTCGGCGTCGGGGTCGCGTTGCTGGTCATGAACATGACGCACACCACGCATCCGCCGGGTGGCGCGACGGCGCTGATCGGAGTGCAGGCGGCGGCGGGTCCAGGCTTCATCTTCATGCCGGTGCTCGTCGGCGCGTTGATCTTATTGGTGGTCGCGCTGTTCACGAACAACGTCGTCTATCACCGCAAGTATCCGCGTCACTGGCTTTGAGCTGCGCGACAGCGCGAGCCAGCGAACGCGCTTCGCCCCCCTATCGGCAACTCCGCTGCTTCGCGAGGAGCCCCGTTCCGCCAGCTCACGGATAGATTTTGCCCCAGTCGACCTTCACGCTCACGACGGTCCGGCCCTTGGCCTTCGCTTCGTCCAGACCCTTGTCGAGTTTGCCGATGTACGAGTCGCGATCATAGACGCCGGCAGTCCGGCCGCGCGGGTCGCGGGGACGACTGACTCAGGCCTTCGCAGGCGCATTGGCGCCCGAGCGCTCTGCCTGCAAGGATGGTGCGCTATGAATCCGGCCCAGCTGCGCATCCTCATCACGGGTGGAACTTTCGACAAGGACTACCTCGAGCTCGAAGGACGACTGCACTTTCGCGAGACGCACGTGCCCGAGATGTTGCGCCTCGGCCGCAGCCATCTGCCCGTCGTCGTCGAGACGCTGATGCTCAAGGACAGCCTCGAGCTGACCGACGCCGACCGCGCGCGAATCCTCGACGCCTGCCGCGCTGCACCCGAGGAACGCATCGTGATCACGCATGGCACCGACACGATGGAACTCACGGCCCGCACGATCGGCGCGGCGGGGCTTTCGAAGACGATCGTGCTGACCGGAGCGATGGTCCCCTACACGTTCGGCAGTTCGGACGGACTGTTCAATCTCGGCAGCGCGCTCGCCTTCGCGCAGGCACTTTCAGTGGGCACCTACGTCGCGATGAACGGCCGCTGCCTGGGCTGGGACGACGTCAAGAAAAACAAGAGTTCCGGGGTTTTCGAGGGGCGGACGTAAGCGCGCGGACGGAATCTTCTGTCGGCCGGCCGCGTGCACGGCGAAGCAAGCAGGCCACCGGCAACTGCGCTTGTGTGCGCGCGTCAGCAACGCGCTCGACCCGCGCAGCGCTTTCGGACGGCCTAGAACCCTTCCGTCACCGTGAACACGAACTGCGTGCTGTCCAGCTGCAGGTCGCCCATGTCGCTGCCTAAGTCGACAGTCGAATTCGTCCAGCGCACGCCAAGTCCCAGCATGGAACCCGTGTAGATTCGACACTCGAAGCCGGCGCGTGCATAGACGCCCGTTCCGTAGCCGGTGTTGTTGTCGTCGGCCGTGGTGTCGGACTGATCGTAGTCGGCCCACTGCATCAGCGGGCCGGCCGCGGCGTAGACACGCCAGTTGTCGTCGATGAAATAATTGACGAACGGACCTCCGTACAATTCGAAAAGCGCCAAGTCGAAGTTCAGCGCCAGGGTCGCGCCATTGGCATCGGATTGGAAGGCTCCGACGTGGCTGCGTCCCGAGAACGACAACATGCCTTCGAGGCCGAAGTCGACTCGCTCCCCGGCAAGTTTCCACATTGCGCCGCCGCCGATCGTCGGAAAACTCTCGTCGCCATCGGTGGCGATGTCCGGACCAGCACCGCCCGTGCGCTGGAAATTGTCGTAGGTCACGACACCGAAGTAGCCTTGCATCACGAGCTGGCCACAAGTCCAGCGTTTCGGCTCCAAGATACCTTTCGGCATGCGCAATTCGAAACTCCGCGTGTGGCCTTCAGCTTGCTCCCCGGGCTTAGCGAGTTCTTGAGGGCGGACCGCCCTGAGCGCTTCCTTCCAGCTGTCGTCGGCCACGCGTCGATCGTCCGTGCCGCAGGCCGCCAGGATCAGCAAGCAGACGGGGGGCCAGGAGTCGCGATGGAGCAATGCACCACTCTCTTGCTTGGATTTGGCGCGGCAGCTGACCTGCCGATGGGGCTTGAGGCGGGGCTGCGCACACGCCAAGTGCTCAAAGATGCTAACACGGCCCCCCCCGCGCAGTTCGCTCTGGCGCGCAGGCGGGTTGTACCGAGTCAGGTACCCAACCACCCTACCTTTTCGCC
>JAYUUV010000364.1:0-6137 GCA_043754695.1 Planctomycetota bacterium
CGTGCTCGACTGCAAGGGCAATCCGATCGGCTACCTGCGCACGGAAGCGACCTACGAAGACTTCGTGATCGAACTCGACTGGCGTTTCAAGGCCGGCGAAAAACCCGGGAACTCCGGCGTCCTGTTGCGCCGCGTCGGCGCTGACAAGGTCTGGCCGAAGAGCGTCGAAGCCCAACTGGAGAATCGCAACGCCGGCGACATCTGGAACATCGATGAAGTGCCGATGCAAGTCGACAAGTCGCGCACGGACGGCCGCCACACCGGCAAGCTCGCGCCCTGCAATGAGCTTCCGCTCGGCGAGTGGAATCACTACAAGATCACGCTCGATCGCGGCGACTTGACACTCGAAGTCAACGGTACGGTTCAAAATCGCGCGAGCTGGGTCGAGCGCGTGCCCGGCAACATCTGCCTGCAATCGGAAGGCTCGCACATCCAGTTCCGCAACGTCGTGCTGCGCAAGATCGAGTAGCCGCGCGTAGCTCGCGAAAGAAAGCGCATGGACATCGCCCAGGACTTCGTCGACATCGAACGCGCCTTGGCGCGTCTGCGCGCGATCGAGGCCATGCCCGTGGAGCGCGCTGAACGCAGGAAGCCTGAGATCTCCGGCTGGTGCGCGCTCGAGCACATCGCGCACGTCGCGCTCGCCAACGAGTTGATCGTGCGCAACCTCGATAGCCTCGTCTCGGGCACGGGCTTGCTCGTGATCGCGAGCGGCGAACCTGTTTCCGGCGCGCTCGAGATCCTTGGAAGCGGCAAGATTCCACGCGGCTTGGCCCAGTCTCCGCGCATGGTGCGGCCCCCCGCGAAAATCGATCGCGTGCTGCTCGACGAATGGCTCAAGACCGCCGAGCAGGGCTTTTCGCGTCACGCACGCGAGCCTCAACCCCTGCTCGCGGCCCCCGGCCGTATCCCCCATCAGTTGCTAGGGCCGTTGACAGCGCCGCTGTGGGTGCGTTTCGCGGCGCTGCACACGCTTCATCACCTGGAAATCGCGGACCAGGTCCTGGCGGGCTAGGCACCCCGGGCGAGAGTGGTACGCTCGCTCAGTCGACTAGCGTCCCCACTGGCCCTCCCCGCCAGCGAATCACTGCCCGCGAGCCCCCCTTTAGGAGAGTCCTATGTTCCGAAGAATCAGTTCCGTCGTCGTCGCGCTGTGCGTGACGCTCCCCGCTGCTTTTGCCCAGGTCGGCGTGCAGGATCAGATGAGCCCGGCCACCAATGCCGGTTTCAACGGTGACGCGGCGTTCCTCGTCTGGCAGCAAGAAGTTCAGGCCGGCATCGCCGGCACCCTCGAAGGCTTCAGCCTGACGCTGAGCGGAAATGCCGGCGCCCAGCTCAATGTCGCGATCCGACTCGGGCCGGGTTGGAACACGGGCCCGACCGTCTTCACTTCGGTGATCACGAAGGCAACCGGTGCCAACGAGGTGGTGTTCGTCGACACGACCGCCTCGAGCATCAGCCTCGCTCCGGGCACGCCGTTCGTCATCGAGATGTTCGGCAACGGCACGGGCACGGGCATCGTCGGCTCGTACGTGGCCCCTCCGGGAACGCCCCTCTACGCACCGCTCCTGTACCTGATGGGACCGGGCTGTTTCGCGGACTGCGGTTGGCGCCTGGGTTTCACGAGCTACGTGCTGCCGGGGGCCGCGCCGGTCACCTACTGCACTCCGAAGGTCAACTCGCTCGGCTGCACGCCCGCAATTTCCTTCAGTGGTGCGCCCAGTGCCGTCGCGACCAGCGGCTTTACGGTCTTTGCTTCACAGGTGCGCAACAACAAACAGGGGCTGCTGCTTTACACCAATGCCGGCCGCGCTGCGGCTCCGTTCCAAGGCGGACTGCGCTGCGTCAATTCGCCGATCAAGCGTTCGGTGCCGCTGAATTCCGGCGGATCGCCGTCGCCGACGAATGATTGCTCGGGCGTGTATGCGGTCGACATGAACGCGTTCTCGCACGGCGTGCTCGGCGGAACGCCGGCGCCCTATCTGGTCACTCCGGGAACGGTCGTCGACTGCCAATTCTGGGGTCGCGATCCGGGTTTCCCTGCGCCGAACAACACGACATTGTCGGACGGGCTGGAGTACGTCATCCCGTAATCCGACGCTTCCAAGTTCGCGCTCGCGGCAGCTTTGCCGCGAGCGCAGCGCGAGCTACAGGCGCTCTTTGAACTCGAGCGTCTCCGCGTCGAGGCGCACCTTGTCGCCGACGGCGGTGAGCAAACTGACGCGCACCTTGACACCGTTGTCGAGCACCGCGTCCTTGGTGCCCGATCCCCCACCCTTCATCGGCGGCGCGGTGTCGACCACCGTGCCGACGACGTGCGCGGGCAAAGCGATGGCGACGAGTTTGCCGTCGGCGAGCATGCCCTTGTAGGTCGAGTTGCTCCAAAGCAGCGCGTCCTTCGCCGCCTCCTGGCCAACGCGGTATTCCTCACCCGCTTCGGTGTAGAAGACTTCGTCGTTGCCGTCGCGGTACGAGTGCGTCAGGTCGATCTTCTCGGTGTCGAGCACTTCGTACTTGGTCTCGCCGTGCTCCTTCATTTCCTGCACGCGGCCGGTGAGCAGGTCCTTGACCTTCATCTGCACGAACTGGCGGCGGTCGTTGCGCAGGATGTTCCAGTGGATCACGTTGCACATCCGGCCCTCGTAGAGGATCAGGAGGCCCTTGCGGAGGTCAAGCGCTGCACTTTGCATGGGAGAACGAGGGGTCGAGAGTCGGGGGTGCTCCGCCGTCTCCAAAGGACGGCGGGGAATTGAGCAGGATAGCCTGGGGCGCGATTTCGCGCGAGTGAGTGCCCGCCGCGGGGGCCCTAGTGGTGATGCCCGCCCGGCCCGTGGGGATGGCCGTGCTGGCGCTCTTCGCTGGTCGAATCGCGTACGCCGGCGATTGTGACCTCGAAGAACAGTTCCTGGCCGGCCAGCGGATGGTTCTGGTCGACGAGCACGTCGTCTCCGTCAAAGCCGGTGATCGCGACCGGCATCGGCCGGCCGCCTTCATCGCTGGTGAAGTGCATCCCCACCTTCAATTCGCGGCCCTTGGGAAACTTGTTGCGCGGCACGCGCTTGTGCAGCTCGGGCTTGACCGCGCCGTAGCCTTTTTCGGGCGAAAGTTGGACCAAGACTTCGTCGTCCTTGGCCTTGCCGACGAGCGCGGCTTCGAGCGCCGGCAGGATGGTGCCCCCACCGTGCAGGAAGACCATCGGCTTGCCGCCCTTGCGATTGGTGTCGACGACCGCGCCGTCCTTGTCCTTGAGCGTGTAGTAGATACCGACGATCTTTCCGGGGGCGACAGTCTGCAATGCAGGCGACATGGATCCTCGCGTTCGCTGTTCGGGGTCGTTGAAAAGAAATGAAATGTGAGCTTTCGCTCAGGCGTGTGCGGCGCCAAGAAAATACGGCTCCAGCGCGCGCACCAAGAAATCGGGATCGGCCGAACCGCACATCTCGCGGCAAGAATGCATCGACAACTGCGGATTGCCGACGTCGACGACGCGAATGCCCAACGCTGCAGCGGTGATCGGACCGATGGTCGAACCGCAGGCCAGGTTCGAGCGATGGCTGTACTTCTGGTACGGGATCTGCGCGATCTCGCAGCAGCGCGCGAACAACGCTTCGCCCTCCGCGTCGGTCGCGTAGCGTTGATTCGTGTTGATCTTGATCACCGGGCCGGCGTTGAGCGTGATCCAGTGCTCGGGCTCGTGCTTCTCGCGATAGTTGGGATGCGTGCCGTGGGCCATGTCGGCCGACACGCACCACGAGCGCGCGATCGCACGGTGCAGATCTTCGCGCGCGCCGCCCTGCGCGAGCACGATGCGCTCCAACGCGTCCTTGAGCAGCGGACTCGCCGCGCCGCGATGGGAAGTGCTGCCGACTTCTTCGTGGTCGAAAAGCGAAAGCACGGAAACGGCGTTGCCATTGCCCGACATCGAAGCCAGCAAGAACGCTTCGAGTCCGCAAAAGCTGGAGCACAGATTGTCGAGCCTGGGCGCGACGACAAAATCCTCGGTCAGGCCGAGCAGACTCGCGGGCAGCACGTCATGGCACATCAAGTCCCACGACAGGATGTCGCGCACTTCGCAGCGCAACTCGGCGGCGAGGAAACTCTCGAACACGTCGGGCGCGGGCCGACCCAGGGCCCAGATCGGCGCCATGTGCAATTGTTTGTCGAGCACGAGGCCGCGGTCGTTGACTTCGCGGTCGAGGTGAATCGCAAGTTGCGCGACGCGCAGCAGCGGCCGATCGACGCGCAAGAGTCGCGCTTGCGATCCGGCGCCGGAGCGCACGAAAACGCGTCCTGAAATTCCCAGGTCGCGGTCGAGCCACGAGTTGAGCAGCACGCCGCCGTAGACCTCGACGCCCAGCTGCCGGAAACCCGCCGCGCCGGTGTTCGCGTGGGGCTTGATGCGCAGGTTCGGACTGTCGGTGTGCGCGCCAAGGATCCGAAAGCCGGAGTCGAGCGCCTTGGCCCGCGACGCGTCCCAGGCCAAGAGCGAACCGGAGCGCACGAGGAAGGCCTGCTTCGGTGCGCTGCCCCAGGGCGCCGTTTCGTCGAGGCGCTCGAAACCGGCCTCCTCCAAACGCCGCGCGCACTCGGCCACCGCGTGGAACGGCGACGGCGCGGCATCGATGAAGCGGCACAGTTCACGGGCGCGATCGAGAACACTCATGGGCCGCTATTAGGCGGCGCGAAGGCGCTCCTCGCAACGCTCACTTCGCGGCGAGCAGTTCGGAGAGCCCCTTGAGCACGTTGTCGGCCACGATCGCCTGCCCCTTGGCGTTGGGGTGCATGCCGTCCGCCTGGTTCAGGGCCGCCTGTCCGCCGACGCCTTCGAGCAGAAAAGGCACCAGGGCAACGTGGTTCTCATTGGCAACACGCGGAAAGACCTCGGCGAACGCGCGCGCATAGTCGCTGCCGTAATTCGGCGGAACGAGCATGCCGGCGAGCAGCACTCGCGCACCGCCGTCGCGCGCGCGGCTGACGATCGCATTGAGATTGCTCTCCAATTCAGCCACCGGAAGCCCGCGCAGTCCGTCGTTCGCCCCGAGCGCGACCACCACGATGTCCGGATGCTGGCTGAGCATCCAGTCCAGGCGCGCGAGTCCGCCGGCCGAGGTGTCGCCGCTGACACCTGCGTTGACGATGCGCACGGGGTGCCCCTCGCGCGCGAGTCGGGCCCTGATCAGCGCCGGATAGGCCTCGTTCTCGGCCAGGCCGTTGCCCGCGGTCAGGCTGTCGCCCAGGAAGACCACTAGCGGAGACTCGGTCGTTTCGCCGCCTAGGTTCGCGGGCGCCTCTGAACTCGCCAGGGAGGGCGAATTGATGTGCTGCGGATCCTCGGCACAGGCGACGAGCGCGAGCGGCAGCACGAGGCGCGCGAAAGTCAGAGCTTTGGGGTCCATGGCCGAGGGCTGATTCTAGTCCGCGGCGAAGGATTTCGAGTCTTGGCCTCGGGATCGCAGGTGAAAGCCACGTTCAAGAAGCTAGATATGTCGCCCGTGAACACTCCCCGACTGGAATGTCGCAAGCTCAGCAAGCGGCTTGCCTCAGGATCGCGCGAGATCGCCTTGCTCAGCGATGTCGACCTGTGCGTGGCGCCCGGCGAGTTCGTCGCCATCGTCGGGCCGTCGGGTTCGGGCAAGTCGACGCTGCTCGGTCTCTTGGCCGGCCTCGACCGTCCGACTTCCGGCGAAGTCCTCGTCGACGGCCGCGCGATCCAGGATCTTGGCGAGGACGATCTGGCGCGTCTGCGCCGCGACGGGATCGGCTTCGTCTTCCAGTCATTCCAGCTCTTGACCAATTTCACCGCGCGCGAAAACGTGATGCTCCCGCTCGAGCTATGCGAGCACGCCGATGCACGCGGCGAAGCGGATCGGCTGCTGGGCGAAGTCGGCCTGGCCGAACGCGTGCACCACTATCCCAGTCAGCTCTCCGGCGGCGAGCAACAGCGTGTCGCCCTGGCGCGCGCTTTCGCGGCGCGTCCGTCGATCCTGTTCGCGGACGAACCCACCGGCAACCTCGACAGCGCGACGGGCAAGGCGGTGCTCGAGCGTCTGATCGGAATGCGCGCGCGGGACGGCACGACCTTGGTGCTCGTGACGCACGATCCCGCGGTCGCTTTGCTCGCCGATCGCACGATTCGA
>JAYUUV010000365.1:0-3892 GCA_043754695.1 Planctomycetota bacterium
CGCGGAAGAACCAACCGCGAGCCGGAAACCACGCCGGCCATGGTGCTCGGAGTCCAGAAGGAGCCCTGGACGGTAGAAAAACTGCTCGAGTGGCGGGTATTTCCCGGTATGTAAGGCACAGCCATGAGGGGCAGTATCCCTGGTAGCCTTGAGTGCTCGACATGAGCATCCACCTTCTCGACGCCATGGCCCGCGAGGGCTTCGAGGAGGTGATGGCCATTCACGACGGCCGCTCGGGTCTGCGGGCCTTTCTTGGGATTCACGACACGAGCCGTGGACCGGCCTTCGGCGGGATCCGGCGCTGGACCTACCTGAATGAGCGCGAGGCGCTGCGCGATTGCCTGCGTCTGTCGCGCGCGATGACGTACAAATGCGCCCTGGCGGAACTGCCCGCGGGCGGAGCCAAGCTCGTGGTCCTCGATCGGCCAGACCTCGAGCTCGAGGCCGCCTTCGAACACCTCGGACGGATCATCGAGAGGTTGGGCGGGCGTGTCTACACGGGACCGGACGTCGGTACCGGCGACCGCGAGCTTGCGGCGCTGGCCCGGCACACCTCCTATGTGACCGATCCCGGCCCCGCGGGGCCAGGCGAACTCGCGGAGTCGACCGCGGCCGGGGTTTTCGCAGGGATCGAGGCCGCACTTGTGCACCTCGACGCCGCGGCGGACTGGACGCGGCGCACGCTGGTCGTGCAGGGCCTGGGCGAAGTGGGCGCGCGTGTCGCCCAGCGACTCGTGCAGTGTGGAGCGCGCGTGCTCGCGGCTGAAGTGGACACTGCCCGGGCCGAGCACGTCGCCGCGGAAGTCGGGCTGGAACTGATCGATCCGGCCAGCGAGTACGACCCGTCCTGCGACGTTTTCGTGCCCTGCGCGCTGGGAGGCATCCTGCACGACCTGACTTTGACGAGGTTGCGCTGTCGGATCGTCGCCGGGGGCGCGAACAACGTGCTCGCCCGCGCGTTGCACGGCGATCGTTTGCACGAGCGCGGGATCCTGTATGTTCCCGACTTCGTGATCAACGCGGGCGCCCTGATCCGCGGTGCAACTTTTCATCTGCAAAACAAGCGTGAAGCGGTGGACGTGATCGAGCGTAAGATAGGATCGACCGTCGCGCGCGTGCTAAGAATGTCCGCGGAGGGAAAGCTGCCTCCGGCGCGTGTGGCCGTGCGCGAGGCGGAGCGCCGACTCGACCTGGCGCACCTTGGCGACGGTGCGCGCGACGAAGACACTCTATGAAAAGACTGAGCGCGGAATTTGCGAAAGGTTCGATGGTCGCCTTGGCCGTCGTTTTGACGGCCTGTACGCCCGCGGCTTTTGCGCGCAGCGATCGCGGATCCGTCGCGTCGGTTCCTCCGGCCCACGAAATGCCGGACGAGACTGTCCAGGAGCACGCACCCAGCAGCGATCCCAACGCGCCTTTCTCCGAGCCCGAGCGCGAATCCGCTCCCGCTACCGATCCGGTGAAGACCGCAAACGACGTTGCGTTCGAGCCGACGGCCGGCGAATCGAAGAGCGTGCCCGAGCAGGACGGTGCGCAGGTCAACGCTCCCGTGGTCGCTTCTGTCTCCAACCCCGAACTGCCTGAGTTGTTCCGTCTCGAGCGCGGCCCGGGCGAAGTGAGCCTGGTGCTGCCGCGCGACGAAACGCTGGTCTACGAAGTGCACCTGAATCTCGGTTGGCTAGGTAGTCCCGACGTCGGCAAGGTGACGATGAGCTCTGTCGTGCGACCGTTCTACTCCGACAAGCGCGAAGGCGATGCCGGCGAGCAGGCGTCGCTCACCGGTCGCGCCGAGGGCAGCTACAAGGTCTACACGCTCGATAACGTCATCAGCGCCACGTTGCTGCCGCAGCCCTGGCCGCGTTTGGTTCACCGAAACTCCCAGACCGGGACGGAGAATCGAACGCGCGAACTGTGGTTTGGCTTGCAGGACGGCAAGGAAGTCTCGCGCTATCGGGCCGACGGGCACTGCAAGGGCTGCAAGGACAAGCAGCACTTCGTCTCGAGCACTTGGCCGTGGCAGAAGGACGAACACTGCAAGAAGTGCAAGAAACTGGAGCATCGCGTCTGGAAGGATCCGAAGCTGCGCGAAATTCCCGCCGGTACCTTGGACATGATGACCGCGGTCTACCTCGCGCGCAGCATGGTGATGGACGGCCGCGCAGCTATGGAGTTCCCGCTGGTCGACCGCAGCGATCTGTGGCGGTTGCAATTGACGCGCGGAACGACGAAGCAGATCGAAACCTCTGCCGGGAAGTTCAAGTGTGTCGCGATCGAGTTGCGCACCAGTGCGCCCGAGGGCAAGGCCGGCAGCGAAACGAACAAATTCGAGGGCCTTTTCGGCATCCACGGCACCATCTCGATCTGGATGGAAGCGGGCTCCGGCGTGCCGGTGCGCATTGACGGCACGATTCCCGCGGGCCCGATCGAACTCGATGCCACCGTCGAGTTGCGCAGCGCTCGCGGCGCGCCGAGCTCGTTCACCACGCTGCACTGAGCGCGTTACTGCGCCTGCGCAACTTCGAAGTCGCCGGTGACAGGCACGGCGCTCGCTCGCACCGGTGAAGTCACGACGACTGCGGTACGCGGTCCTTCGCCGACGCGAAATTCCGTGCCGGGTGCCTGGTGGCGGCGCTTGACGAAGGCGAGGCACAAGCCGCTGTCGAGCACGAACGAATAGGCCCAGCTCGTCAGCACGCCCAGATCGCGCCATTCGCCTTCGTCGAGTCGATACAGGCGTGTGCCGCGTGCGAGAGGCTCGTCGTCGGAAATGCGCAGCGCGGTCAGACGCTTGTTCAAGCCACCGTAGGTGTCGATCTTGGCGACGACCTCCTGACCGATGTAACAACCCTTGGTCAAGCTGAAGGCACGCTCGAGCCGCGCTTCCTGCGGATAGACGTTCTCGTCGATGTCGACGCCGGGCTGTGCGAAGCAAGCTTCCGCGCGCAGGCAATCTTCGGCGGCGAGACCGGCGGGAGTCGCGCCGCGCTCGATCAGCGCGCGCCACAGCGCCGGCGCGGCGAGCGGCCCGCCGTCGAGGCGCACACCCGGCGATCCGGCGACGACCAGTCGGCTCGCGCGCACTTTGTGTTCAGCGAAGGCCACGTCGATCCAAGCGTGATCATCGCCGGGCAGCTTCGCATTCAAGAGCGACTCGGCGATCTCGCTCGCCTTTGCCCCAGCGAGTTCGAGCGGCGCGCAGAGTTCCGTGCGATCGATCAGGCGCAACTTCTCCGCGAACAGATAGGTATCGAGCGCCTTCAAGAGTCCCGCAGTCGCGCCGGGCTCTGTCGACAGGCGCACGCGATCGCTCTCGAGTTCGAGGTCGAAGGCCGCGAGCACCTTGCCGCGGCTCGAGAGCAGCAAATTCTTGTTGCCCTCGCCGGGTTTCAGCGTGCGCACGGTGTTGGCCAGCAGGCGATGCAGAAAAGTAGCCGCGTCCGCGCCTAGCACTTCGATCGATCCGCGGTCCGTGCGGTCGAACAACGCCGCGCCGTCGCAGCCCGCTCGATATTCCGCGGGCACGTCGCCGTAGGTGACCAGCAAAGGCTGCGCGCCGGGCGTGAGCTGCGCTCCCGCCGCGCGCTGAAGGTCGATCAGGATGGAGTGGTTCAAGCGGATCCGTCGGGCAGCGATCGGGGCGCCTAGTGTAGGCCGTCCGATTCGCCGTGGAAGTGCGCGGCATGGCATCTCCGTCATCGAGGCAACGATGGGTGCACGTGCCGTGCCGGTCCGTCCTTGGCGCCTGTTCCTCCGAGTGGACCGTGTCCTGCCTGGCGCCAAGGCAGGTCGGCGCCGCCATCGAAAAGGTCGCGGCTGCCAACTCAGAACACTAAACTAGCGCCGTGACTGCCCAGACTCATCCTGGACTTTGGATGCGCTACCGTCGCCGGTT
>JAYUUV010000366.1:0-3367 GCA_043754695.1 Planctomycetota bacterium
GCCCCAAGTTCGTGCGTTGGTCGAAGAGCACCGCAAGCAGCGTGCGATCTCCGACCAGTTGCAACTGGATCGAATCGCGCGCGCCCTGGTGGAAGAGAATCGAGAACTCGTCCTCGCCCAGCTGCCGGGCCATCTCCTTCGTGGCGGCGAACGAGCCTGCGATCAGGGCCGAGATCGACTCGACCGAAGAGCCCAACGCTTCGCCACGGCGCGTGACGAGGTGACCTTCCTTGTCGATCAAGAGCGCACAGCGCGCGCCGCACAATTCGAGGAACGCATCGAGCTCGCCGTCGAGGCGCTCGACATCCTGGGCGTAGAACACCAGTCGGTCGGCACGCAGTTTTTCGTCGCGGATCTTCATGTGGGGACCTTTGGTTAGAAGAAGGATGCGGCGACCCAGGCCAACACACCGACAACGACGACACCGAGTCCGACGAGGACGATCGTGAATTCCTTGCCCTTGCGCGCGCCACTCGGCGTCGGGCGCGGTTGACTGCGCGGCGCCGGGGCGGTCTGGTTGCGCGGACGGAAGCGCGTGCCCTCGAGTGCCTTGCCGGCCGGCGGCGCGCCGGCCGGGCGCGGCGGAGCTTTGGGTCGCGCCGCGGGCCGCGCTGCTTGAGCGCCGGCACCCTGCGCCGCCGCCCGATTCGAGAGCTGCAGCGAACCGGCTTGTTGCTGCGCTTGTTGCTGAGCTTGTGCGGCCCCACCCAGGGCGGCGTTGTGGAATCCGGTCTGGGTCAAGAGCCCGGCCTGATTCATCACCGGTTGCTGCGGATTGGCATGTCCGAGCGGCGCCGGCATGCCCTGCGGCGGCGGAGACATCGCCGAACGCTGGGCCGTGTTCTGAGCCGGCGCTTGCATGGGATTGTGCTTCGCTTCAGCGTGTGCGTTGGTATTTCCCGCCATCGAAGCTCCGGCCATCTGGCGTTGCGGCGATGGCCCGGCAGCCGCTTCGTGCGCGCCGCGCGGCAGCGCAGCCGCGGGATTGCGCGCGGGAGCAGGAGCAGGTGCGGCGGCTGCCGGACGTGCAGCTGTGCCGGCTTGGGCGCGCGCGCCACCCGCGCTGTTCTGGTGGATCGATTCGAGCACGCTGGCAGCAAGCGCCTTGAGCGTCGGGAAAACGCCCTGACCCGACTTCGCGATCGCTTCGAAGAACGGCGCATTGTGCTGGTTGTACAGCGCATTGAGTTCATCGACCGGCAGCGCGTCGGGAAGGTCGCGCTTGTTGAACTGAATCACGTGCGGCAGCGTCGCCAGGCTCTTGCCGTACTCGTTCAGGTTCTCTTCGAGGTTGCGCAGCGACTCCAGGTTTTCGGCTTTCATCGCGGCCGAGGAGTCGGCGACGAAGACCACGCCGTCAACGCCCTGCAGCACGAGCTTGCGCGTCGAGTTGTAGTACACCTGACCGGGCACGGTGTAGATCTGGAAGCACGTGCGCATGCCCGCGACCGTGCCTAGATCGAGCGGCATGAAGTCGAAGAACAACGTGCGATCGCCATCGGTCGAGATCGATGTCAGATCGCCCTTGTTAGGTTCGGGCGCGCGCTGGTGCACGATCTCGAGGTTGGTCGTCTTGCCGGACATGCCGGGGCCGTAGTAGACGACTTTGGCGTTGACTTGCTTCTGAGCGAAGTTGATTTGGACCATGAAGCGATTCCCGAAGACGCGGTGGAGAGAGACCTAGGATGCGGTATCGACACGAGATGGCGTCGGACCTTTGGATTCAGTGCGCGAAGGCAGTGCGCCATCGATCGGCGCCGGCCGATGGGAGCCTTCGCCTTCCTGCTTGGGCCGCAGCAGGCGCTGCATGCGAACGACGGCGGCCTCCATCGGCAGGCGCAATTCGTCGGGCGACATGCGCTGGTCGGCGATGACCAGCAGCAGCGCGCCGGGAGCGTGGGTCATGACCAGCGATCCGCGTGCGGCGCGCAGCACGACACGCTGCGGCGAGCCCCACGAAAGCGGGCCGATCGAGCGCTCGAGCTCGTTGAGCCAGCCGGCGGCAAGCGCCGACAGCGACTCGGCGGTCTCGCCGGCGAGCGTGGCTTCGAGCTGACCATCGGCCGCGTTGTCGGCGGAGTTCTTGACCACGACGGGCACGCCGTCGTGCGCGACCAGCAAGGCCATGCGCACGCCGGGGATCTGGGCGAGGGGTTCGAGAATGCGCTTCAAGCGTCGGTGTCCTGGGGAGAGGTGCCGGTCAAGGCAGTGAGTTCGACGAGCTCCTGGCGGATGCGCGCCGTCGGCGGGCGCGCTGACCACAGCGCCGCGGCTCCGAGGTCGCCGGGGCAGACTTGCAAGTGGCCGAAGTCGCCTTCGAGCGTGACCTCCACGGCCTGTCCGAGGCCGAGGCGGCGCGCGGCGGTGCGGCTTTTCTGCACGACCTCGCGCACGGCGCGCGCGGTGCGCTCGGCCGTGGCTCCGCGCGGGCCCTGCACCAGGGCGGTCGCTCCGCGAACGTAGATCGCGCCGCGTACGCCGGGCTCGTTGCACATGCGCTTGAGCACCGGCCGGATCTCGCCGGCGGACGCCGGACCTTCCTGCGCGCAGGATTCCTCATCGATGAGCCGGCCGCTCTTTTCGACGTCGCGCAACGCTTGATCCAGCGTGGGCGCGCGATCGATCAGCGTCGAAAGCGAGCGGAAGCGGGCTTCGAGCGCGGCGTCGCCGGGCTCGAGCTCGAGCAGCTGCCCGACCGTGCGGCGCGCTTCTGTCCATGCGCCGACGCGCGAATACAGGGCCAACTTCAGGCGCAACGGGCGCGGATCACGCGCCAGAAGTTTCTCGCCGGCTTCGATCAACTCGAGCGCGAGCTTGGCGTCGTCGCGCCGGCGGTCGCTGAAGAAGCGCTCGCTGCGCGCCTGGCCGCGCGCCAGTTGCGCATTGCCGTCGCCGGTCGCGTTGAACCACTCCTGTGCGCACTCCTCGGCGCGGGCGATGCGCCCGCTGGCGAGCAGGATCTCGCACAATTCGCGCCACAGGGCCGGCCGCGGGGCATCGCGCAGTTCGCGATACAGCTCGCGTGTGCGGCCTTCGGCTTCGATGGCGCGCGAACGATCGGCCAGACGGCAGAGTTCGCTGTTGCCTGGAAAAAGTTCCAGGCCCTCGCGCGCAACGCGCTCGGCGTCCACCATTTCTTCCAGGCGCGCGTGCTCGGCGGCCAGTTCCGCATAGGATCGCGGCGAAGGAGACTCAGCGACAGCACGACTTAGCTGACGCAATCGCGAACCGGAGAGCATGCGGCGAAAGAGACTCATTTGACGCTGCCTGGGGCTTGTGAGCCGTGCTTGGCGGTCCACTCCTCGATCGCAGCCACGTCGATCTGGATCTGCTTGCGCTGATCCCAGTCGGCCGGGCCGTCGGCGAG
>JAYUUV010000367.1:0-34876 GCA_043754695.1 Planctomycetota bacterium
CGCGCGCGCGGCCTAGCTCGATCTGGTGGCCCATGGTCTGGCGCGAAACACGCTCGAAGCGCGCGATCTGCTGATCTTCGCGGCCATAACCCTTGACCACGCGGATGCCGGCGAAGTTCTCTTGGGCGCGGCTCGAAATTTCGGCCAGGCTCTCCTGCACGGCCGTCGAGTGGCGATTGAGCCGGGGCGAGAGCAGCTTCATGCCCAGGCCCATGATCGCAAGCGGCACGACCATGGCCAGGGCCAGCGGCGCGTTGAGCGCCAGGAGATAGATCAGGCTGACCGGGATCATGACCAGCGCGCCGAGTGTGTACATCAGGCCCGGCCCGAGGAACATGCGCACGTTTTCGACGTCGCTGGTCAGGCGGCTGACCAGATCGCCCGAGCGGCTCTTGTTGTGGAACGTGAACGAGAGCCGCGTCAACTTGTCGAACAGCGCCTGCTTGAGATCGTTCTCGACGTAGCGCGAGACACACACGATCCACCAGCGCTGCAGGAAGCGGAACAGGCCGCGAAACGCTGCAATCGCGAGCAGCATCCAGAACAGTCCCGCCAGGAAATCCGCCTGGCTGCCTGCGCGCAGCCGGTCGAGTGCATCGCCGATCAGCTTCGTGATCCAGATATCGCCGAGTGACGACAGCGGCACGCACAGGATTCCCAGCGCCAGCGGACGCTTGTAGCGCAGGAAACGGCGGAAGGCTTCGAGCAGCGGACTCACGCGCGCACGATCAGCGACTCGACTGGTTCCAGGCCGCCGTCACGGCCGCCACACGTTCCACGAGGCGCGCGACTTCCGCTTCGAGGAAGGCCTCTCCGCGCCGCGCCGCCGCGCGCAGCGATGGCAGGGTCTCCGCGCTGTAACCGGTCTCGAGCCCCGGGGCCCAGAGCGGATTCTTGTACCAGGGGCGGCCGACGATGCCTTTTTCCTCGGCCAGCGCGGAGTACAGGCGCGGGCCGGGCGTGGCCGCATTGGCTTCGACGGCCTTGGCCAATTCGTCGAATGCCAGCGCGAGACGTTCGGAGCGGCGTTCGCCGAGCCAGTACTTTTCGAGCGCGCTCTCGCGGCCCGCGCCACGCACGACCGCCGCCATCGCGCGCGCCGCTTCGGCATCGTCGAAGCCGCCGTTGTCGAGATCGGCGTATGTGCCGAGCAACTGCGCGGCGAAACGTCCAGCGAGTTCGTGACCGACGAAACCGGGATCGAGGTAGCGCTCGACCATCGCGAAGTCGTCGAACTTCGTGTGGTACTGGCCGCCCGAGTTCCCATTGAATCCAAAGTCGATCACGGGCACGGAAAGATGATGCAGGAAGACCGCGAAGTCCGAGCCCGAGCCGGGCAGGTCGAAGACGGCTGGACGATCCTTGAAACTCGCGCGCCATTCGCTGCCCAGCGTCGTCTTGCCAGACGCGTCAGGAATGGAATCGAGCACCTTCAGCAGACTGCCGAGCATGCCCGGTGCTCCTGAAGCGCCGAACTTCGTTCCGCCGACCGCCGTGTCCGCGTTGATGTAGACCAGCGCGTCCTT
This sequence comes from Planctomycetota bacterium, assembly GCA_043754695.1. Classification (GTDB taxonomy): domain Bacteria; phylum Planctomycetota; class UBA1135; order UBA1135; genus JADJQU01. The sequence continues at coordinate 1,527 of JAYUUV010000367.1, forward strand.
GACCAATCGTTCCGCGTTCGCCTCACCCCATTCGGTCGAGCCGATCAGGCCGAACTCCTCGGCGTCCCAGAAGCCCATGACGATCGTGTGCTTGGGTGTCCAGCCGGCTTTGGCGCGCTCGCCTAGTTGTTGCGCCGCGCGCAGCAAAGCCACAGTGCCCGAGCCCGCGTCGTTGGCACCGCGCACCCACGCGTCGCGGTGGTTGCCGGCGATCACGAGCTTTTTGTCCTGCCCAGGCAGTGTCGCGATCACATTGCGAATCGTGCGCAGCTCGCGCGGCGCATCGACGTTCAAGTCGACCACCAGCGGTCCGGGGCCCAGTCGATAGGAGGCCGTGTCACCGCTCGTGCCGTTGACTTCTGCAAGCCCGCCGGTCAAGAGCAATGCCTCGCGCGCTCCGATCGGAATGCAGGGGATGCGCGGCAGTCCGCGATCGACCTCGGCGGTCGAACTGCGCGCGGCACGTTCACCCGGACGCGGTGAACCAAAGCCCGGCGTTGAGGGATCGCCGGGCGCGCGGCCCATCGGCGAGATCGAGCCGCGCTGCGCGTCCGTGTCGGGCTTCCACGGTCCTGCGGGCCAGACCTCGCCTTTGCCCGCGCCGTCCTCGACAGGATCGCTGAACAAGAGCACGCCTGCGCAACCGAATTCGCTCGCGAGGTCGACCTTGATGCCGCGATAGCTGCCGCCGTAGCGCACCAGCGCGATCGAGCCCTGCAATTCGAGCCCTAAGGATTTCAGGCGCTCGAAATCCGCGCGCAGACCGCGGCCGGCGTCGATCACCGGGCCGCTGACGCTGCCGCTCGCGGACCAAGCCGAATACGCGGGTACTTCACCGGCGGGAATCGCGTCGGGGTCGAAGCGTTCATGGCGCTCGACCAGCACGTTGCCCTTGTCGCCGTTGGCATGGATCGTGAAGTCGATGGCATGCAGCATCGAAAGCAGCACCTCGCGCTCGTCGTACTCGACTTTCCAGCCCGCGCGCTCCAAGACGCCGCCGACGAAACGCGCGGCGCGCAGCGAACCGCTCGTACCGGCTAGCCTGGGTTGCGCGGTCAGCTCGAGTAGCAGCTCGCGCGAGGGCGGAGAGGCTTCCTGCGCGGAAGCGGACCCGAGCAGGCTGGAGAACAGCGCTGCAGCGGCGCACAGTTGAAGTCGAAGCATGGGTGTGGCGCGCCTTCGACCCAGAGGGGATAGCGCGGCCGCACAGTGTAATGAGGTAACGTCCCGCCCACTCCATTCTCCTGCTGGTCTGCCGAAAAGGATCGGGGCCGGCCGCGCAGCGCGCGGTCGGCCCCGAATTTCAGGCAAGCTCTAGTCAGCGCGGGGCTGACTCGCTTTTCAAAATCACGCGCCGATGGTGAATTCGACCCCGTTCGACAACGTCGAGTTGTTCGGGGCGGGGAAGCCCTGGTCGCGGCCCCAGACTTGGGCGTTGACCACGGTGCCCGGAACGACCAAGTAGGGAGCCGGCGTGCCGCCGAGCCCACCGACCGCGAACGTGTTCATGTCGAGCGAGTACACGCCCGAGCAGTCGTTCGGCGGAGGATTGCCGCCCGAGTTGATCGGAGTGGAGTGCTTGAGGGGCGTCGCGACGTAACGCAGCTCGTCCTGGAAGGCGACTGCGGCCTGACCCGCGTTGGAGTAGAGCACCAAGCCGGGCTTGTTGTTGATCACGTTCGAAGCGCTGATCGTGAAGCCCGAGCCGCTCGTCGCGCTCGGAGTTCCCGTCGCGGCGATCGCCGGGATGCAACCCAAGGAGTTGATCTTCGCCGTGCAGTAGATGATCGGCAGGGTAATTTCGGCTCCGTTCAGTTTGAACGGGAACTCGACGGACGGGAGGGTGCCGTCGATGAGCGTGACGAATGCAGCGTTGGCGACGCTCTGGGAGGCGTTGCCCACGGCGGCCGGCGGCACGACCGGGTTGGCCCAAGGCCCTGAAGCCAGGGTACCGCTCATCGCGACGTCGACCCAATACTGGCCGGCCGGCAGCGCAGGTGCCCAGCTCATGTCGATCGTGTTCGCCATGATCGCACGCGTGGTCTCCGTCAACGGAGCCGTGTTGACCCGGAAGCAATTCGACCAAATGCTTGCGGTCAGTCGATTGGTCGAGGTGTCGCCCGCAACCAGAGTGACGCCAGCCGCGCTGCCCGACCAAATCCGCACAGTTGCGGCGGTCATCGTGCTAGGACCCGCGCCGCCGCCGGTCTGATACGAGAACCAGGCCATGTCAGAGAGCGTCCACTGCCTGCCAGCGGGCACCGTGAAGTCGTCCGCAACGCGGTTGTTGGCGGTTTGTTGGTGGCCGAAGCCGAACGTGTTTCCGCCCGTCACGATTTGGCTGGCGTCCGCGCCGCCGAAGCCGCCGGCAGGAAGGTTCACGAACGGGCCGTTGTCCACGAGCAGCGAGGAGTAGCTACCCGACGAGTTCGCCGGTGCCGTGAAGGTCGTGGTGAGCGAACCGACCGACGGCGTGGTGGCCACGTCCGCGGTCTGGGCAAAACCTGAAGCGCTGGTGAGCGCGAGCGCACTGAGCGCGAGAATCATTTTCGAAGCAGACATACGTTCGATCTCCTGAGATTGAATTCGTCGTAGAAAAGAAGGGGAATCACCCAAGTGGCCGACACCCGCGGTGCACGGAGTCCAATGAGGTCCAGACTGAGCCTACCTCAATTCCGGTGCTTCGCAAGCGAGCCAAGGGCGAGGTCGGCTGTAGCCGTTGACGGAAGTCCGCGGAGATTTGTTCCGTACTTTTCGACCCGGCAAAACGTGGAGCAAACCGCGGCCGGACGCGCCCGATACTCGGGCTCGCGACGGCGCTTGGATGGCGTCGCTGAACGTGTCGATTTTTGTTCTGCCTGACGGTCAAACCTGGGGTAGGTGCCTGCGGCCCGGACTCGAAGCGTGGTCAACGTTCAGTCCAGGACCCTCGCCCTTCGGTGGACAGGTTCCGGCCCTGCGCGAACGGCCCCCGAGCCTGGCTCCGAGCCGCGGGGCTCAGCCGGCCCTGAGATTTTCGATGAAGAACTCCATCATCCGATCCGTCGAGATGCCGGAGTGTCCCTGGTCGGGGCCGACCTGCAGATCAAAGCTCTTGCCCGCCGCCTGCAGCGCCTTGACCAACTGCATCGTGTTGTTCGGGTGCACGTTGTTGTCCGCGGTGCCGTAATAGAGCATCAACCGGCCGCTCGGTTGTTTGGCGTACGTCATCGCGCTGCCCGCGTCGTAGCCGGCCTTGTTTTCCTGCGGCGTCCACATGTAGCGCTCGGTGTAAATCGTGTCGTAGTGGCGCCAATCGGTCACCGGCGACGAAGCGCAGGCCGCGTGGAAGACTTCGGGATGGCGCAGCAGGCACAGGGCCGAGGCGTAGCCGCCGTAGGAAGTGCCGAAGATTCCGACGTGTTCCTTGTCGACGTAGGCCCGAGTCCACAAAGACTTGACGCCTTCGGCCAGGTCATCGATCTCGACCACGCCGAGCTTCTGGTAGATCGCGTCGAGGAAGCGCTTGCCGCGGCCGGCGGCGCTGCGCGAGTCGAGCTTGGCGATCAGGAATCCGTATTCGGTGAGCGAACTCGGTGTCGAAAAGTTCTCGCTGGCGCCGTTCGTCGCCGGACCGCCGTAGATGTCCACCAAGAGCGGGTACTTTTTCGCCGGATCGAAATCCGAAGGGAATTGCAGCGTTCCGAACAGTTCGGTCGTCCCGTCCGCGGCCTTGTAGCGGAACAGTTCGACGCGCTTGAGGCCGAGCTGTTCGAACTTCGAAGTGTCGCTGGTGGCGAGTTCCTTCACCAGCTTGCCTTCGGCGTCCATCAGACGCGTCGTCGCGGGAATGTCGTGAGTCTGGCTGACGTCGATGAAGAACTTGCCGTCCGGTGAAAGATCGACGCGATGGTTCAGCGTCGGATCGGTCAGGCGCGCATCGTGCTTCCCGTCGAGCGAAACGCGGTGCAGCTGCAACTTCATGTGGTTGTCGCCGTCGCGCGCCATGTAGTAGAGCAGGCTCTTTTTTTCGTCGAGCTTGACGATGTTCGCGACTTCGAACTCGTGCTTGGTCAGTGTGGCGAGCAGTTTTCCGCTGAGTTCATACAGGTAGAAATTGCGCCAGCCCGTGCGCTCGGAAACCCAGATGAAGCGCGTGCCGTCCTCGAGGAACTTGCAGGTGGGCGAATTCTCCGTCCAGCTGGGCAGCCATTCCTCGCGCACGATCACGCGGCACTTGCCCGTGGCCGGATTGGCCGCGCAGAATTCCATCACGTTTTGACGGCGATTCGTGCGGTTGAACAAGAGTTCGCCGCTCTTCTCCGACCAGGACACGTTGTAGGCGTAGTGCCCGAGCACCGCGTCGTCGAAGGGCTTGCCGTCGCGGATGTCGACCGTGACGGTTTTTTTCGAGGCGATGTCGTAGATCAGGATCTCTTCGATCGGATTCGGCGCGCCGGCCTTGGGGTAGGCCTCGACGTCCATGCGGCTTTGGATCTTGGTCTGATCCAGCTCCAGGTAGTAGTCCGGCGTCGGGCTCTCGTCGAAGCGATAGAAAGCGATCTTCTTGCTGTCGGGCGACCACCACATCGCCGTGTTCTGATCGAGCTCTTCGCCGTAAACCCACGAGGCCGTGGCGTACTTGACGCGCGTCTTTTCGTCGCCCTCGGTCGTGACCGCGAATTCGTTCTTGCCCTCGGCGTCCTTGATCCACAGATCGCGATCGCGGCAGATGGCCTCGAGCTTGCCGTCAGGCGAGAAGGCCTGGCTGAATTGCCGGCCGCGTTCCGGTCCCGCCGGGCGCCGACGCGGTTTGTCGTTCGCCTCCGGCTTGGGCTCTTCCTTGGCAGCAGGTGCTTCAGCGACGGTCCCCTTGGCGAGATCAAAGCGCCACTTCTTGTCGTCGCGGCTGTAATCGAAGCCGCTGCCGTCGTCGAGCCACTTGACGGTCAGCGAACCGAACTTGACCGAGCCTTGGATCTTCTTGCCGACTTCCTGGTAGCGCTCGTAGCCCGGCATGCCCTTGAGGCGATCCTGGGCCAGCGCGCTCGCTGGCGCGAAGCCAAGCGCTGCGGCAAAAAGGAGTGCGAAGGTGCGCGCGGATTCACGCTGGGACATGGGCTGCATCGTTCCGATTCCAAACAGGGTTGTCGGGGGAGGGGCGGTGTTCAGAAGTGTTCCAGCGCGCGTGTCGACATCGGCACGTTGCGCATGAGCTTGCGCACGGGAGCAGGCTTGCCCTCGGCGAGCGAAGCATCGAAGAAGTTCCAGTGCACGAGACCGTCGTCGCTCTCGGGCTCGAGCAGGTAGGCCGCGAGCCGTCCGAGCGGCTGCGCCAGGCGCACGACGATCGTCCCGAGGGGCAGAGTCTCGCTCGCGCTGACGTACTTGCCCTCGAGCCGCATCTCATTGTGGGCCTGCCACGGGCGCGCGGATTTCGCGGTCTTTTCGACGATGAAACGAGTCGTTTCCGTGGTCAGTGGCGCGCTGAGTTCTTCGACCGCGATGCCGTGCTGCAGAAGCTTGGCGACGATCGAGCGCATGCTCTCTTCGCGCGGCAGCACGTAGGTTCGCGCCATCGGTACGTTGCGCGTCGGCGCGAAGTAGCCGAAGTCCAGCATCGGCACCGACGTGAATTTGTCCGCGACCATGACCGTCATCGGCTTTTGATTGCGCGGATTGACTTCGTGGGTCACCTCGCCGACGAGCAGCGGAACTTTTTCGGGCAGCGCGCGCGCTTCGTATTGCACGCCAAGCAACAACTCGCCATTGCCGAGCGCGCTCTCCACGAACTCGCGATCGACGCCCGCGGTGAATTCATGCAACATCGATCCGTTCAAAGCCGCCCAACGCAGGATCTCCTCGACGAAACCCTCGGTGACAGCGATGCGCTGCTCGTAGTTGAGATAGCTATAAGCTTCGGACAGGATCGCAATTCGATTGCGCAGACCGCCGTAATTCTGGCCGATGCGCGGCCGATGATCGAAGGCCCGCCAAGTGCGCGTTTCGGTTTCCCCCGGCCCCGGCGTCTTGCCCTCGAAGTTGCCGTAGTAATAGGTGCGAAACGCGTGTCTCGCGAGCATCGCGTCCGCGAGCGCCGGCATCAGCGTCTTGCGCTGAAAATCGAGCAATTTCGCATCGAACGAAAGATTGACCGGCGTCGAGTACGTCAGGTGATAACCGTGGTACGAGCCGTTGGTCGTGTGCAGATCGACGAGCACGTCGGGATCCCAAGCGTTGAACAGCCCGACGAGCGCGCGCGCTTCCGCGGAGTCGAGCTTCATGTAGTCGCGATTGAGGTCAAGCCCCTTCGCGTTCTCGCGCCTGCCGACTCCGGCGATCGGACCGTACTGCTCCGTGCGATTCATGACGTCGATCGCTTCGTTGCCGTCGACGTTGTAATCGGGCGCGATCAGGACCACGACTTTGTCGAGCAGCGGCCGCAGATCGCCGAGCGTCAAGCGCCGCATCAAGTTCTGCGCCGCCTCCTTGCCCTCGACTTCGCCGGCGTGGATATTGGCCTGCACAAAGACAATCGGCCGAGCGAGCGCGCGCACTTCGCGCGGCTGACTCAGCGGCGGATTCGAGAGCGTGACGAGCACCAGCGGCCGGCCCTCCTCCGAGCTGCCGAAGGTTTGCACGCGCAAAAGCTCCGTGCGCGCCCCGAGTGCAACGAGAAACGCATCGACATCGGCCTGCCGACTCGTCTCTGCGAACTCCGTGCGCTCCGGCCGCGTCTTGAGCGCGTCGTCGATCTTCAAAGCCGTCGGCGTCTGGGGCGCGGCCAGCAGCGAGCAGGCCGCGATCATCGATATAAGGACGCAGGGCATCAGGCCGGGGAGCGTAACAATCGCAGCCGCGGCCGGCGGGCCTGCCATCTCGCGCCAGGTCCTCTCCGCGGCCTTTTTCGCAACTGAAACCAGATTCCGCCAACGCCGGGACCCCGCGCGGATAGAGAAGGGGCGATGGAACGTCCGTTGCCGATCGAGCCCGAGGAATTGCTGGCGCATGCGCATTGGATGCGCTCGCTGGCGCAAAGCCTGGTCCACGACGCCTCCTCGGCCGACGACGTCGTCCAAGAGTCGATGGCCGCGGCCTTGCGCCGTCCGCCCTTGGGTGGCCCGACGTTGCGCGCCTGGCTCGCGCGCGTCGTGCGCAATGTCGCCTCGAACTTCAAGCGCGGCGAGCAACGTCTGGCCGAGCGCCATCGCGCGCGTGGCGCCGATGAGGGTTCGATCGATCCGTCGGCGACGATCGAGCGGCTCGACACGCAACGACTGATCGTCGATCTGGTACGCGAGCTCGATGAACCCGCGCGCTCGACGATCGTGATGTGCTACTTCGAAGGCCTGACCAGCGTCGAAGTCGGCCGGCGCATGGGCGTGAGCGACGCCACGGTGCGCTGGCGTTTGCAGAAGGCGCTCGACGAATTGCGCGCGCGCTTGCAGCGCAAATGCGGATCGCGCGACGCCTGGTGCGCGCTGCTCGTTCCGTTCACGCATACGTTCAAGATCGGGCCCACCACAGCCGCCGCCGCCGGCGCCACAGCAGGAGCGATGACCATGGGAGCGATGTCGAAAGTTGCGCTTGCCGCAGTGTCGTTGTCGATCGTCGGCGCGGGGTTGTGGTTCGCGCTGGATCGTGAACAGCCCGGCGTTCGTTCAGCGGAAGCCGCCGCGTCGGCGACGAAGCAGCACGAGAAACTGATCGAGCCCGTCATACCGGCAGTTGTCGAACGCGAAGTGCTCGCAGCTTCCTCGGATCCCGTGCCATCGTCGGCAACGTCCTCATCGACGTCGAAGGTCGCTGACCCGGCCGTGCCCGGATCGATCGCAACTCTGCGCGTGCGATTCGTGGATTCCGCCGGTCGCCCCTGGGACGGGGTCACGTTCCGCACGGGTGAGAACAGCTGGGGCCTTGCGGAGCGCGACAAGGCTCCCATTTCGGGCGGAGCGGATGGGCGCGTGGAATTGTCCCTCAGTATTCCGGAGACCAACAAGGATCCCAACTATCAATTCATCGCCTCGCGACCGGGTTGCGCGACGCGGGCGCTGCACGCAACTCTGGTCATCGGCGGCGTCGTCGACCTTGGCGAAGTCGTGCTCGAGAGAGAAGCTCGCATTCTCGGAAGCGTTCACGATGCGCACGGCGTAGGTCTGGCCGGAGTCTCCGTCGGAATTCTCTCGAAGGCGCAGATTGGTCCGGAAGAAGGGCAGATGCGCCGGACAGGTCCTTGGAATCTCGACCGAATGATCCTCACGACGTCGAACGCGGGAGGATCGTTCGAACTTCGCGGCGTCCCTTCGGGAGAATGGTGCCTGTGGGGCCATCGCGACGACCTTGCCTACGGCTACAGCGAACTGTTCGAGGTGAAGTCCGAAGCGGAGAAGACAGGCGTCGACTTCGAGGTGCCCATGTGGCTCGCGACGGACACGATCAGCGGCAGGGTCATCGATCCCGAGGGCAAGCCGGCCGCACAAGCCATGGTCAGCTTCGAATGGTCGGGAAGCCGCAGTAGCGGCACTGTCATGGGGTGCGCCGGCGCCGACGGGGCCTTCGAGATCATCCTCAACACGGAGTCGAGTGGAGAACTGCACGCGGGAGACCCTGAGGATGGCTTCGCGAGTGCAACGATCCACAACGTGGCGCCAGGGGCGAGAGGAATTGTGCTGCAGCTCGCCGACGTGTCCAAGCAGCCTGTCGCGCGCCTGCGAGTGCACGGGCCGACAGGCGAGCCGGTTCAAGGCGCGAAGCTGATGGCCGCCGAGCTCCAGAAGCATGGCGGGACGAGGGGGCGCAATCTCACAGCCAGCGAACCGAAGCCAGGCCAATATGAATTCCCTGTTCCGCAGGTGCGCTTCGATCTGTCCGCTGTGGCTGATGGCTACATCGAGGGCAAGCTGAAGGGCCTCGACCCCGCGAGCCTGCCTGCGGATCTCGAACTCGGGTTGGAGCTCACGCCGCTCTTGACGGGTCGAGTCTCAGCCGCCGGCAAGCCGCTTGCAAAAGCCTCGATCGAAGCACTTCCCGCGGTTCGCAAGGGCAAGAGCATCACGATCAACGGCTTCCCCTGCCTGATGAATTCCTGGAAGGCTGTCGGCTCGACATCCGACGAGGAGGGCCGGTTCACGTTGAAGCTGCAGGGCAAGGATCCCGTCTATGTGCGCTGCGTTGCCGACGGCTTCGCGCCCAAAGTCGTCGGTCCGATCGACATCGATAGTATGAGCGGCCCGCTCGACATCGAACTCGCCGAAGGCGGAGTCATCGAGGGGCACGTGCGTTCGAAGGACGGCGCTCCCGTCGTCGGCGCCATCGTCGGGATCACCTGCGGCGATGGGCATCCGCTGACGATGCTCTCAGGCCGCGAGGGCGGCTTCAGATTCGAAGGGCTGTCCGCGGGAGCATGGCTCGTGATGGAAGCGCAGGAAGAGGTCACGGAATCGACGACCATGCAATCAGGCAACAAGGAGCTTCAGATCGACTGGTCCGCCACCGTCACCGCCGGCCGCACGACTTACTTCGACTTGACCCTCAAGCGCTGACCTCGCCTTGCCCTGAGAGTACGCTGCCCCGGGAGGAACCCATGGCAGCGACATTGAAGTTCGCGTTGGTGGCGGCTGTCCTGTTGATCCTCGGCGCAGGCTGGTGGTGGACGCAGGCTCGCGATCAACCGGCCTTGCCGATCGCAGAAGCTCCCGCGCCAGTGCTAGCGAAAAAGGAAAAGGTCGCAGAGCCGGTCACGCTCGCGACTCCAAATCGCGAAGCGCTGACGCCTGCAAGCGGCGTCGAGGCCACGGAGCAGGAACACGCGCCAGCGTCGGCGGCTTCGACCGGGAGCGCGAAGGTCGCCGATTCGAAGGCCACCATTCGCGCGCGCTTTGTCGATTCAACAGGCCAACCCTGGGGCGGAGTGCAGTTCACCGTCGCCAACGAGGGCAAGCCCACGACCACCAGCGCCGCCGACGGGCGCGCTGAACTGCGCGTTGAGTTCAAGAACGATCGCCGCGATCTCGTTTTTCAGTTCACGGCCACGCGCACGGGCTGTGCGACGCGCACGATGCGCGCGACGCTGGCTGCGGAAGCGGTCGTCGATCTCGGCGAGGTCGTGCTCGATCGCGAAGCGCGCATCCGCGGGCTCGTGCACGACGCCGGAGGCAAGGGTGTGCCGAATACGACGGTCGGGCTGTCCACCGTCGAGCACGGTGTTGACGATCCAGGTCTCCTGCGCCGTCACGGTTCGATGCATTTCGATCGCCTGTTGGTAACGCACTCCGACAGCGAAGGTCGATTCGATCTGCGCTGTGTTCCCGCCGGTTCCTGGCGACTGTGGGGCGAGCGCGACGGCGGCGGTTATGGCGTCAGCGAGGCATTCGAAGTGAAAGCCGGCGAGGAAAAAGACGGCTTCGACTTCGAAGTGCCGGCGCTACGCGAAACCGATTCGATCAGCGGTGTGGTCCTCGATCCGCTGGGCAAGCCGGTGCCCGAGGCCAACCTCATGTTCACCTACACATCGGGCAGCAACTCGGGATCCAGCGGTGCACAGTGCAAGCAGGACGGCAGTTTCGAAATTCGCATCTACATGGAAGTGCCCGGCGATCTGATCGCGAACGACAAGGATCATCGCTGGGGCGAGGCGCAGTTGCGCGACATCCCGCCCGGCGCGCGCGACCTCGTCCTGCGACTTTCCGATCCGAGCACGTTGCCGCACACGCGGGTGCGCGTGCACGGGCCCGGCAACGAAGCCGTGCGCTGGGCCGTGATTTCGAACCGCGTGGGCAGGCCGAGCAATTACTCGGAGAACGACCTGACGGCGAACGAAACGGAAGCGGGGCTCTACGACGTGCAGATTCCCGTCGCTTCCTTTGGGCTGGTCGTCAAGGCCGAGGGTTACCTCGACAGCGCCATGATCAAGGTCGAGGGCGCAAGTCCACCCTCGGAACTTGACGTCGAACTCGAGCTCGCGCCCGTGCTGCGCGGTCGCGTGTCCGCCGCGGGGAAACCCGTCGCAGGCGCGCAGGTCGAAGCGCGGCGCGAGGTGAAGTACAGCCTCACTTTCAACGGCTTTCCCTGCATCATGAACACGAGTGCGGATGCCACGAAGACCACTGACGCCGACGGGACCTTCAGCCTGAATCCGCAAGGCGAGAGCGCGGTCTACTTGCGCTGCACTGCCGCAGGATTCGGGCCGACGATTGTCGGGCCGATCCGCGTCGACGGCGCGACGAGTCCGATCGACATCGAACTCGGCCCCGGCGGTGCGATCGAGGGCCGTGCGAGATCGAAAGACGGCACGCCGCTGGTCGGCGCGATCGTCGGCATCACCTGCGGCGACGCACACCCGCGCACGATGCGCTCGGGCCACGACGGTGTGTTCCGCTTCGACGGCTTGGCCGAAGGACAATGGCTGGTGCTCGAGCGCGACGAAGAATTCCGCACGGATTGGACGAACACGAGTTCCAACGACGAGGAACGCAAGATCGAATGGACCTGCGAAGTGAGCGCGGGGCGCACGACGTTCCACGACTTGACGGTCGGGAAGTGATGCCGACGCGCGCTACTTGTCGTCCGTGTAGTCGGCGCTGCGTTGCAGCTTGATCACGAGCGCGCTGTCGGCGGAGGTCAGCGTGACCAAACCTGAGAGCGCGATGTCCTGCGGCTCGTAGCCCACGGCCTCGAGCACGAGGTGCCAATCGTCATGCTGCTTGAGCAGCAGCATTGTGCGTCCCTCGCGCTGGACGGAGAAATCAGTCGCGACTTGGGGCGAGATCGCGCGATAGCGACGACACGAAAGTCGCTCGGGCGAGACGGCCAGGTTCGTCGTTGCATCGAGAATCGCGAGCTCGAGCGGAGTCCAATCGAGTTTCCTGACGCGACGAACGCGAAAATCCTCGGTCCCGAACGGTACGCGTTGGAGCCGCGGCAAAAAATCGTCGTCCCAAAGTCCATCGCCGGCGCGCACTTCGACGTAGCTGCCCTTGGCGCATTGGTAGCTGAATTCACCGCTGCGATTGCTGACAACACTCACGCTCTCGCCGCCATCGACGCGCACGTGCAGTTCGGCCATGGACAGCGGCTCGCCGGCTTCATCGCAAACGGTTCCGGCGATGCAGAGTTCAAGGATCGGCGGCGGCTCCAGGCGCAGTTCGACGACGCGTCGTTCGCTCAGCTCGAGCTTGACTGTCTGGCGCGCAGTCGCGACCGGATTGGAGCTGCTGGCAAACAACTCGTATTCGCCGCCAGGCAGATCGTCGAAGACGGCGAATCCATTCGAGTCCGCCGCCTGGGGCTCGTAGCTCTTGAATACGCCCGCTGTCGCGATGAAAGCCTGAGTCCCGGTCGGTGCCGCAGTGATCGAAGCCCCTGCTGCGGGTTGACCCAGAGTATCCGTCACGTGCACTCCCAATTGCGCGCCCGCCGGCATCGTGACCAGCACGCGTCCGCCCAGGAGTGGAGCACTCAGCGGTTCGATCTTGTTCGACAGTGCCCAACCCAGTTCGAGCCGCGCCGGCAAATCTTTCGGCGCGGATTTGAGCAGACGAAACCTGGCGAGGCCGAGGTTATCGGTCCAGGTGAAAACCGCGAATTCGGATGACTCGACATCGATGGACGTCGGCGGGAGCTTGGCGCGTCCGGATCTGGCCTGAAAGCTGCCGGCACGTTTGTAGGCGTGGCCCTCAGGCAAGTACTCGAAGGTCACGCTCACACCCTCGAGCGGAACTCCGGCGGAATTTTGCGCGAGCACTTCGATCACGACGATTTCTCCGGGAATCGCCTCAGATTCCGTCGTGGCCACCGCTACGCGTTGCGCGAGCTCTGCATTCGCATCGGGTTCCGCGGGAGCTTCCAGCCCAACTGTGTTCGTTGCGTTCGATGAGACTCTTTGAACCGGCAGATCCGCGGCGACAGTGCGCTCGCCACCGGCCGCGAATTCGAAACGGATAATCGCGACGAGCACGGCGATCAGCGCGATGGCAGCGAGGACTCTTTTCATCGCCCCGTGATTATGAATCGAAGAGCCTTCTTCTGTCCTGGAATTCCATGCAGCCGCGGCCCCGCGGCTCAATGATCGCTTTGATCGTGGCTGCCTTTTTCGCGCTCGTAGTTGGGAGCGCGCAAGAACCTGATGACGAGCTGCTTGCGGTCCACCGCGACCGGCACTGCGTTCGCGCTCCGCAACGCCTAGCGTCGAGTCTGCTTGGAGACACAGGCCTGGTCTCGCAGTTGGAAGCGCCAGGGCAAGTCTTTGGCTTGACTGATACCGATGCGCGGCGACTCGACGATTTGGCGGCGGGCGCGCATGCCCGATGGGCGAGCGAAGAAAAGCTCGCGCGATCGAAGCAGCGACTTGCCGTGGAATTCCGCTCCGATGTCGAGAGCCAGGGCGAGTTTCCCCGGCCCGTTTCCGATTTCCGTATCCGATTTCGCGCGCGGGCGGAACTCGCGCATGCGCTCGATGCCCGACACAGGCTCGATCGCGCGGATCAGTACGGCTCCAGCTTGACCCGCCGGCTCGGTGACCACGTTGAACAGCCAGTACATCCCGTAGTTGAAGTACACGTACGCGGTACCGGGTTCATCGAAGAGTACGGCGCTGCGGCCGCGCGGGGCTTCGCCGCGTTGCATGCGCTGCGCATTCGCGTACGCGTGACAGGCCGGTTCGTCGCCGCGGTAGGCCTCGGTCTCGACGATGCGCGCGATCAAAGTATCGCGGCCGATCTTGCGCACGATGAACGAGCCCAGCAGTTCGCGCGCCACGCGACGCGTGTCGCGGGCGAAAAACTCGCGCTCGAGGCGCTCGAGGTCTTGCGCGTTCACCGCCGGCCCAGTCGGCTCGCAATTCCCTCGGCCAACCGCGTCAACGCGCGCGGATTCTGCCTCAGGAAAAGCGAGGGTTCGATCAACTCGAGTTCCATGACGCACAACTTGCCGTTCGCGCCGCGCGCGACGTCGACACGTGCGTACAAGAGGTCATTGGCGCACCAATCGAGTGCCGCCTCGCCGAGGGCGCGCTCCTCGGCGCTGACGGCGAGCGCCTCAGAGACGCTTTCCGCCTGTCCATCGAAACGCGGCGTCTTGCGCACCGCGTGCGTGAACTCGCCGTCGATCCAGACCAGCGCGCGCTCGCCCTCGTCGTCGATCGAATTGAGAAAGGGCTGCACGAGCATGTCGCGCTCCGCGATCTGCGCGCCCAGGAACTCCGCTCCCGCCGCCAGTTCGTTCGCGCGGAAACGCCGCGTGGCGAAGGAGCCCGCGCCCACGGCGGGTTTGACGACCACATCCGACCAACCGCGCGCGAGCAGGACCTGCTCGAGGGGGCGCGCGCTGCCGGCCACGACGAGTTCCGTGGGCACGATGGCGACGCCGCGACTCTCGAGCGCGAACAGATAACTCTTGTGCAGATTGGTCTTGATCACGCGCTTGGGATTCCACAGCGGCGCGGTCCGCTCGACGCGCGCCACCCAGACCCGGAACGCATTCACATTGTGGATGTAGTCCCAGGTCGAGCGCAGCAGCGTCGGCACCTTCTCGTCCCAGTTTTCCGTGGGATCGTTCCATGCCGCCATGCGCGCGTACACGCGCAGGCGGCGCAATTCGTCGAGCAGCAGGTCCTCGTCGGGGTCGGGTTCCGGCAGCGGCAGGCACGTGGCGATGCGAAGGTACATGGGCGGAATCCTAACGCGCCCGCCCGCACGTTCATGCGGTGCCGCTGCGCGGTCCGGGGCAGGAGGATGCCTCGCTGATCTGGGCCTGAATCCTGATTCCTGGAACAAACGAACAACCGTCATGGCAGTCGACACAGCGAAACTGAACGATTTTCTGGGCAAGGCCGTGGGGGATCTCGGCGCGGCGTTGCACGCGGCCTTGGTCGTGATCGGCGATCGCACCGGGCTGTACCGGGCGCTTGCCGAAGGCGGGCCGATGAGCAGCGAAGAACTTGCGCGGCGCACGGAATGCCACGAGCGATATGTTCGCGAATGGCTCTGCGCCCAGGCCGCGGGCGGCTACGTGAGCTATGACGCGACGAGGAAGCAGTGGTCGATGACCGAGGAACAGGCCTTCGCCCTTGCCGGCGTCGATGGCCCCGATCTCGCCGGAGCGTTTCAACTCGTCGCCGCGCTCGTGCGCGACGAGCCGAAGATCCGCGAAGTCTTCCACAGCGGCAAGGGCGTCGCCTGGGGCGACCACGATGTCTGCCTCTTCGAAGGCACCGAGCGTTTCTTCCGCCCGGGTTATGCGATGAATCTCGTCTCGAACTGGCTGCCCGCGCTCGAAGGTGTCAGCGAAAAACTCGCGCGCGGAGCCAAGGTCGCCGACGTCGGCTGCGGACACGGCGCATCGACGATCCTGATGGCGCAAGCCTTTCCGAAGTCGAAGTTTACGGGCTACGACTCCCACGCCGCGTCGATCGAGAAGGCGCGCGCCGCCGCGAAACGTGCGGGTGTCGGCGACCGCGTCCACTTCGAAGTGGCCACGGCCAAGAACTTTCCGGGCAAAGATCACGATCTCGTCGCGGTCTTCGATTGCCTGCACGACATGGGCGATCCCGTCGGCGCTGCGCAGCACGTATTGCAGTCGTTGAAGCCGGACGGAACGTGGATGGTCGTCGAGCCCTTCGCGCACGATCAGGTCGAGAACAATTTCAACCCGGTCGGACGCATGTATTACTGCGCCTCGACGCTGGTCTGCACGCCGGCTTCGCTGTCCCAGGAAGTCGGACTGGGCCTTGGTGCGCAGGCCGGCGAAGCTCGCCTGGGCCAGGTGGCGAAGCAGGGAGGCTTCAAGCGCTTCCGACGCGCGACGGAGACCCCGTTCAACCTCGTTTTCGAGGCGCGGCCGTAGCGCGGGATCGTCGCGCCCTGCTGCTCCACGAATCGTCGTAGGTACGGGCGCTGTGGCGCATATCTTCGGCGCAGGAAGCGTGTCACAATCTGCGCTCCCTAAAACCGCCGTCGCCTGCGGGCGTGCCACTTGCGTGGAACCACGCTCCAACTGAGGAAGACGAACATGTCTCTGATCCATTCGGTTGTCCCGTGGAAGTTTCGCGGCGGGTCGGAAGTGCTCGCGACCATCGCTGGTGTGCGTGCAACTGTCGCAACGGCCCGCGCGCGTGTGCTGCTGCTGGCATGCGCGGCTCTGCTGACGGCGGCGAATCCGGGCCTCGCGCAGGATCAGATTGCCGGCTGGGGCGCGCAGGTCTTCGACAGCGCCTGGCACCAGACGCCCTTCGTCCAGATCGCGGGTGGAGGCTTTCACACGCTCGCCATTCGCAGCGACGGGTCGCTCGTAGCCTGGGGTGAAAACGTATTCGGCCAATGCAGCGTGCCTGCCCTGCCGAGCGGCTTGACCTACGTGCAAGTAGCCGCGGGCTCGACTCACACCGTGGCGGTGCGCAGCGACGGCTCGGCAGTCGCTTGGGGATTCAACAACACAAACCAGTGCAACGTTCCCGCGCTGCCCGCAGGACTCGCCTACGTGCAAGTGTCGGCGGGCGGAAGCCACTTCGGCGGACACACCGTTGCGCTTCGCAGTGACGGCTCGGCCGTGGCCTTTGGGGACGTGAACTTCGGCAAGTGCAACGTGCCGAGCCTTCCCGCAGGGGTCACCTACCTCGAAGTCGCGGCGGGCCTGGAACACACGCTGGCGCTGCGAAGCAACGGCACGATCTCGGCCTTTGGCTACAACGGCGAGGGCCAGTGCAACGTGCCTGCGCTGCCTGCGGGCCTTTCCTATGTCGAGGTGGCGGCTGGCGACGTGCACTCGCTCGCTCGACGCAGCGACGGCTCGGTCGTGGCCTTTGGATACAACTTCGAGGGGCAGTGCAACGTTCCAGCGCTCCCCGCCGGCCTCACTTACGTCGAGATCGCGGCGGGCTATCGCCATTCCGTCGCGCGTCGCAGCGACGGTTCGGTTGTCGCCTGGGGACATAACTACTGGGGCGCGTGCGACGTTCCCGCCCTTCCAGGCGGCCTGACCTACGTCGAGATCGCGGCCGGAGGGAGCAGCGATGGAGGATTTAGCCACAGCATCGCGCGACGCAGCGACGGTTCGGTCGTTGTTTGGGGAAGCAACTGGCACGGCCAAGGCAACGTCCCCTCACTCGCGAGCGGCTTCTCCTATGTGGACGTCAAAGCAGGCGCCAATCACACGGTTGCGCGTAGCAACGACGGCGCGGCCGTGGGCTGGGGTGGTTACTACAACCTCCCGCCGTACATGCCTCACATTTCCGTCTTGCCGCGGTATTCCGAGATCGCTGCGGGCGGTGAGTTCACCTTGGCACGTCGTAGCGATGGCTCCGCGGTGGGCTATGGAGACAACGCCCATGGCCAGTGCATCGTGCCCGCACTTCCGGCCGGGCTTTCCTACGTCGAGATCGCCGCGGGAGACGCGCATTCACTGGCGCGCCGCAGCGACGGCTCGGTCGTGGCTTGGGGCTTCAATAACTTCGGGCAGACCAACGTGCCTGCATTGCCGGCTGGACTCAGCTACGTCGAGATTGCAGCGGGCGGCGTGGCCGGGGGGCACTCAGTCGCGCGTCGCAGCGACGGCTCGCTCGTCGCCTGGGGATACAACTCCAATGGTCAGTGCAACGTACCCGCGCTTCCCGCCGGGCTCAGCTACGTCGAAGTGTCCGCGGGCGGTTGGCACACGTTGGCGCGTCGCAGCGACGGTTC
This sequence comes from Planctomycetota bacterium, assembly GCA_043754695.1. Lineage (GTDB taxonomy): Bacteria > Planctomycetota > UBA1135 > UBA1135 > JADJQU01. The sequence goes on from JAYUUV010000367.1 coordinate 19,178, forward strand.
GGTCGTGGCCTTTGGATACAACTTCTTCGGCCAGTGCAACGTGCCCGCGCTTCCGCCTGGACTTACCTACGTCGAAATTGCGGCGGGCGGGAGTCACAACCTGGCGCGCCGAAGCGACGGTTCGGTCGTGGCATGGGGGAGCAACAACCTCGGCCAGTGCAATGTGCCCGCGCGGCCGCCGGGCCTCGCCTACCTCGCGTTGTCGGCGCAGGGAGATCGCTCCGCGGCGCACTATGGTACCGACTGCACCGCGTTCGCTGCCTACTGCACACCCAAGGTCAACTCACTGGGATGCGTCCCTCTGATCAGCGCGAGCGGAACTCACAGCGCGAGTTCGGCGAGTGGCTTCTTCGTGAACTGCGCGAATGTGCGCAACAACAAGGTCGGTCTCTTGATCTACGGCACTACGGGCCGGGCCTCGGCGCCTTTCAGTGGCGGCAGCTTGTGCGTCGCTGCGCCTATCCGGCGCACGCCGCCCACGTTTTCGGGCGGCTCGACGCCGCCGATCAGCGACTGCACGGGCGCGTACTCGATCGACATGAATCGATTCGCGAGCGGCGCGCTCGGTGGAATCCCGCTGCCCGCGTTGCGTGTTCCGGGAACCGTAGTGGACTGCCAGTGGTGGGGCCGGGATCCGGGTTTCCCCGCGCCGAACAACACCGCGCTGAGTTCGGGAATCGAGTATTCCGTGTGCCCGTAGCGGCGAGCGGCCGCTTGCGTCAGTCGCCGACGTCGAGTTTTTCCGGCGTCATGCGATACAGGCTCAAGATCACTCCGTCCTCGAACAACTCGCCGACGGAGAGCGTTCCATAGATCGTGACCGGGTCGTAGTACGCGTACTCGGCGAGCACGCCCTCGGGCATGCTCACGACGACCCACTCGTTCAAGCGCGGGATCGCGGCGAAACAACAGCCGCCCGGAATCGAGGTCAATGCAAAGCTCTTGACGCCATCGCGATCGAACTCGATCGGATTCATGAAGCCCGTGATCTGCACGCGTTTGCCGTCGAAGGCGCGCACTTCAGCGGGCAGCTTCGTTGGCTGCATCGGAACGGCTGGGGCTGCCTGTCCGGGCGCGTCGCTCGGCGCGGAAGGGACCTGGAACGAACCTGACTTCGGATAATCGAAGCCTGAGAGCTGCGCGAACTTGAGCTCTTCGAACTCAGAGTTTTTCGCGGGCTTGGGCTTCACTGGATCTGGTGAAATCGGTTGCGGTGATTGCGCGGGCGCGGTCTTGGCGACAGCGGATCGGATTGGAGCGCCGTGCGCGATCACGACCTGCTGCGACTTCCCCTTGGATGCTCCAGCGCCTCTCGACAACGCAAAAAGCAGCGAGCCCAGCGCCGCGACGACCAGCACCGCACCGAGGATCGGTGCGCGGCGCGAGGACGTGTTTTGCGGCGAAGGATTCATGGGCGAAAAATTCTAGTCGCGGACGCAGCGTTGATCAGCTGGTGGGCCCCAGATGCTCCGCGACTTCGGTGCGGTAGGCACTCCACGCCGGCCAGATGCCCGCGAGGGCGCCGAGCGCCACGACCAGCAGCGGCACGGACACCAACGCCGGATGCCAGGCCAATGGATCGATCACGACGCCGGTTTGGCGGCGGACCACCGACGCCGCCACGGCCACGATGCAGACTTGCACGAGGACTCCCAGCGCGCCGCCGATCGCGCCGATCGCGGCGGATTCGCCGAGGATCGCCGCGAACAACGTGCGCCGCCGCGCACCGAGCGCGCGCAGGATCGCGAATTCGCGCCGGCGCTCGTTCATCGTGTTGTACAGGCTGGCCAGGATCGACGCGGCGCCGACGAGCACCGTGAGATACGCGACCAGGGTCAGCACGCGATTCATCCAGCCCAGTTTGTCGAACAATTCCGCCATGACACGCGCGATCGGAAAGGCCAACGTCGCTTCCGTGCCGTTGCGGTTGATCTCTTGATCGAGTTCCAAGCCGCGTTGATAGTTCTTGAAGCGCAAGAGCAGCGCGCTGATTTCTTTCGACTCCTCGGGAATGTCCTGATCCGCTTCGGCCACGTATTCGTCGCCCGCTCCGCGCAACACGTGCCCGCCCATGCGGAATACGCCTTCGATCGGCATCCACAGTACGCGGTCGCTGGGCGTGTTCGTCGGCGCGGCGATTCCGACGACGACGTATTCCTCGTCGTGGTGTTTTTCGCTTTCGACCAGGCCGTGCGACGGTTGCACGCGCGAGTTGATTTTCAAACCGGAGTGTTCCGCGGCAAAACTCCCGACGACGATTTCGCGCAGGCTGTCGTCGAAGGGCCGGCCTTCGGCGAGCTTCAACGCTGACTCGCCGGCGAGCGCCACGTCGAACAGTTTCGACTGCGTGCCGACGATGCGGTAGCCGTGATAACTGTCGCCGAGCGCGTAGGGCAGCGCGAAACTCACTCCGGGGTCCGCGTTGAACCTGGTGTACCAGTCCCAGTTCAAATTGCCCGGCGAAGTTTCCAAGTGGAACACACTGTTCAGCACGATCTGCAACTGACTGCCGCGCGCTCCGAGCACAGCGTCGAAGGAACTCGCGCCCGAAGTGAAAGCCGCGCGGCTCTGGGCCTGAATCTGGAACAGCGCCATGACCAGTCCGCCGGCGAGCGCCAGGGAAAGTGCCGTGATCGCCGTCGAAACCGCGTGTTGCGCGAGACTGCGCCGTACGAGCAGCGCGATGCCGAAACGCGGCGACTTCAAGCTTGCTCTCCCGCGAATTCCGCCCCACGTGCGCGATTGAGCTGGGCGAGATCGAGCACGCGCTCGAATCCGCCGAGCACATGTTCGTCGTGGCTGACGAGCAACAGCGCCGCCTGATTTTCGCGGCAGATCTCGCGGATCAGGGCAAGTGCTTCATCGGCGCGCACGCGGTCCAAGTTGCCGGTGGGTTCATCGGCGAGCACGAGCACGGGCTTTCCCGCCAGGGCGCGCGCCACGGCCACGCGCTGCTGCTGTCCCACCGAAAGTTGTTTGGGCCGATAGTGCAACCGATCGCCGAGACCGACGCGCGCGAGCAGCGCCGTTGCCCGTTCGACATCCGCGCCGCGGCCAAGGTGCATGGCCAGCGCAACGTTTTCGAGCGCCGAATAACCCTGCAGCAGATTGAAAGTCTGGAACACGTAGCCGATCAACTCCGCGCGCGAGCGGTCGCGCTCGGATTCGCTGTGCGCGGTCATCTCGCGCCCCGCGACGCGCACCGCTCCCGCGTCAGGGATCAGGATCCCGGCGATCAAGTGCAGCAAAGTCGTCTTGCCCGAGCCCGAGCCGCCGCGCAGCGCCACCTGTTCGCCGCGCGCCAACACGAGCGCGGGCAGATCGACGACGACGTGCACGCTCCCGTCGGGCGAGCGGAATGACTTTCTGAGCTCTTGGATTTCGAGGGCGGCGTCCATCGCGGGTCTGGAGCGTGCCGTCTGGGCGCCCGGCCGCAAGGAAAAACAGCCCGCAGATGTTTGCAGCACTTTCGCTCGAAGCCGGTGCGCAAGTCGAGCTACCCTGCTCGCCTCGTTGCATGTCGCCCCCCGCCGAAAACTCGGACCGCGCGTCCCCCGGTGCCGGCGCCGCGCACGGTTCTGCCTCGGCGCAGCGCTCGACGCCGTTTCCGTTCGACGCCGTGATCTTCGATCTTGACGGCACGCTGGTGGCGACCGAGCGCTTTTGGGTTGCCGCTGCCAACGTCGGCGCGCGGCGAGCGTTCACGGAGCTCGGGCTCGCGCGCGAACTGCCGACACCAGGCGAATGGATGTCGATGGTCGGCCTCGAGATCAAGTCGGCCTTCGACATCGTCTTCGCCGACCTTGCGCCGGACCAACGCGCATTGATCATGGCGCGCTGCGGCGAAGAGGAGGAGCGCGCGTTGCGCGGTGGGGGCGCGGTGCTTTTGCCCGGCGCGCTCGAAGCCCTGACCGAGTTGTCGAGTCTCGGCGTCAAGCTCGGCATCGCCTCCAATTGCGGCAACGCTTATCTCGAACATATGTTGAGCGCGCTGCCGCTGGGCGAGCTGATCGACGCGCCGCGCTGCCTTGGATCGAGCGGCGTGCATTGCAAAGCCGACATGGTCGGCGACTTGCTGCGGACTTTCGGCACGCGCTCTGCGGTCATGGTCGGCGATCGCTACACCGACGCCGAAGCCGCCCACGCCCACGGCGTGCCGCATGTGCACCTCGCCCAGGGTTTCGCTCCCGCGGGTGAAGTGATCGAGGCCGAGGCGCAGTTGTCGAGCCTGCTCGAACTCCTGCCGCGCTTGCGCATGCGCAGCGCGTGGATCGAGTCAGCGCTGACAAAGCTGTCGATCCTGCGCGGCGAACTTGCCGTGCGTGGCGGCCCGTCGACGATCGGGATCACAGGCATTTCGACATCCGGCAAGAGCCTTTTCGCGCGCGACGCGGCGCGCTTGCTTGCGGCGCGCGGCCGAAATGCCGTGGTCATTCCGCTCGCCGATTTTTCGCGCGCTGCGAAGGACAGCGAGCCCGCGAATGAAAACCCGTTGGAGTACTTCGCGCGCCAATTCGACTTCGAGCGTTTGATCGAAACGATCCTCGAACCGCACCGCGCCGGCCTGCCTGCGCGCACAGCGGACGGACGGCCGATCGCGCCGGAGGATCTGGTGGTCGTCGAGGGGCCGTTCTTGTTGCATCCGCGGTTGCGACTCTCGCTCGACCGTGTGCTGCACCTGGATATCGATGAAAAGGTTGCGCTCGGCCGCAGCGCCGCCCGCGATGGGGCCGAGGCCCTGCTCGATCTGCGCCGCCGTTCCCTGCCGATCCAGCGCGCGTTCCTCGAGGCTTTCCCGCCGGCCTCGCGCGCGGACCTTTGCCTCGACGCGACTAATCCGCTCGGTCCACCCGCTGGCTGAACCCGAGAAATCGCTCCCTGTGAACCGGACTCAAGCTTCGCTCAGGCTCGGCAAAAGGTGCCCAGGACTGAAAGGGGAGGGATCTCGAAGAAGGTCGCTGGGAAACAAGCTGGGTCAGTTGCTACGCAGTTCCTTGCCGCGTTCGTGAATCCGGAGGAAAGAGCGCTGGGAATGGAGTGTCGCAGATGCGGCAGGACACCAGGACACTAGACAATTGGACGCTTGCGCAATAGGCAATTGGACGGCACTATTTCCAGCATATGGACGCTGGCGTCAAACCTTTCGAGCGCCTTTTGGCCGGCAGCGTGAATGTTGCTTTGGACGACACTCCGGTGGTCTGCATCCTGGGTGCGCGACAGTGCGGCAAGAGCACCCTGGCTCGCACGTTGAAGCCTCGCTACGCCTATGTCAGCTTCGACGACGAAGCCGCGCTGGCTTTTGCCCGCGATGACCCGACCGGCTTCATTTCCGCGCTGCCCGGGAAAGTAATCCTGGACGAAGTGCAGCGCGTGCCGGAGCTGCTTCGCGCCATCAAGCTGTCGGTCGATCGCGAGCGCAGCCCGGGCCGTTTCTTGCTTACAGGCTCTGCGAACTTGTTGATGATGGCACGCTTGGGCGATTCGCTCGCCGGACGTATGCAGGTGATTGAATTGCAACCCCTCACTGCTGCTGAACTGGCGCGCGCGCCCGGAGAATTCCTTGCCGCAATGATCGCGGGGCGCTTGAAACCGGCGATCGCCGGAAAGCAGGCCGATTCCGCGCAGGCGCTTGCCGCGCGCGTAGTCGCTGGCGGATTCCCAGAAGCGGCGGCACGACCGCATGCGCGCGCACGGGCCTGGCACCGGGAATATCTACGCTCCCTCGTCGAGCGCGATGTGCAGGAGATCACACGCGTGCACGACGCGCGCGAAGTGGGGCGTCTGCTGGAACTGCTGGCACTGCGCACAGCCGAACTGTTGAACCTGTCCAGTCTTGGCAATGATCTGGACTTGCGCCGTGAAACGGTAGAGAACTATTTGGGCATCTGTGAACGCCTCTACCTCGTACGTCGCCTGCAGCCCTGGCATCGCAACGCTTCAAAACGACTGATCAAGACACCCAAGGTGCACCTGGTCGATAGTGGTTTGGCGGCGACAATGGGCGGCTTAGGCGTTACCGCCTGGAGTACACAGCGCGAACGCTTCGGCCACTTGCTGGAATCGTTTGTGCTGCAGCAGCTCATAGCTCAGGCAGGCTGGACCGACGCCGACCTGCGCTTTTGGCACTACCGTGACAAGGATCAGGTGGAAGTGGACGTGGTCATCACCCGCGGCCGCGAGACATGGGGCGTGGAAATCAAGTCGTCCTCCACCGTGACGCCCGTGGACGGTCAAGGTTTGCGCCGGCTAGCTGAGCAGTGCGGAAAGGATTTCCGTGGCGGTGTCTTGCTGCATGCAGGCACCGACACGTTCAGGGTGGACACCGCGAACTGCGTGGCCGCGCCGCTCAGCTTGCTTTGGGACATGTAGCCGTCCTAGGGACGCTTGTGAAGTGGCCCTGTCGATAGTTGGTCGGGCATGCTGCCCGATCGTTCGACGATGTTCGGACTCCCGTTCGGGGCTGAATGGTGGGTGGAATATGGCCGACGGCGAGAGTGACGCGGTTGAGCTTGCCATTTGCTTGGCGCCTCGCGCTCTTGCTGAGAGGGAGGCCTACGCCGCACTCGAGCGCAGTGCATGCGCAAGTTCATTCCTCGTGATCCCCAGTCGCACCAGGGCGATGACCAACAAGTCGATCGAGACCGATCGATCGCCCGCTTCCATCTTCGCAAGGCGCGACTGGCTCGAGCCCAGGAATTCGGCGACCTGCGCCTGTGTCCAACGACGGCGTTGACGCTCGCGCTTCAGCGCTGTGGCGAGCGCGAGCTTGATATCGACGAGCAGCGCTTCCTCGGGGCTCAAGGTCAGGAAATCCTTCGCCGCACCGACTTGCCAGCCAGCGGCCCGCAACTTCCTTTTCTTGGGTGTGTTCGTGACGCTCTCTCCCCGACTGCAGTGGCGGACCAGACGCCCGGGCGGATCGCTTTCCGCATGGACCCTGGGGAGCCAGGCCAGGACCCCTCATCCGATCGTATGTCAAATCAGACATAAGCGCACAGGGCGCGGTCCGCGAGACGATCCCGTCCGCCATGCGCGGTCGCTCCTGGCCCCACCCCGTGCATCCGCCCCCAGCCTTGCGCCGAGACCCCCTCCTTAGCTATCCTGCCGGGCTCTCCGGGAGCGGGCGGACCGATCGCCAACGGTTCTTGTTCCTCAGCCCCCCCGGTTCGGCCCGAGCACGCGAGCCCTATGGAACTGTCCCTGCCCCAACGTCTGCAAAAGTCCGTCTCCGGGTCCTTCCACAAGACAGCGCTGCTGCAAAAGCGCGTGCGGGAGTTGATCCGTGGCGCTGCGCCGCTGATCGAAACCCGTGAGCGCAATCCGATCAAGATCGCGTTCCTCGAGATGGAGCGCGGCCTGATCGAGTTGATCCCCGACGAGGAACCGCCGACTCCGACGTTGTGAACGACGGCGGGCGTTCCCAAGCGGGCGCCGCGCCGCGATCCGTAGACCGGCGTCTCGAGCAGCGCCTCGCCGGACGCGGCGGCACTGTCGAATGCTTGCGATTGCCGGCGTGGGCCTTTGGATTGGCTACGGGCCTGCGGTCCACGCTCTATGAATCCGGGCTCTTCGCCGCGCACCGCGCCGGCGTTCCGGTGTTCAGCGTCGGCAACATTTCCGTCGGCGGCACGGGCAAGACTCCGATGGTGATCTGGCTCGCGCGCGAACTCGAGCGCCGCGGCCGGCACGTCGGCTGGCTGGCGCGCGGTTACGGAGCGCGCGAGGGCGAAGCCAACGACGAAGTGCGCATGCTTCAAGGCGCGCTGCCGAAACTCGACCACGTGCAAGGCAGCGATCGGGTTAGCGGCGCGCAACAATTGGTCGCACGCGGTGTCGATGCGATCGTGCTCGACGACGGATTTCAACATCGCCGGCTCGCGCGCGATGTAGATCTCGTGCTCGTCGACGCGCTGCGGCCGTGGGGGCTTTCGCGCAATGCGGGCGGCGACAGCGTGCGCGCGCTCTTGCCGCGCGGACTGTTGCGCGAATGGCCGAGCGCGCTGGCACGCGCGGATGTCATCGTGCTGACGCGCGCCGATCAGGTGCCGCAGAATTGGCTGGATGAACTGGCCGCTGAACTGGAGAGCTTTGCGCCCGGCGTGCCGCAGGCGCGAGCGGTGCATGCGGCGCGAGCCGTGCGCACCAACGAGGGAGCGCTTGAATCGCTCGAAACTCTGCGCGAGCGCGAAGTCGATCTGGTCAGCGGCATCGGCAATCCCGAGGCTTTTTCCAGCACGGTGCGCGCGCTTGGCGCGCGCGTGTACGAAGAGCGGCGCTTCAAGGACCACCATCTTTTCACAGCCACCGATGTCGAGGGTCTCGGCCGCGACGGACGGCTCTTGATCTGCACCGCGAAGGATCAGGTCAAACTCGCGGCGCTCGGCGTGCGCTGCGCGGTGCTCGAAATCGAACTCTCATTATTGTCGGGCCTGGCCGCCATCGAAGCCTTGATCGACACCGCGCTGCATGCCGATGCGGCCGCGATCCCACAGGGCCGCGTGCCGTGAGCGAGACTCAAACCGAATGGCCGATCGCCTGGCAGCCTGTGGTCGGCGACCGCGGCGGAGTCTGGGCCTTCATCGAGGCGAAGCTTGCTCTTTCCGCACTGTGGACACTCGGAGCCATGCCCATCGGCGTGCAGAATTTTGCGGCGAGCACGCTGGCGCGCGCGATGCGCCTGTTCGATCGCCGGCACTCGAATGCCGCGCGCGAGTTCTTGACCCAGGCCTACGGCGAAAAGCTCCCGCGCGCGGAACGCGAGCGACTGATCTTCGAGGCCTGGAGTTTTTTCTTCCGGATGATCGCGCGCTCCAACGGTCTCGATCGCGTCGTGAAACGCGACGGCTACGAGGCCCACTTCGAGATGCACTACGGCCCGGGCGTTCGCGAAGCGCTCTTCTCCGGGCGCGGGCGGCTGCTGGTCACACCTCACCTTGGCGATTTCGAAGCTGGCGCGCTGACGATTCCTCTGCTCGGCCTTGGGCCCTGTTACGTGGTCTCGCGGCCGCCGCGCAACAGCTATCTGTCGATCGCCTTCCAACGCCAGCGCGATGCGCGCGGCTTCCGCCTGCTGCACCGCCGCGGGGCCATGGAGGAGGTCTCCAAGATCTTCAAGGCCAATGGCACCTTGATCCTGATGCTCGACCAGCGCGCGCGCCGCCGGCCGACAGTCGCGCCATTTTTCGGCCGCCTAGCCCATTGCGAGCGCGCTCCGGCGATCCTGATGCGCCGGCTTCGCGTGCCGGTGATCACGGTCTGGTGCGAGGCCCTGCCGCAGCCCTGGAAGTACCGTCTGCACTTCACGCGCGTGTTCGAACCCCAGGAATTCGCGCGCGCCACGCCCGAAGAAATTTCGACGGCGTTGAACGGCGCGATGGAAGAGATGATCCTGTCCGCACCAGAGCAGTACTTCTGGTTTCACAAACGCTATTTCAAGGCTCCCGTGGCAGGCACGACTCCCCCAGAGCCGCGCGCGACGGATCCCGATTCGGACTGAGACTTGCCGCGCGTCGTGGCCCGACTGGACTTTGCGGTCCCGTCTGGCCGATCTTGGCCGGTCCGCGGCCGCTCACCACATCACCATGCACATCGTCACCGGCGGCGCCGGCTTCATCGGCAGCAACCTGGTCCACGCCCTCAACCGGCGCGGCATCCGCGACATCGTGATCGTCGACGATCTCGAGCAGGGCGAGAAGCACCATAATCTAAACTCGCTGGCCTTCGCCGACTTCGTCGACGTGCGCAAGGCGGATCAGCTGCGCCAAAAACTTGCCGGCGCGCGTGTCGATGCCGTCTTGCATCAGGGCGCCTGCTCGGACACTACCGAGCAGAACGGGCGATTCATGATGGAGACCAACTTCGAATCGTCGAAGGCCTGGTTCGAGTTCGCTGCGGGGCGCTGCCCGTTCCTGTACGCTTCGTCGGCCGCAACCTACGGCAACGGTGCCAATGGTTTTCGCGAAGAGCCGGCCTGTGAGTGGCCGCTCAACGTCTACGGTTTTTCCAAGCTGGCCTTCGACAATTGGGTGCGCGCGCGGCTCGACAGCGTCGCGACCACGGTCGTGGGGTTGCGCTACTTCAATGTGTACGGGCCCCAGGAAAACCAGAAGGGCCGCATGGCCTCAGTGGTTTTCAAGCTGCAGCAGCAGGCCGCGCGCGGCGAGGACCTGACGGTCTTCGAGGGCAGCAAGGAATTCCTGCGCGACTTCGTGTTCGTCGACGACGTCGTCGAAGTCAATCTCTACTTCCTCGCGCAGTCCAAGGCGCGCGGGATTTTCAATTGCGGCAGCGGCCGCGCCGAGAGTTTCGACCAGCTCGCGCGCGCCACGGCCTCGCACTTCAAGGGCGCGAAAGTGAAAGAGATTCCTTTCCCCGCCGATCTGCGCGGCAAGTACCAGGCCTTCACGCGCGCGGATCTGGCGGCGCTGCGCAAGGCCGGTTATGCGCGCGAATTCACCAGCCTCGAAGAGGGCGTGCGGCGCTACGTCGAGGTCTTGAACACGAGCGGCGGTTACCTGCGCGGCCTGCACAGCGTCTGAGCTCAACCCACGTCCAAGATGCATCCCGAACAACTGCGAGAAATTGTCGAGAGCCTGGGCCGGCCGCGCATTTTGGTCGTCGGCGATCTGATCCTGGATCGCTACGTGACCGGCGCGGTCGAGCGTATCTCTCCCGAAGCACCGATCCCGGTGCTTTCCGCGACCCAAAGCGAAGATCGTTTGGGAGGCGCGGGCAACGTGGCCGCGAACTTGCGCGCCATGGAAGCGCCCGTGGAAATCGCCGGCGTGATCGGCGACGACTCGCGCGGCCGGCAGATGCTCGGCATGTTCGAAGAGCTCGGCTGCGACGCGTCGGGTTGCATTGCCGACGCCGACCGGCCGACGACCGAGAAAACGCGCATGATCAGCGGGGTGCAGCAGATGCTGCGCGTCGATTGGGAAAAGGCTCACGCGATTTCAGCGGAACACGAGGCCCGTTTCGTGCGTGAATTGCCCGCGCGCGTCGAAAAAGCCCAGGCCGTGATCCTCTCCGACTACGGCAAGGGTGTGCTGACCAAGAAGGTGATCGAAGTGGTGATCGCCGCCGCTCGCCGCGCGCGCGTGCCCGTGCTCGTCGATCCCAAGGGTAGCGATTATTCGCGCTATGCCGGCGCGACTTTGGTGACGCCCAACCGCAAGGAGGCCGAGGAGGCGCTCGGCCGCAAGCTCAAATCGCTCGACGACATGCCGGCTGCCGCGCGCGACCTGATGCGCAGCGCGTCGCTCGACGCGGCGGTGATCACGCTCGGCGCCGACGGCATGTTCCACATGACCAAGGACGGCGCCGCGGGCCACGTGCCGACGGTCGCGCGGCAAGTGTTCGATGTGACCGGCGCCGGCGACACGGTGATCAGTCACCTAGCGATCGCGCTGGGCGACAAGCGGCCGCTGGGCATCGCTGTGTTGCTCGCCAATCACGCCGCGGGCATCGTCGTCGGCAAACGTGGCGCGGCTTCGGTCACGCGTGCTGAACTTTCGAGCGCGCTCGGCCGGCACGCCTGGGGCAGTCGGAAGATCGCGTTGGGCGAAGATCTCGAGACCGTGCTCGCGCGCTGGCGCAAGGAAAAGTTGCGTGTCGTGTTCACCAATGGTTGTTTCGACGTGCTGCATGCCGGTCACGTGCAGTATCTGCGTTTCGCGCGCTCGCAGGGCGATGTGCTGGTGGTCGGGGTCAACGACGACGCCAGCGTGCGACGCATGAAAGGTTCGACGCGGCCGGTCAATCCGCTAGGCGATCGGCTCGAAGTGCTCGCCGCGTTGGAGATGGTCGACGCGGTCACGCCGTTCAGCGAAGACACGCCGGCGAACATCATCGAGCGCGTGAATCCAGGCGTGCTCGTGAAAGGCGAGGACTGGAAGGACAAGGGCGTGGTCGGCCGCGAGTGGGTCGAGAGCCACGGTGGAAGTGTGATCCTCGCGCCGCTGCTCGCTGGAAGGTCGACGACGTCGATTCTCGAACGCGGGGCGGCGGGCGCCTCCGATCCTAAGTGCTAGGGCGCCTTTGTCCGTGGGCCTGTAGAATCAGGTCGCGAGGGGAGACGCATGACTACGAAGAAGGCTCGTTCTAGGCGGCCGGATCAACTTCGGCGGGAGTACAAGCTCGCCGATCCCAAGAACCTTGTGCGTGGCAAGCACTATCCCCGCGCCGTCGCCGGCTCGGCTCTGGTCAAGGTCGACGCCGATCTACTGCAGGCGTTTCCAACCGCCAAAGCGGTGAACGAGGCGCTGCGCAGGCTCGTGGCGGTAGCCAGCACGAAAGTCCACAAGGACAGCAAGCGGCGCCGGCCCGCATGAGCGAGCACCGCGGCTACGTCGCCGCGAAGCGCCACAAAGTCGCAATCGGTCGCAATGTTTTCCTGGTAGCTGTACGTTGCCATCATGACCGCAAATTCCTGCGCGAACATGAGCCCGATGACCACGAGAGAGTTCGCGGTGTAGCCTGCGCGTTCAGCTCGCGGGCTGCGCACGAACGGATCGCTCCCCTGAATTAGGAGAATCGACATGAAATTTCTGCCTGCGGTGATTCATGCGGAGTGTCTCACGGCGTTTGAGATCCACCTGACGTTCAACGACGGACTCGAGGCGGCTGTAGATTTTGCCCCATGGCTTCAGGGCGCGATCTTCGAGCCACTCCGTGACCCCAAGTATTTCCGGCGCTGCTTCATCGAAGGCGGAACCGTCGCGTGGCCCAATGGGGCCGACATCGCGCCCGAGACACTCTACGAAAGAGCGAAGGCGAATGCGGCCGTCTGACTTGTTGTCGCAACAATCACTCTTGGAGGCTTCGGGGCTAAGCTTGAACTGTTCATCGTGACGATGACCGCAGGCTTGCCATGCCGACCAATCGCCTGCCCTGCATCCACTGCGGTGAACTGATTCTGACGACGACGGCGGAGCGCACAGGCGGTCTGTGTATGCCGTGCAAGGGCGGCTATCGCGAGAGCATCGAGGAAGGGAAGCGACAGGCAATCTTGAATCGTGAGCGCCACGAGAGCGCGTCGGCCAGGCATTGGCGCGCCCTCGTCCAGCGCGCGTTCGCAACAGCGGAGGGATTCAAAAGTCTTACGCCCGAGGAGCAGACATACTACGCGGTCTGTTTGCTCGAGGGCGAGGTCTACAACGGCGGTTTCGAGCAGTACTTCACGAATTCTTCGGCGGACTGCTGCGCGAAAGCAGTCGAGGGCCTCACGGAGTTGGGGGCGAGCGATTCGTTGCGAATCCTGCTGCAGGCCAAGGCCCTGCTGTTCGGCGCGCACTCCGTGCCGATCGCGCAAGCAGAACGGCTGAAGGCGCCTCATCACGTCCTCGTCGAGACGCCGGAATCTCGCGAACTGTTGAGTCGAGTCTATGCGCTCGACAAGGAGTTCTATGCGGGCTCAGCGGGACTGCTCGACAGCCTCGAGCGATACGCAGAGCGCCACGAGTTGCGTAAGGGCTCTTGAGCGAGCGTCAGAGGCTCGCTTCGTACCAAAGGTAGGCTCGCTCCAGCGCCTTGTCGTAGACGAGTAGGCACCACTCGTGGTCAGAGCCGCTCAACGATTCGTCCTGTTCGGATTCGCGCCAATATGCCTCGTCGTTCGCCGAGGGTTCGCGCGGCCATTTCTTCGGCGGCAATCGCCAGAAGGTCGCGGGGACACTTTCTGTGGGCGTCAATTTCATTCCCCGGACGATGAGTTCGACGACTTCCGGCGTGGCATCGAATCTCGAGGCTTGCCAGCTGTTCATCATGAAGCCGCGGTCGAAAATGTAGATCGGCGAGATTTCGGACGCGCGCGGACCCAGTGCCTCCGCGAGGTAGCTCGGGATAGGTGAGGGCGTCGCCTCGGCACTGCTGAGTCGATCGTCGGCGATCCTAAGGCAGAGCAAGCTCGCTGCGGCGCACATGGCGAGGGAGGCGAACGCCGTGATGGGTTTCTTGCGAGCAAAGCTCCATGCAGCGACGAGGCAGACGGCCGCGAATCCGCCGAGCCACACGCCCAAGGGGCTTTCGGAAAGTACAGGGATGAAATTCGCCAGGCTCGCTCCTGCGGCGGCGATCGCGATCGCAATCAACAGTCGATGGGAGGGCGCGGTAAAAGTCGCGACGAGGACGAGCAGAGCCTGCATCCCGAAGGCGCCGAGGATCTCGCCGCGACTGCGCGCCGTGCCCCAGGGCAAGACGACGATGGAGATCGAGCTGCCAAGCAGGAACACGAGGGCCAACGCGCAGGGAACCAGGATCCAGCGAAGCCAGCGGCCGAAGCTCGGAGTCGGCTGGATCACTTCGGCGTGCATGCTCTCATGTTAGCGCGTGTCTTGACGTCGGCAGGGCCGCGCGGGAGGTCCAGCCTCAAAGCGTCTCACCGGTTCAATGAGAGCGCGACAGGTCGACCGCGAGTGTTTCGCCCGCAAGCGCCATGACTTTCTGCTCCGCGATCCTGCCCGACGCTCCGACCAGCTCCGCACGATACTCTCCCGCCGGCACGCGATAGACGAACGACGTCGCACTCCGATCGCGGGTCAGCGTGCGATTGAACACGTGCTTGTCGAAGAGCGCGGAGAAGCACACACCCGAGGCACTGCGCAAGTCGATCCAGGCCGGCGGTTGGCCCGTGATGTCGATGGTCAGCTTCGCGGCCGGCTTGAGTTCGAGCTCTAGCGTCGGCGGTTCGCCCTGTGCCGGAACAACCAACGCAGTGAGGTCGCTCCACGCATCGCCGTTGGCGGCGATGACGCCGTAGGAACCCGGCGCCAGCGCGAAAAGTTTGAACGAGCCGTCCTTTTCGCTCTGCACGCTGTGCAGCGGATTGAGCGGCACGCCCTCGCTGTCGATCACGAACACGTCGGTGTAGGCATTTCCTCCCGTGCGATTTCGAATCCTGCCTTGGATGACCACACCCGCGGCGAGCACGACCTCGATCGGATCCGGATCGACGCCTGACTTCACTTCGATTTCGCCCAGGCTCTTCGCTGCGACCGGTTCCTTGCTCTCGCCGACGACACCCGCGTGGACCGCGAGCGCGTAGCGCGCCGCAGGCACGCAGTCGAAAGTGAAGACTCCGTTGGCGTCGCTCGCGTGACTGTAGGTGATGTTCGAGGCAGGATGTCGCGGGCTCAAGCCGGCGCGAATCGTGAGATCGATGCGTGCTCCGGCGACGGGCGCGCCGTCCGCACGCTTGACGCTTCCGTGCAGAGTTTGCGTCGGGAATTCGAAATCGCGCAAGAACTCCGGCCCGGCAGGAACGTCGACCATGAACTCGATGCGCGGTTCGCCGTGGATGCAGATCACGAGGTAGCGGCCGGGTGTGTCGAGCAAGGTGTCGTAACCCTTGCTCTCGCTCGCGGTCGCGACTTTTTGGCGATCCATCGAGTCCGGGCCCATGGGCAGCCAGGTCATGTAGCCGTCGATCGGGACTCCCTTCAGCAGCATGCGACCAGTCGCGTGCACGCCGGCCGCCGGCGGCTTGCCGAGGATCACTTCGATTTCCTTGCCGACTTCGAGATCGACCGTGCGCTGCGTCATGTAGGTGAAGCCCTCGATCGTGTCTTCGTCGGCCTTGCCGAGCAGTTCGAGTTCCGCCTTGTCGGGCCAGGTCGCCAAGGACCAGGTGCCGGGACCGAGTTCGCGCTCGTCGTATTTGCCATCGTCGTCGGTCGTGGCGTATTTTTCCGGACCGATGTT
>JAYUUV010000368.1:0-16268 GCA_043754695.1 Planctomycetota bacterium
CGTCGAAAGCGGCGGAGTCGAGGCTGGCTCCGTACCGTTGGTTTCGCCCCAAGTCAGGTCAGCGCGAGCGATCGCGCTTCGCCAGGGCGTCGAGCTGCAGCTTGGCGCGAGCGCGGACTTCTTCCGCCGGGTCGCGCAACAAGGGTTCGATCAGCGCGGCGCACGCTTGGGCCTGCTCCGGCGGAGTCAGGATCGCGAGTGTTTCGATCGCCTGTTCGCGGACGCTGCGCACGGGATCCTGAAGCAGCGCTGCGACGGCTTCGCGCAATTGTGCGGAAGGACTTTGCGCAGGGCGAAGGGCGCGCAATGCGAACCAGCGCACGGTGTTGTCGCTGTCGGCGAGCCTTTCGACGAGCGCCTGTCGCGATGCCTGCCCAGCGCCGTCGATGCGCGCGAGCGTTTTCACGACTAGGTAGCGCTGCGTGCTTGCCGGATCGCTCGCGAGGCGCGCGAGCACATTCACGAGCGGACGGCCGAACGTGCCGAGCTCCGCGGCCATCGCGAGTTCGGAACGCCAACTTGGCGATTGCAGCGCCGCAAGAGCCGCTTCGAGTGGATCCAGTTTTTCGCCGCGAATCTTGATCAGCGCCGCACGCGCGCGCGTCGTCACGAAGTCGCGATGCTCAGGCGATACTTGTGTGAGCACTTCGCGACTTGCGACTTCCAAGTCTGCGATCGCGCTCGCAGCCGGCGTTCCGATTTCGCCCAAGGCACTCGCCGCGTAGCCGTGCCAATCGTAAGCCGGCACAGTGAATTCCTCGGCCACACCGGCGAGCAACTTGGTCAACGTCGAATCCTCGGCGTGCAGCCAGCGCGTCAACTCCGGCACGGCGGACGGACCGAGCTTTCGCAGCGCGTCGCCCGCTTGCTGACGCGCGTCGAAATCATCGACGCGCATCTCGAAGACGAGCGCGCGCAGATCGGTCAGATCGACGCGAGCCTGACCCTGCGCTCGTCCGCAGGCCAGCAGCAAGACGGCCGTCAGCAATCCGAATCCATGGGTTCGCAGTGAGTGAGTCATAGGAAGCATTTCCGAAGTTGTTGTCGGACTTTCAGCTTGCTCGCTCCAACCTTTTCGGTCGATGAAACCTTGCTGATGTCTTCGATCAGCCCCAGTGATCAATCCCCGAGCAGCGCCGCGATGGAACCGCTCGCGGATCGCTGCATGGCGCGCGCGAGCTCGGCGCTCGTGCACGCCGTGTCGTCGGCCAACCAGCTCTTGACCAGCGCGAACTGCGACTCGGCCACCTGCACAGCGATCATCGACAAAGGCAGTGGCGAGTTTACTGGCCGCGACACCACGCGCGACTTCAAGCGCTCCTCGATCCGCTCGGAGAGTTGGCGAGAGATGCGCAGCATCACGGCGCGTCCCGCGGCCGACGTGAACAGATGTCGCGCGAAGGTCTTGTTCTCATTGAAATGCTGCAACACGAGTTCGAGCGGCAGCACGTCCTGCTCCCCGCTCGCGACGTTGGCCATCACGTCGAGCATCCCGCCCATGGTCTCGACGATCATGTCGTCCTTTCCGCGGTAGTGATCGTAAAAGGTCGAGCGGCCGACCTTGGCGCCGTCGACGATGTCGCTGACCGCCACTTCGTCGTAGCGCCGCCCGCGCACGAGGTCGATCAACGAATCGAGCAGCGCCTGGCGCGTCCTGTGCGAGCGCTGATCTTCGTCGCTCCTAGCTGCAATCGTTTGTTTCTTGCCGGACACTTCGACTCCTTCGTCCGGGAATGGATTGGCGCTGCGAATATCGGCGCATTTCGCCGGCAGGGAATGTCACGCTTCGCATGCACCGTCGCCCGACCCGCAGATCATACGAGAAAATTCATGACCCACGAGCCGACCGCCTTGCCCGTCTCCGCGCGCTCCAGAGGAGCGCTCATCTGTATTGGCGCTGTATTGTCCGTGCTCTTGATGATGCGTCATCCGTCGATCCAGACCCACACGGTCGCCGAGGCGATCGCGCAGATGCAGGCGAAGGCAGCGCTCAACGGTTTCGTTCACGGCGGGCTGCTGGTGGTGCTGACCGCGATTTTCGTCGGCTATCTCGGTTTCGCGGACTTGCTCGGCTGGCAGAAACTCGGCGTCCGTGCCGGCGCCGTGTTCTACGGTATCGGCGTCGGCTGCATGATCGGCGCGGCACTGATCAATGGATTCATCGTCACTGCGCTTGCATCGGATTATGCGGGCCAGCCCGATGCGGTTCTCGAGACGCTCAAGCCGATTTTCGTGTCATACCACGCGATGAATCAGACGCTCGCCCAGGCGGGGACGATCGCGCTGTCGGTCGGGATTCTCGCCTGGTCGATCGAGTTGTTGGCTCGCGGCACGGCCGCGCGGATCATCGGCGTGCTCGGCTGCCTGTGCGGAGCGCTGCCGATCATGGGCTTGCTGAGCAGTCACTTGCGCTTGGACGTGCACGGCATGGGACTGGTGATCCTGGCGCAGGCGATCTGGAGTCTGTGCGTCGGCATCTGGATGATGCGACAGCGCGCGAGGCCGCTGATCGCGAGTTGACCACGACTCGACAACGCGTCGAGCGCTGCCTATTCAGGGATGCAGCTCGATGGTTGCCGCCGGGTGTTCGCCGTCGATCGTGACCCTCATGGCCGCGCCGACCCGAGTCCACTCCCCTGGCAATTCCTGCGTGCGAGTCTCGAGCCAGACCGTATGGGATCCGAGAGCGAGACCGTTGAACCAGGCGTCGTTAGAACCATTCGTCTTGAACGAAACGCGCGCTCTTGACTCTGGCCCAGCATTCGATTCAGGGCTGATGGCGATCGACCATTCACCAGCGGGAGGATCCTTGGGAACGACGGCGATGGCATGCACACTGCCGAGCTGACCGACGATGATGCGAACAAATGGCTCCGATGTATCGTGGAGCTGGCTTTGCAGCGGGCGATAGACGGTCGCGACTTCGATCACGATTTCGCCGGCGGGAAGTCCGCTCACTGTCCAGCGCCCCTTCGCGGTCGGCTTGCCTGCTTGCATGGATTCCGCGTTGACCCCGGCGCGAACCTGCGGATTGCCGCTCAGGGGTGAATCACCGACGACGAGTGAACCATCCGCTGTCACCAACTCGATCTCGAGGCTGCGTGGCCTTTCGAGAACAACCGTGATTTCATCGGGAGGAATCGAAATCCCGTAGAGGATCTTCGGTGGGAGGTCATCCGCGATGATCGTCAGCGTGAGTTGATCCGCGTACAGAGACTCAAGCACGCAGGTTCCGCTCGGATCCGCGCGCCAGGCGGTCGTCGACCCTCGAAGTGCATCGCTGAGTCGCACTTGAGCCGCCGGCAGGGGCCGCTGTTCTGGATCGAGCACATGCACACGCAACGACTTCGGCCGGCGATTCATGACCAGTTCGATGCTGCGATGCTCGCCCTGGGCGAGCGGCGCGACGTCAACCTGCGACAACAATGGTCCGTTGCCTGCCGCAAGTTCTGCGCGCAGAGCGATTCCCGGCTTCAATCCCGCGACGCTCCAGCGACTGTTCACTGCACTGGTCCCATAGCTGGCCGTACCTTGATCCTGCATGTCCCGCGATGTCGAGCCGCCCGCTTGCAGCAGCTTCGAAGCGCGTCCGTCGTCGATGAAAATCGGCGGATCACCAAAGACCGTGAGGTGCAAGGGACGCAGATCGATCTCGTCGCCCGGGGGCAACGAGAATTCGAGCAAACACGCACGGGTCAACGTCGCTGTGACTTTCGTCGCGTCGAGGGGCACCGCAACGATTGCGCTTTCGTATCCGAGCGCCTGTGCCATGCACTTGTCGTCGTCCGGTCCCAGCTCGAGTGGGACGTCTCCGTTGACATCGCTGCGTGCTTTCGAAGTTGCGGCCGATGGCAACGGCGTCGTCAACGCGCCCTTGATCGGTGCGCCGTCACCGTCCTGGATGTGCATGGTGACTGCGCGCGTCGCTGCCAGCGCCAGATCGCCGACATCCCACGCGCCGCGTGTGCCTGGCGACGGAGCGAGGTGGTGCTTGGTCTCTCCACTGCCATCGCGTCGAGCGATCCGCAGATCCAGTTCTGTCGGCGGCGTGCGTCCGAGCGGCCTGCGATAGCGACCCGCTTCGTCGGCCGTGTCGCGAAACATGGAATGCGAATAGCCGCGCGCACTCGCTCGAACGCTTTCGATGTTCACGGTCGCAAAGGGAACCGCCAGGCCCGCTGCATCGACGACGCGCAGCCTGAGTTCGACACCCAGGCTGAGGCGCAATTCGAGATCGGGGCGCAAGGCAGGAACTTTGAGCGTGGTGGTCTCCCAGTCCGACTCACCTTCCGTGGCTTTCTCGAGGACAAAGGCGCCGGCCCAGGAAATCTCTCCCGCCGCATCGGCCGCCAGGCCGCGGATCGCGAAGGCACCCTGCGCGTCGCTGATCGCGAATTGGCTGTGGTGCGCCATCAACGCGGGTCGCAACCATTCAAGAACGCTCTTGGGAATCGAAGCCATGCCCTTGGACGGCTTCGTGGTCTCGAATTGGATTTCGATCGGTTCTGTCGGCAGCGCGCCATCGACGAGCACCCAACCTCCGAGGATCGCGCCGTCCGCGAGCGTCACGTTGTGTCGGCCTGCTTCGAGCCCGATCGCCGCGCATGCGACAGCCCAGCCCGGTGCAAACACGGCGACTTGTGCGCTGCCTTCGGCGGCCGCGAAGACCGCAAGACCCCGTTCGTCGGTCACGCCGCTCGCGAGCAGCGTCTCAGCGCTGAAAATCGCGACGCGCGCCGCGGCTACCGGCATGCCGTCGCTGGAGATCACGAGCAACTCGAGGCTCCTGTTCGCGAGCGGCGCGGGCTGTGCCTCCGGCTCGCTGCGCGAATCGACGGCGGCCGAAGGGAGCCGCACCACTTCCGACCTCATCCGTTCCAGCGCCTGCGCGTCCATGGCTTCGGCTCGCGCAACGCTTGATTGCATTTCTGCCAACCGCACGCGCTCGGCACGCAGAAACACGAATGCGATCAGCGTTGCGATCGCGATGACGAGCGCGAGCGCTGTGAGAACGCAACGGGACATGGCGTGCGCATCCTACGCTTGCAGCGGACTTGGTGGATGCAGATCGGCAACCGCTCCCACGCCGCAGCGTCGGAAGCAATACACGGAGTGTTTCCTCCAGTGTGAGATCCTGTTCTCGGGTACGCTGCCTTCCCATGAACGCCGCTCGCCTTTCGGTACTTTCCACGGCAGTCGCCGTGTTGGCGTTGTTGCGCCTCTTGTGGACACACAGCCTGTTCGGTGAAGGCCCGATATCGATCAGCCTGCAGGTCGCGGCGGCGCTGTTCATGATCTGGGCGCGCTTGACCTTCGGCATGCGCAGCTTCCATGCGGCCGCGAGCACGACCGAGGGCGAATTGGTCACGAAGGGTCCCTACGCGATCGTGCGCAATCCGATCTACGCGGCGGTGATTTGGTTCGCGTGGACCGGTGTCGTCGTGCACTTCTCGATCGAAAACGCGCTCCTTGGAATCGTCGTGGCGGGCGGAATGCTCGCGCGCATTTTCTTGGAAGAGCGTTTTTTGCGCGAGCGCTATCGCGAGTACGGCGAGTACTCCAGACGCGTCAAACGTCTCGTGCCCTTCATTTTCTGAGCGCCGCGAAGCGTCGGCGCCGCGTGTCAGAGCCAGCGCTCGAACACGGGATCGCGCAGTGGAACCCAGATGCGGCCCTCGCGCCTGTCGCGAGCGCTGCGCGGCGTGCGCGCGAGACGCGCAAAGTCGCGCGCGAAGCGCTGCATGCTGGCCGCGGACACCGCGGCGTCGAAAGCGTCCTCGGACGACGAAGCGCGGTCAAGAATCGCGCGCGACTCCTGCGCGTGGCGCGCCTGCAGGTACATGGAGCGCGCGATGGCGCTCGACTTGTCGACGGCGCCGGTCAGATAGCGCGGGTAGATCTCGACCACTATAGGCAACCGCGCGCGATCGAAGGGCCAGATCGCGAAGCCCGCGTCCTGCAGTTGCGCGAGGAACGGCATGCCGCGCAGTGAACCGGTGCCGACCGTGCCCGCGCCGCCGATCTGGAAGATTGATTTGGGAGCGATGCCCGCGACCGCAGGCCGCTCGCTCTCCGTTGCGCGCCAGGGGCTACGGCTTTCAGGCGATATTGGCCGCGGAATGAAGGGCTTGCCCCAGAAAGGTTGTGGGCAAGTGGTGAGCCAGCGCTCGCCTTTTTCTGCGACAAGCCCCCAGACTTCGCGCCCGTTCGCCACGCCGTGGGTGTCGAGAAACCAGCTCGGGAACGAGAAGGAAAAATCGAGACCGACCACGAGGCTCGGATCGCGGTGCGCTCGCTCGATCAGTTCGCGGACGAGCTCCTCGCGCGTGAAGCCGCATTCGAGGCGCACGAGTTTTCGCTCGCGCGATTCCGCAAGCCACATCCGCGAGCGCACGGTCGACATCGAACCCGACCAGTCGACGGCGATGCAGCTTCGCGGAGCGAGCAATCGCGATCGTCGGGTTGCGGGCGCGAGGGTCGGGGGCACGGGGTAAATGCTAGCGCGAGGGGGCGCGGGGAACGCTGGGTGGTGGACGAATCGCAGGGTGGGCATTAGTGCCTGTCGTAACTCAAATAAGGGAAGCTCGAGCCATTCGATGGCCGCGAAATGCGAACGGAAATCGGACGCCAGACCTGAGGCAGCCAAATAGTTCGGAGTGGAGCCTGACTCCGTACGGAACTTTCCCTCTTCATCACCCGCTGCGGCTGGAGAGGAATAGGATCAGGCGGTCCCTGTCCCCCCTGGCCGCCCACGGACGATGCCCATGTTTCTCCCCCACCTCGCCTTGCTCCTCGCCTTCGTTCCGCAAGCTCTCAGTGTGCGCGAAGCTCCGCACCAGCTCGTCAGCCTCGAAGCCGCGGCGTTGCGCGCGCGGCCGACGTTGATCGGCGAGCTTGGCGTCGATCACGCGACCAGGCTGAGCGACGGCGGAGTCGAGTTCGCGGCATCGCAAGACGAGCGCGCGACTCTGCGGCGCCTCGGCGTGCCCTATCGCGTCATCATCGCCGATCTCGAATCGTTCTACGCCTCGCGACTTGGCGCCGGCCCCGACGCCTCGGGTCCCTTCGGCACCTGGCTCAATCCGCCCTTCGCGTCCGGCGCGATGGGCGGCTACTACACGTTCACGCAACTCGAGAGCGTGATGGACCAGATCGCGACGCAGTACCCCGCGATCGTCGCACCCAAGGTCAGCATCGGCACGACGGGCGAAGGCCGGCAGCTTTGGATGCTCAAGATCTCGGACAATCCGCTGGTCGACGAGAGCGAAGCCGAAGTGCGCTTCGACGCGATGCATCACGCGCGCGAGCCCGAGAGCATGCAGATGACGCTGTGGATGGCGCTGTGGCTGTGCGAGCGATACGGCACCGATCCGCTGGCGACCTACCTCGTGAACGAGCGCGAGATCTACCTCGTGCCTTGCGTCAATCCAGACGGTTACTCGTACAATCAGTCGACGAACCCGGCGGGCGGCGGAATGTGGCGCAAGAATCGGCGCGTGAACGCGGGCGGCTCCTTCGGCGTCGATCCCAATCGCAACTGGCCAGAGAAGTGGGGCTTCGACGACACCGGTTCGAGCCCGACGGCTTCTTCCGATGTCTATCGAGGCACCGCTCCAGCCAGCGAGCCCGAGATCGCCGCAATGGTCGCGTTCTGCAATCAGCGCAACTTCAGCACGTCGATGACGGCGCACACCTATTCGAATCTGTGGCTGTATGCGTACGGCTACACGCAGCTCTATCCGCCGAACAACGCGCAATACGCTGAAGTCGCCACGCTAGCCACCGAGGTCAATCACTATCAGGTCGGCCCACCCGCGTTCATTCTCTATACGTGCAACGGCGTCACGCTCGATTGGGAGCAGAACGTCCGCAACACGATGTCGTTTTCGGCGGAGATCGGCTCGAGCACCGATGGATTCTGGCCGCCGACCAATCGCATCATCCCGCTGGCCCAGGAGAATCTGCTCGGCTTCCAGCGCACGGCGCTCGCCGGCGGAGCGTATGTTCGTCCGTTGTCCATCGCACGCACTGAAATCGGCGACGGCGACGGCTTCTTCGAGCCCGGCGAGAGCGTCGAGTGGCGCGTGGTCGCGCGCAACTCCGGCAGAATGGCGACCAACGGTTCGGTCAACGTCGGTATCGTGACTTCGAGTCCCGACGTGCAGATCGTGAATGGCTCGGTGGCGCTCGGCTCGCTCGGTTCATTCGCGCAACTCGATCACGCGGCCAACCCGCTGCGGCTTTTGATCCTGCCTGGCGCACAGGGCGGGTCGCTGCTCAACGTCAGCGTAACGCTCACGGCCGAGGGCTACACGCAGACGGTCGATTCGAGTCTGCAACTCGGCGAACCGATCCCGTTCTTGCGCGACACGGCGGAGACGGATCTAGGCTGGACCAAGGGCGTTGCCGGCGACACGGCGACGACGGGGCTGTGGGTGCGCGGCGATCCGGTTGGAACGCTCAACGGAGCTCAACAGTGCAATCCCGAGGACGACGCGACGCCTGCGCCAGGTGTCAACGCCTTCGTCACCGGCAACGGCGGCGGAGCTGCGGGCAACGACGATGTCGACGGCGGAGCGACGACGCTCCTTTCGCCCATCTTCGACCTTTCGGGTGTCGCAGTCGCGACGATTTCCTATCAGCGCTGGTGGGCGGACTTCACGGCCCTCGACGACACTTTCGCCGTTTCGATTTCGAACAACGCTGGCGCGAATTGGACGCCGCTCGAGAACGTCACGGCGACGGCGAACGCTTGGACCAATGCCACATTCCGGGTCAGCGACTATCTGCCGCACTCCGATCGCATGCGCTTGCGCTTTGTCGCCAGCGACACGGGCGCGGGCTCGCTGGTCGAGGCCGCGATCGACGATTTGAAAGTCGAGATCTACGACAGCGTTCCGCGGCTCAATATATATGGTGCTGTCGCTCAAGGCGGGAACGTACGCTTCAACGTCACGGGTCCGGCGGGCGCGCCGATCCAAGTCGTCGTCGGTTCGCAGATTCCGCCCGCGACCGGACCCTCGTTCAGCTCGCTGGGCTGGAATGGGCAACTGATCACCGGAGTCGTGCCCGCGTCGCGTCTTGCGGAACTGAGCGTTCCGATCCCGAGCGGCGCACAATGGTCCGGCAAGACGTTCTACTTCCGCGCGATCGTCGGCAGCGGCGGCGGCGCGCAGGCTTCCAACTGGGCGAAGCTCGTGATTCCGTAGCGACGGAGCGAAAGCGGCGGAGTCGAGGCTGGCTCGGTACTCGGCAAAACGGTCTACTTCCGCGCAGGGGTGGCCTCGTATGCAAATTGACGTTCCGATCGTCAAATTGCACACTGCGACACAAGTATATGCCCTCAAGTTGGTTAGGGTCGCGGCTTAACGCCTCAGCCTGCAGCCAGCTCCGACGGGCACCCGCGAACTACACGGTGGAATGGGTCAGGCAAAGCAGAGAGATTTCTCGCCCGGGGCGAGTCCGACCGCGGCCAAAGGGTGCTCGGATCACGATCCGGCTCCCTGAACTGCGAGGGCGCTGCTACCGTCGCTGAACCTTTGCGTGCCGTGCCGCCTGCCTGCCATGACTTCACCCGACTCAACCTGCTGGACGGTCATCAACGGTGCCGCGCGCGGAGAGCGGCGGGACCAGGATGATTTCAGCCGGCGCTACGCGCCGATCGTGCGCGCCTACATCGAAGCGCGCTGGCGCAGGTCTGCGCTGTGCGGCGAGGCTGACGACGCCGTACAGGAGGTTTTCCTGGAGTGCTTTCGCGCAGGTGGAGTGCTCGAACGCGTGACCGAAGAACGGCCGCGGACCTTTAGCGCCTTTCTCTACGGGGTCACCCAAAATGTCGCGCTGCGCTTCGAGGCGCGTGCCGAACGCAAGCGTGAACTGCCGGCCGGATCCGCGGTCGATCTCGACGCGATCGAGCGTTCCGAAGAAACGCTCTCGCAGATCTTCGATCGCGCGTGGGCCAGGGCGCTATTGAAGGAAGCGCTCAACTTGCAGCGCACGGAGAGTCAGTCCCACGGCGAGCGTGCGGAGCGAAGAGTCGAACTCCTGCGCCTGCGCTTCGAGAAAGGAATGCCGATCCGCGACATTGCGACGGAATGGAAGGAGGATCCTGCACTCGTGCACCGCGAGTACCTGCTCGCCCGCAAGGAGTTCCGCGCGGCGCTGGTAGCTGTGCTGAAGTTCCACCATCCGGCGTCAGACGCTGAGGTCGAGCAGGAGTTGGGGCTGATGCGGGGGCTGCTGGCGTAGCCGATTCCGCGTGGTCAGCCGGCCTGAATCCTCGGAACGCTTGCCTGCCCGAGCAGGTGTGCTTAGATGGGAACCCATGAATCCCTTCATCACGGCCAAGAAAGACCGCGTGATCGAAATCTGCAAGCGTCGCCACGTCCGGCGGCTCGAGGTGTTTGGATCCGCGACGACCAGTGAGTTCGATCCCACGCGAAGCGATGTCGATCTGATCGTGGACTTCGACGTGGCTGCTCAGGAAAAGCTCCTCGACTCCTATTTCGGCCTGAAGGAAGATCTCGAGGCTTTGTTCGGCCGTCCTGTCGATCTGCTCACGTCCGCGCCTATCCGCAATCCCTACTTGCGAGAGAGCATCGACGGCAGCCGACAAACGCTTTATGCCGCATGAACCTCGCAAACTCTTGTGGGACGCCCGTGACGCGCTGGACGCCGTCAGCAGCTTCATCGAAGGCAGGAGCCGGGACGAGTTTCTCGCAGACCGGCTGCTGCGATCGGGCGTAGAACGCCAGTTCGAAATCGTCGGCGAGGCGTTGGCGAAACTCGCGAAACAGGATCCACAGCTCGCACTTCGCATCCCCGACCTGCGGCGCGCCGTGGCATTCCGAAATGTGCTCATTCATGGCTATGCAGCCGTGGATCCTGAACTCGTCTGGCGCATCGCCAAGGAACACCTGCCTGGGCTGCGAAAGAGCCTCGACGAGCTTCTGCCTGGCGGCAGGCCCTGACGAAGCCAGGGTGGCAGAGGGCGGCGGCGCTCCCGAATGCTCCGTTCAAAGTCGAAGCCCCGCCGGATTTTTGACACGAAACGCGCGCGAGGGCTGACTGAGTGACCGGGGCTAACGTTCGCCCCGAGCGGAGAACCTTGCCATGACCGTGAAACCTGCCGATGAACCGTCGGATCCAAGCGACCCTGCCGACCAGGAATTGGATCGTCTGCTGCTCGAAGCCTTCGATCCAGCGTCGGTGCCGCCCGGCTTGCGAACCCGAGTCGAGTTGCCCGTCCAGCCCCGCGGCGAGGCTGGACCTTCGCTCTCCGAGCGCCTGAAACATCGCTTCGGCATCGACCTCGATCCCGCCGTGTCGCTCGGCGCGGACGAAGACTCGGCGGTTTTGCCGAGCGAACTCATGGATCGCCTGCGCGCGCAGGGTCCGCACGGAACGCGCTATCGGATGGTCGGCGAAGTCGCGCGCGGCGGTATGGGCGTCGTCTTCAAGGTCTACGACGACGACTTGCGCCGCACGCTGGCGATGAAGGTTGTGCTCGACAGGAACCACATGTCGAGTCGCGAGGCTCCGGCCGTCGACGTGAAGACGCTGGGTCGCTTTCTCGAAGAGGCGCAGGTCACTGGCCAGCTCGATCACCCCGGCATCCTGCCCGTGCACGAACTCGGACTCGCATCCGACGGCCGCGTGTACTTCACGATGCGGCTGGTCAAGGGCGTCGATCTGCGCACGATCTACGAATACGTGCATGCCGGCAAGGACGGTTGGAACCAGACGCGCGCGCTCGGCGTGCTGCTGAAGATCTGCGAGGCGATGAGCTACGCGCACGACAAGGGCGTGATCCACCGCGACCTCAAGCCGGCCAACGTGATGGTCGGCAAATTCGGCGAGGTGTATGTGATGGACTGGGGGCTTGCGCGCGTGTTCGGGCGCGAGGACAAGCACGATCTGCGCATCAAGCAACAGCCCGTATCGACGCAGAGTGTGCACACAGATCCGCGCGGAACGCGCGAGGAGTCGCCGGATTCGCCGCTGATCACGATGGACGGCGACGTCGTCGGGACACCGGTGTACATGCCGCCGGAGCAGGCGCGCGGTCGGCTCGAGCAAGTCGGGCCGCGCTCGGATGTCTATTCGCTCGGCGCCATGCTCTATCACTTGTTGACGGGCGAGATGCCGTTCGTGCCGACGGGAGCGCGCGCCTCGCAGCACTCGATCTTGATGCGGTTGCTCGAAGGTCCGCCGAAGCCGTTGCACGAAGTCGCCCCGCAGACGCCGCCGGAACTGGCCGCGATCTGCGAAAAGGCCATGGCTCGCGAACCTGCGCAGCGCTACGCGGACATGCAGGCCTTGGGCGAGGACCTGCGCGCGTACCTGGAAAATCGTGTCGTCCGCGCGTACGAAGTCGGAGCTTGGGCAGAGACGCGCAAGTGGGTGCAGCGCAACAAGCCTCTGGCAGCTTCGCTGGCGGCGGCGATCGTGATCCTGGTCGTGGGATCGATCGTGAGCACGACTCAGTACGTGCGCGCGGAGAAAAATCTGGCGGTCGCGCAAGCGAACGAGACCCTGGCGAAAACGAACGCCGATCAGGCCAGGCAAGAAGCAGAGCGCGCGAACGCTCTGGCGGCATCGGAAGCGGAGCAGCGCAAGCTCGCGGACACGAGGCGCGAAGAAGCGGATGTGGCGCGGGCCGAGAGCGAGACCAAGGCGAATGAACTGAAGCAGGTCTCCGATTTTCAGGCGTCGATGCTGCAGCGGACCGACGTCGAACTGATGGGCTTGCGATTGCGAGAGGACGTGCTGAAGGAAGCACGCGCTTCGATGGAGCGTTCGAAACGAAGCGAGCCGGAGATCGCTGAGAGAATGGCGCAGATCGAGACCTTGCTCGCGGGCACGAATTTCACCAATGCGGCGGTGTCGAGTCTGGAGAGGAATGTGCTGCAGCCGGCGCTCGAGGCGATTGACAAGGATTTCGTGAAGCAGCCGTTGGTGCAGGCACAACTAAGAGGCGCGGCAGGAATGACACTGTTGAACCTGGGTCGGTACGATTTTGCTTTTCGCCTGGTGCAAGAGACATGGCAGGTTCTCAGTCGGCAATTGGGTGAGGACGTAGATGTGACGATCGCAGCTGAAGCCAGCGTGGCCGCCGTTTTGAACTACCAAGGCAAGCGGAGCGAAGCAGAGCCGCGCTTGCGCGAAGCACTGGACAGAGCCCGGAGAAGCTTGGGCGAAGAACACGAAATTTTCCTAACGGCGGAAGGCAATCTTGCCGTGCTGCTCAAAGAGCGCGGCCGGCTGGATGAGGCGGAGACGCTTCAACGCGATGTCGTGGAGCGCAGTCGCCGGATCTTGGGTGAAGAGAACCCCGAGCTGATCACGCGGGAAATCAACCTCGCCGCACTACTTCAGCGCAAAGGCAAGCTGGACGAGGCAGAACTCCTCTTCCGAGTCGCATTCGAGCGATGCCGAAGGACGCTGGGGAATGATCACAGCAAGACGCTCGACGCACAAAATGGCCTCGCCTCTCTGCTCCAAGACCAGGACAAATTGGGAGAGGCTGAGTCGCTCACTCGCGACGCGCTCGAACGGTCTCGTAGGATTCGAGGCGACGATCACCCCAGTACTCTTGCGACACAACACAACCTCGCCCAACTATTGCTGACGCAGGGCAAGCAGGACGAGGCGGAAACGCTTGCTCGCGACGCGCTGCTGCGTTGCCAGAGGATACTGGGTGACGACCACAACGATACGATTGGGGCGGAGCATCTCCTCGGCCGGTTGCTTCAAGTCAGAGGCGATCTGAGCGGGGCGGAGATGCTCTTCAGAGACGCCTTGGAGCGAAGTCGTCGGGCCTTTGGCGACGATGACCCAATGCCGAGTGTTTCGGCGGCCTACCTTGCCTCACTTCTGGAGTCTCAGGGCAAACTGGACGAGGCGGAACCGCTCTACCGAGACTCGCTGGAGCGGAGTCGACGGCTTCTGGGTGACGACAACCCGGACACATTCGTTGCGGCGTTCAACCTCAGCTCACTGCTGCGAGTTCAGGGCAACCTGAGCGAGGCTGAGCCGCTCACGCGGGACACGCTGGAGCGGTCCCGTCGAGTCCTGGGCGAGGACAACACGAAGACGATCGATCTGGAGGGGGAAATGGCTACCGTGCTCAAGGCCCAGAGGAAACTGAGCAAAGCGGAGCCGCTACTGCGTGACGTTTTCGAACGACGTCGTCGGATGTACGGCGACGACCTCCCAGCTACGATCGCATCTGAATTCGAACTCGCGGCGTTGCTCATGGATCGTGGCAAGGCCAACAAGGCAGAACCGCTCCTGCGAGATGCGTTGGAGCGCAGCCACCGGATCCTCGGCGACGACCACCTGGACACAATCGCCATCGGCAACGCTCTCGGGGTACTGCTCGAGAAGAAGAACGAATTGACCGAAGCTGAGGCCTTTTTTCGGGATTCGGTTTCGCGACTTCGACGAATCCGTGGCGCTGACCACACGGACACGATCACGGCGGCCTACAACCTTGCGCTACTGCTTCAAAAACAAGGCTTTCTGGCCGAGGCAGGCTTGCTTGCTGAGGCAGAACTTTTGATGCGAGATGTGCTGGAACGACGGCGGCGCATTCTTGGAGAAGAAGATCTAAACACGATTAGAGCGGCGAACGATCTTGCCGTGATACTCGGGTATCAAGGCAATCATTCCGAGGCTGGGTTGCTCCTTCGCAAAGTTTTTGCGTTGGATCGTCAAGTTTTCGGTGATGACCACGTCGAGACGATCACAGCGGAACACAACCTCGCGTCGGTACTAAGGCAACTAGGCAGACTGGGCGAGGCGGAGCCCCTAGCTCGCGATTCGTTCGAGCGAGGTCAGCGGATTCGCGGAGCAGATCACCTGCACACAATCGTCACGGAGGAGAATCTCGCCGGAGTACTGGAGGATTTGGGCAAGCTAAGTGAGGCAGAGCCGCTCTGGCTCGACGCACGGGAAAGACTCATTCGCACCCTCGGTGACGACCATGTCGAGACGATCAAGTCGGAGCGGCATCTTGGCGCGCTACTCCTCGCTCAGAATCGATTTCCTGAAGCCGAGAAATTGCTCGTCGATTGCGAGGATCGCTGCTTGCGCGTTGGGGCAGGTGTCGAGAAGATTCTTAAGTTGACGCGCGAAGAACTCGTGAAGCTCTACGAAGCCTGGGAAAAGGCCGATCCCGGCCAGAGCTACGCCGCCAAGGCGGCTGAATACCGCGCCAAGCTCGAGTCTGGCGACAAGTGAGGCACTGAGTGCTCGTTGCGCCTGAGTGACCCGTGCGAGAGTCCTCGCGGGGCCAGCGCGATTTCGGCGTGCGGAACGCGGCTTCGATTCGCCCTTGCTCGGCGGATGGATTTGAAAGCTCGCCGACGCTGAGCCCACCGGCGTACCTCGGGGTTTGGGCCGAAGGCGCGAACGCAGGATCGAAGCGCCCCTCGAAACTGCCTCATCGTTGCAGATTCTCGAAATGAAAACGCGCCAGGCAATGACTTGTCTTGCGCGGGGATCGACTCACCATCGCTTCAACCGCGCCCCACGCTGCAACCAGGCATTGACGCCAGCCACAACCCCTAAGGCAACCATGCATTCGAGTCAGACTTCTTCCCACCTTTCTTTGAGGCCGCAGCGTTCACACCAGGAGAGGATCTCTAGGGCTCGTCGCCAGCTGCGCCTCGTCCCTTGTCTCCTACTGATTGCGCTATCGCTCTGCGGCTGGGGTTCGGCTTCGGCGGCCACCACGCGAACGATTGCAGCACGCATGGCATGCATGGACGAAACGTCCTTCGCAGTTCTGAGGAACTTTGACGGCTCGACGAGCGGCGGCTACCTCGGCTCTGCGCTGATTCAGGGCGCGGACGGCGCGCTCTACGGCACGGCGGGAAGCGGCGGGGCACACGGTTGCGGCACGCTCTTCAAGCTGAACTCTGACGGGACGGGCTTCACAGTCCTCCTGGACTTCGATCGACCCACGGGAGCCGCACCCACCGGAGTGATTCAAGGGATGGACGGCGGGCTCTACGGCACGACGACTGAAGGTGGAGCCTTCGGGTACGACACGACCTTTGCTACCGGCTATGGCACGGTGTTCAGGGTGAATCCGGACGGATCAGGATATGGGGTCCTCGTGAACTTCGACGGAACAACGACCGGTGACAGCCCGTTCGGCGCACTCTTGCAAGGCTCTGATGGAGATCTGTACGGCACGACGTGGGAGGGTGGTGGTGGAAGCCTCTACAACTCAGGCACGGTGTTCAAACTTGACCCTGATG
>JAYUUV010000369.1:0-13961 GCA_043754695.1 Planctomycetota bacterium
GCCTTGGGCGCACGCTCACGGCCAAAAGGTAGGGTGGAAAAGTACCTGACTCGGTAACGCGATCTACCACTTGCTCAGATCAAAACCCGTGACGAGCCGGTCTTGGCCAATGCCGATATTGAGCCAGTCGTAGCTGGACTCGTCACTCTCGGTGCTTCGTCCGATGCAGTAGACGATCACCCCGTCCTCCAGGGTGCCACCATTGTCATGGCCAAGCAACGCCTCTACCTCCCTCAGCTCCATCCCCATGTGGAGATGGTTGGCGAGTAGGTCGTGAAGCATGCTTCTTCGAATAGTACAGGGCCGCCGACAGTCAGACTCTCCCTTCCAAAGCGAGGAATCAAACGGAGTTTCTGCCTGATGGGGCATGGGCGTTGCACACGCCATCATCCCCGCGACAGCAAGAACCAGCGCGACGACGGTAGCAGGCACAGGCGCCAGTGCTAATCTCGCCATTCCGAAAATCCCCTCGCTCGGTCCTAGGGAACGACCGACCAGACGTGCGGCAATCCGTCCGTCTCGATCAGGGTCAGCTCTTGCAAGCTCGCGTTGTAGCTCCAGGCCACCGTCGCGTTGCCGTCTCGGGAAACCTGCGTCGGAGCGGCCGGCACTGAGGTGAAGACGACTTGATCGCCCAAACCGTCGGCGGTCGAGAGGTCGATGCTCAGCGGCAAACTGGGATTCAAACCGGCGGCCAGCGTGTCGACGGTCAAGCGCTTCAAATTCAACGTCGCCGCCAGGTGCAACGTGTTGTTCGCAACGTCCAGTTGCCAGTCGAAGGGCGTGAACGCGTTGGCTGCGTCTTGCTCGACGAAGAAATGGAAGTAGACGCCGTCGTGATCGGCGAGCGTGCTGGCCGCAGTCGGCAAAGTCAGCGTGTGTTGCCCGAGCCAACCGAAAGTCCAATGGCTGTCCATCATCGACCACTTGTGGTCGAAGCTGTCGACACCGAACGGCACGTGCTGATAGCCGAAGTTGGGGCCACTGACGGCTCCCAGCGTCTGCATGTGCGCCGCCATGATGTCACCCTGCCTCGCCAAATAGGGCAGAGGATCTTCCACCGGGTGGAAAATCTGCATCGGAATGTGCGTCAGATTGCGCGCGAGATCCGTTCCGCTCTGGATCTGGCCCGTGATTGGATCGAAGCAGACGGTCGACGAGCGAGCCATCTTCCACGGATCGGCCGAACCTACGGTGTTGTTGCCGAACCAGAAATCCAGATAGATGCGCGCCGGCGGGTCGGAGTAGTACGTGTCCTGCAGCGAGAAGCCGCCGGACATCGGCGCCATCGCGGCGATCATCGGCTTGGCGGGATCGACGTGGCGCGCGGCGTAATTGGCGACGGCTCCGGCCCCCATGGAAAAGCCGACCGCGTAAATCCGGTTGCGATCGATCAGCGGGTAGCGCGCCAGCATGTCGAGGATCACCGCCTCCATGTGGACCTGGCTCTGCAGCGAACCGAAGTGCTGCGTGTTCGCGGCGAGCGGACAGACGAGGTACCAACCGCGCGCTCCGACCTCGTCAGGAAAATTCGTGTTCGCCGTCAGGTCGAATTGCGTCGAGCCGAACTTGTGGAACATCACCACCAACGGCACCAACTGCGTCGGCGGGGGCAACGGCTCCACGTAGAAAAAATTTTCCGGCCAGCCGTCTCCGATGTTGAGCGAGCCGCTGAGCAGGTTGTGATTGGGCGGCCCGACGTTGTGCACCGTGGGCGGATAGTCCGGCGGTCCGAAAAGCTTCAGCCGGTCGCCCGTGTCGACGATCGAAATCGGATTGTGGGCTTGGGCGCCGCCTTGGGCGAATGCTTGCGCAGGCCAAAGGCTCAGGCAGGCGGCAGTCAGGGCGAATGTGTTCAGGTGGCGCACGGTGGGGTCCGCTGGAATTCTAACCCCCCCGCGAAAATTGGCGTCAAGTACGCGGCTTCTGGGCCGGTCAGCCGCCGGCCGGGGCACACTCGCGAACCTCGACGCTGCCGTCCGCGTGGCCGATGACGAGCACGTGGGCCAGGCCTATGAAAAGCCCGGTCTCGACAATTCCAGGTAGCTGGTCAAGCTCGAGTTCCAGGCTGGCCGGGTCGGAAATTCCGCCTGGGAAACGGCAGTCGAGGATCTGATTGCCGTTGTCGGTCATGAAGGGCTTTCCGTCGCGACCCTGGCGCAGGCTGGCGGTCGCGCCACTACGGGTCAAAGCGCGATGGATCACCTCGCGGGCGAAGGGCACAACCTCGATCGGCAAGGGGAAGGTCCCCAGGCGCGCGACGACCTTTTCGGCCCCGACGATGGCGATCTGCCGGCGGGTGATGCTGGCGACCACTTTTTCGCGCAGCAGGGCGCCGCCGCCGCCTTTGATCATATTGAAGGCCGCGTCGATCTCGTCGGCGCCGTCGATCGTCAGGTCCAGGGACTCGACGACGGCCAGATCGACCAGCGGGATGCCCATGGCCCGAGCCTTGTTCTCCGTGTCCACGGAGGTCGGGACACAGGTGATCGAGAGGCCTTCCCGGACGCGCTCGGCCAGGCGCTCCAGGGTGAAAAGCACGGTCGAGCCTGTGCCCAGGCCGACGCGCATGCCCTGCTCGACGAATTCCGCCGCGCGACGGCCGGCCACTTGTTTGGGGTTGTGCACGCTGGGACTCCTTTGGAGGGACGGATCGTAGCAGCGCGGCGGCCGCCGGCGCGGGCCTGACGGCCACAACCTTGGTTGCTACGCACTTTGGCCAGGCTGGCCGAAAGAAAGTTCGATGAGCTATACTGAGAACGAGTCTCAACTGCCGATCTCCTTCCCGTGACCAGCCTCGACACCCTTTCACCCGGTACCCGCGCGCGACTTGTCTCCGTCGGCGGCGAGCGCGCCTTCCGCTGCCGGCTCATGGAACTCGGCCTCTTGCCCGGCACCGTCCTGCAGCTCGTGCGCCGCCTCGACGTCGGCGGCGTGCTCGAGATCGAAGTGCGCGGTTGCCGCCTGACCGTCCGACGAGCCGAAGCCCGCCAACTCGTCGTCGAACCGAGTTGAGGATCGCAATCAGGGCGCGGCGCCCGACGTGGTGAAGACAACTGATCGAGTCAAACGGATCGCGCTGACCGGCAATCCGAACACGGGCAAGACCACGCTCTTCAATCGCTTGACCGGCAGTAACGCCAAGGTCGGCAACTATCCGGGCGTCACCGTCGAGCGACACGAGGGTTCGCTCGAATTGTCGCGCGCGGGTCACGTGGAACTGATGGATGTTCCCGGGACCTACAGTCTTTCGGCCCGCAGCGCGGAGGAACAGATCGCGATCCAGGCGATCGCCGGCCTCTCCCCCATCGAACGGCCCGATGCGGTCATGGTGGTCGTCGATGCGACGCAGCTGACGCGCAATCTCTATCTGGTTTTGCAGGTGATCGAGACCGATTTGCCGGTGCTCGTCGCGCTCAACATGATCGACATGCTCGAGGCGCGCGGGCTTTCGATCGACGTCGAGAAATTGTCGAAGCTGCTCGGTGTGCCGGTGGTCGCGATTTCTTCGCAGAGCGGTGCTGGCCTGGACAAGTTGCGCGAAGCGCTCGACAGCGTGATCAGCGATCCGTTGCGCGGACGCCCCGGTGCGCGCTGGTTGCCGAGCGGCGCGGGACTCGAAGAGGACGTGCGCCTCACCGCCGCGGCCTTGCCCGCGGAATGGCACAGGGGTGAAGCTCCGCGGCGCAATGCACTGGCGTTGTGGGCCTTGCTCTCGCTCGACGATAGCGATGAATTGCGCGGCGCACCGCGCGAACTGCGCGCCGTGGTCAGCGCGCGGCGCGCGCTGGCGCACAAGACCGGCCGCGACATCGAAGCCGAGATCATCCAAGGCCGCTACTCGTGGATCGACGCCCACGCGCCCGAGTTTCTGCGCGAGCAAAAGCCACCGGGCACGTCGACCACGGATCGCGTGGATCGCGTGCTGCTCAATCCGGCGCTGGGCTTCGTCGTGTTCTTGCTGGCTATGGGGCTCGTGTTCCAGTCGCTGTTCAGCGGTGCCGATCCGGCGATCGCGGCCATCGAAGCCTCCTTCGGCTGGCTCCAGGACCGCGTCACCCACTTGCTGCCCGAGGGCATCGTCAACGAGTTCGTCTGCAACGCCCTGATCGAGGGCGTCGGCAGCGTGCTGGTCTTCCTGCCGCAGATCGCGCTGCTCTTCCTGTTCATCGGCATCATGGAGGACACGGGCTACATGGCGCGTGTCGCGGTGCTCATGGATCGGCTGATGAAAGCGATCGGCCTGCACGGACGCGCCTTCGTGCCGATGTTGTCGGGCTACGCCTGCGCCGTGCCCGCGATCATGGCGACGCGCACGATGGAACGCCGCCGCGATCGCATGTTGACGATGATGGTCATTCCGCTGATGACCTGCTCCGCGCGCTTGCCGGTCTACACGTTGATCATCGCGGCGCTTTTCCCGCCTTCGCTCGTCTTGGGCTTCATGCCCGTGCAGGGTTTG
Source organism: Planctomycetota bacterium (assembly GCA_043754695.1). GTDB lineage: Bacteria > Planctomycetota > UBA1135 > UBA1135 > JADJQU01. Next base: position 4,463 of record JAYUUV010000369.1, read on the forward strand.
TTGATGGTGGCGATGTACTTGTTCAGCACGCTGACGGCCTTGATCTGCGCCGCGGTGCTCGGGCGCACGCTGTTCAAGGGTCCGAAGGTGCCGTTGCTGGTCGAGCTGCCTCCCTATCGCATGCCGCACTGGCCTTCGGTGCTGCGCATGGTCTGGGAGCGCAGCCGCATGTTCGTGACCCAGGCCGGCGGCATGATCCTGGCGATCACGTGTGTGATGTGGGCGCTGCTTTCCTTCCCGCGCGAAGCGCAGATCGAAACTCGCTTCGAGGAGCAACGCACTGCGCTCGCCTCCGAGCCCGATCCGGCACAGCGCGTGCAGCGCGCCGCTGCGCTCGAGACAGAACGCGCCGCCGAAGAACTGCGCTCCAGTTTCGGCGGCAAGCTCGGACACGCCATGGAACCCTTGATCGAGCCTTTGGGCTTCGATTGGAAGATCGGCATCGGTCTGCTCGGTGCCTTCGCCGCGCGCGAGGTCTTCATCAGCACGATCGGAGTCGTCTACGGCATCGGCTCGGACGCCACGGAGAATTCGCAGAGCCTGCGCGAGAAATTGCGCGCCGAACACCACGCGAACGGCCGGCCGGTCTACACGCCACTCGTCGGCCTTTCGTTGATGGTTTTCTTTGCGCTGGCCTGCCAGTGCATGAGCACGCTGGCCACCGTGCGCCGCGAATCGCGTTCGTGGAGCTGGCCGCTGTTCCTGTTCGTCTACACCGGCGTGCTGGCCTGGCTGTCGAGCTTCGCCGTCTATCAGATCGGTCGCGCGCTCGGCTTTTCCTGATCAGGCCGCCTGCAGGAACTCGCGCGCCTTGTCGAGCTCGCGAGCGAGCACGTCGCTCATCTGGTCGAAGGATGCACGCTTGATGCCGGCTTGCTCGAAGGCCTGCTCGCACAGCCCGTAGGGATTCTCGGCCATCGTGTTGCCGAACAGGAAGGCGTGCGTGACGACTTCACCAAGGTGCGTGACACTCGCCAAGCGGCGGTCGACCGTCGCCAACTCCGGCGTGTGGTGGTGGCGAATAGTGTCGACGAGGCTCTCGGGGAAATTCCATTTCTCGGCCAGGCGCGCGCCGATCTCGGCGTGATGCAGTCCAAGGATCGCGGCTTCTGCTTCGAGCAAGCCGGTGCCGCGCGCCACTTCGGCTTGCACGAGCAGCGATGTCGCACGCGCGTGCCGAGCCATGACCAGATGTCCGACGTTCTGCAGCAGGCCGCAGGTGTAGGCGCGGTTCTTGTCGACCTGACCGTCGAGGCGCGCGATCAGCGAAGAGGCGATCGCATCGACGACACTTTCCTCCCACAGCCGCATGGAAGTCGTCTGATCGACCTGGCCGTAGTCGCGGAAGTAACGGCCCGAGCACGAGGTCAGCACCAGGTTGACCAGCGTGGTCACGCCGATCAGATTCGCGGCCTCGGGCAACGAACCGATCTCGCGCTTGAAGCCGTAGTAAGCGGAGTTGCACAGCTTCAATACTTTGGCCGTGACCGCGGCGTCGGTCTCGATCACGCCGACGAGGTCGCGCGGAATCACGTCGTCGTGCGATGCGATCTCGACGACTCTCATCGCGACTTTGGGGAGCGGCTCGAGACTCTTGATGTCGGCGAGGATGTGCTGGATGTGCGCTGCCAAGTGACTTGCCTCCGTTGGACGGCCCGCGGGGAAAGCTCGCGGGGGTCTCGAAGGAATTTCGGAGTTGGCGCGCGCGCCGCTTGAGCCAAGTCCGGTTTGGGGGCCGGAACCTGGAAGATTCTTCGCCCTGTCTAGTGCGCGACCGCTGTGGCGTCCGGAAAAGTCTCCAGGACCTTGGCCACCTCGCCCCGGGTCACGATGTCGCGGAACTTGAAGGGTTTCAGCCATGCCTCACCTGGCGGGTGCAAGGTCATGAACGGAATCGAATGCGCGCCCAGTGTGTCGCGCAAACGCTTGGCGGCAGCGGTCCGCGGAGAGTTGGAGGTCATATCGACCCGGATCGGCACTACGCCCTTTTGGGTCAGCAGGTCGGTGATTCTCTTGGAGCTGTACACGACAGCTTCATTGGTCTTGCAAGTCAGTCACCACTCGGCGGTGAAGTCGAGCATCACCGGCCGGCCCTCGGCCTGATAGCGCGCGAACGCATCGGGATCGAACTTCTCCCAGGCGACCGCTCCTTCTTCTGGATTGAGCGCGCTCTTCAGCGGTCCGAAGACCACGTACGTGCCGACGCCCGCGATCGCCAGCGCGACGGCGAGCGTGCGCAAATGTTGCAGCGTGGTCTGCTCGAACGTGGCGAACTTCCCCCACCACCAGCAACCGAGCGCGACGAACACGAGCATCGCCACCGTGTACAGCAGGAGATCCTGGCGCACGGAAATCATCAGGAAGACCACGGTTGCAAGCAGCAGGAAGCCCGTCGCGTGCTTGAACGTCTGCATCCAAGCCCCGGGCTTGGGCAGGAACTTCAGGAAGCCCGGATTGGAGGTGAGCACGACATAGGGCGCGGCCATGCCGACACCGACCATCAAGAAGATGGCGATGATCACCTGCGGCGTTTGAGTCACGGCCCAAGCCAGCGTGCTGCCGAGGAACGGACCGCTGCAGGGCGTGGCGAGCAGCGTGGCCATGATGCCCTTGAAGAACGCATCGCGCATGCCCTCGCGTTTGACCGAAGCGAGTTCGCCAACCGCCGAGGGCACGCCAAGCTCGAAGACATCGAAGAGCGAGAGCGAAAACGCGAATACGATCGCGACCATCGTGATCTTGAAGCCTTCCGTCTGGAACTGGGCGCCCCAGCCCAGGCCCGCGAACGCGGCGAGCGCCGCGAGCACCGCGAAGACCACGATGATTCCCGCGGCGAAAGCGAGCCCGAGTTGGAAGACACGTTTCTTGGACTCGCCCGCTTGCTTGACGAAGGAGAGCACCTTGATCGAGACCACCGGCAAAACGCAGGGCATCACGTTGAGTAGCGCGCCGGCAATGAATGCGAAGACAAGCCACAGCCAGATGCTGCGTTCTGTTTCGCCTCGCGATTCGAAAGCGGGGACCGTGAAGGCGTCCCACTTCGGTGAAGTGGCTTCGGGTGTACTGTCCACGCGAGCCGCGACGGGGGCTGCGGTGTTGGCGGGCTTGGCCCCGGGAATCAGGTCGGACGGAAACTTTTCGAAGAGCGCGTCCTTGCCCGGCCCCTCGAGCTCGGGCTCCTCGTCATAAGGAATGCAGCCCTTCGCGTCGCAGGTCAGGCCGCTGATCGAAGCCGTGATTTTCGTCAGGTCCGGCGTGCCCGATTCGAAGTGTCCCTTCGCGTACAAGAGCACGGTGCCTTCGTGGCCGAAGATCCAACCGGGGCCGCCATTTGGAGCGGTCATGCCAGGGGCCGGCAGTTTCTCCGGTTCGGGGAAGCGCGTAGGCGACCAGACGATCCCTTCGCCGCCCCAGGTGACTTCCGTCGGCGTGCCGACGCCGCCGCCGTCGCCTAGAAATTCGTGGTAGATGTGCCAGCCGGGGTCGAGCTTGACCTGCAGGACGGCTTTGACGTCGGCGCCATCCGCGCGGGCGAAAAGGCGGGTGTGGGCTCGTTGGTCCTGGGTGCCTGGGCTGAGGAATGCCAACAGGAGCAGGAAGAGGGACGAGAAGGGTTGGATCATGGTGGCGGGGAGTTTGGTCCCCCGCAGGGTACTAGCCTAACGGCTGCGGGGGTTTGGACACTCGAGCGGGCCGAGGGAGTCCGTGCGGCGCTGGTTTTTTGCGGAGTCGGTACGCGGTGCGGGGTGGATCGGAGTGCGGGGTCGGTGGAGAAGCCTCGGAGCCACCGACCCGGTACGGAGCCAGGCACCCACCCAAACTATTGCGGCGGAGCAACGGCGCTGTGGAAGGTTCGGCCGGGTCGAGCTGCACCAGCAACGGCGCTGTGAGGGCGATGGCGGCAATAGTTCGGGTGGGAGCCAGTACGGAGCCAGGCACCCACCCAAACTATTGCGGCGGAGCAACGGCGTTGTGAGAGGTTCGGCCGGGTCGAGCTGCACCAGCAACGGCGCTGTGAGGGCGACGGCGGCAATAGTTCGGGTGGGAGCCTGGCTCCAGCGTCCTCGGTAGGATGCCGAAGAGGCGACCGGTTGCGTCCGACTGTGGAGTTCTAAATATGCGCATTTTTCTCGCACCGCTCACGATCGCGCTCGCTTTTGCAGCGCCACAGGAAACCAAGGGGCAGGAGCCCGCGAAACCGCGGCCGGGGACCTTCGAGAGCGCGGATGTCCAAGCGGCTCGTGCGCGCGAAGGCATCCTCGGCGCGTGGCAACTCACGCGCGGCGAGATCCCCGCGTTCGGCGTCGGCGGCGGCGGCGTGGCGGGCTACGCATTGTTCATGGATGGCTACATGTCGATGGAGATCCACGTCCTGGCCAACAAGGGCAGCCGCAGTGCCGAGACACTTTTTCAGACCGGCACCCATCGCTGGATGATCGAGGACAACGGCACGCTCGACACCTACGGCTTGATCGGCACGCACAACATCACCGAGGACGAGGAATTCGACTTCGAACCGCCAGGCGAGCGTCGCTCGTACAGAGTGCAGCTCCAGAACGAGCAGCTGGTGCTCGAGCGGACCGATCGCTCGTCGCGCTTGACGTTTACACGATTGGGCAAGCTGCGCTTTCCTGACGGCAAGGACGCACCCGGCTTCGACTTCTATGGCCGGCCGATCAAACCCAAAGAGGGCGAGACCAAGAAGCAGTAAGCCGTGCCCGGCGTCGGCTTGGCGTGTTCGATTCCACAGCCAAGCTCGCTCGAAAAAAAAGCGGGGCGCACCACGCATGGTGCGCCCCGCTTGCATTTCGCTTGCCGGTTCAGGGATCGATCAGCACTGACTGAATCCGCAACCGTGGCACTTCACGCAGCCTTCTTGGAAGGCCAGCACCCCTGAACACGCCGGACACTTGATCTTGTACGACGCAGCGCCCTGGCGTTGCGGCGTTACGTGCGGTTTCACATTTTGCGCGGCCATGTTGACCGTCGCGGCGGCGAGCGCAGCGGCGGCGGCTTCGTTGCTCATGTCCGCGGTGCCGAGCAGCAGTGCATGCAGTCCGTGCTGCGCCTTCGCGTCAAGATAGCGTTGCAGTGCCTTCGCCAGCCCGTCGGCGAGCGACATGATGCGCCCGTCTTTCGTCGGGACCGACAGCGAGCTGCCGATGCCTTCGAGTTGCTTCAGCGCGAGCTCCAGGTTTCCGTTGCAGCGCAACCACAACGAAAGGATGCGGCAGATCGCCTCCAGATCGGAGTTGGCGATGTCGCCGCCCTTGCCGAGCTGCGCGAAGACTTCGCGCTCGCGGCCCGAGAACGGTTCGACCGAGACCTTCACGTGCATGTTTCCGAACGGAGTCATCTGGCGGATGCGCAGGCAACTCATGATCTCCGGCAAACGCACCGGTTTCAGGTCGCCGCTCGGCGCGTCCGGCGGAGAAACGGCTTCGCGTTCGGTCGCGTCGGCCGGGGTCTGCGACGACTTGTGCAAGTCGCCCGACTTGGTCAACGCCATCGGCTGCACGTCGCGACATCCGTCGCGGTACACCGTCACACCCTTGACGTCCTCGTCGATCGCCAGCTCGTAGATCGCGCGCACATCGGCGGCGGTCGCGTCGTGGGCGAAGTTGATCGTCTTGGAAATCGACGAGTCGCAATGGCGCTGGAACGCGGACTGCATGCGCATGTGCCAGTACGGCGAGATGTCGTGGGCGCAGACGAACACGCGCTTGATTTCGTCGGGCACACCGTCGATGTGCGCGGCGGTGCCTTGCTCGCTGATGCGATCGATCAGCGCGTCGGAGTAGAAGCCCTGCTGCTTGGCGGCCTGCTCGAAGACGTAGTTGACCTCGCGCATGATCGTCGGGGTACCTTTGTTGTCCTTCATCACTTGACGGATGAAGGCCAGGCTGAACATCGGTTCGATGCCGCCCGAGCAATCGGCGATGATCGAGATCGTGCCCGTCGGCGCGACAGTCGTCGTGTACGAGTTGCGCAGACGGCGACCGAGTTTTTGCCAGTCCGAACCTTCCCAGGCCGGGAACACGCCGCGCTCCTCGGCCAACGCTTCGCTGGCCAGGTGCGATTCGTCGTTGAGCACCTGCATGATCTTCTCGCCGAACTTGCAGCCCTCTTCGCCGTTGTAGGGGATGGCGAGCTTGTAGAGCGCGTCGGCGAAACCCATCACGCCCAGACCGATGCGCCGCGTGGTCTTCGACATGTTGTCGATCTCGGGCAGCGGGTACTTGTTCACCTCGATCACGTTGTCGAGGAAACGCGTCGTGGTGCGGATCAGCTGCTTGTAGTGATCCCAGTCGAAGCGCGCGTTCTCGCCCTCGCCGACGACCAGCGCGCCCAGATTGATCGAGCCCAGATTGCAGGAATCGTAGGGGTGCAGCGGTTGCTCGCCGCACGGATTCGTTGCCTCGATCAGGCCGACGTTCTTGATCGGATTCTTCTGGTTGATGCGGTCGATGAACACCACACCCGGTTCGCCGGTGCGCCAGGCGTGGTCGATGATCTCGGTCCAGATCTCGCCGACCGTCCAGAACGTGCCGGTGTCGTTGCCCTTCGCGTCCTTGCGCTTGAGCGGCCGCCATTCCTTCGAGCGCGGGTTCTGGACTTCGTGGATTTTCTCCGGCGTGCTGCGCAGCTCGTTCAGGAAGCGATCCGTGATCGCGACCGAGATGTTGTAGTTCTGCAGCTTCGTCAGGTCGTCCTTGAAGATGATGAACTGCATCACATCGGGGTGATCGATGCGCAGGATGCCCATGTTCGCGCCGCGCCGGAACGCGCCCTGTTGGATCGCGTCAGTGGCTTTCGAGAAGACCTGGATGAAGGACAGCGGGCCTTCGGTCGTGCCGCCCGAGCTACGCACGAGATCGCCCTGCGGCCGCAGGCGCGAGAACGAGAAACCCGTGCCGCCGCCGGCCTTTTGGATCATCGCCGTGGCTTTGATCGCGTCGAAGATGCCTTCGATCGAGTCGTCGACAGGCAACACGAAACAGGCGGAGAGCATGCCCATCTCGCGACCGGCGTTCATCAACGTCGGACTGTTCGGCATGAAGTAGCGCTTGGCCATCAAGTCGTGGAACTCGCGCGCGACCGCGAGCGCGCGCTGCGGCGTGCCGCCGGGGAAGCGCAGTTCGCCCTTGGCGATGTGCGTGGCGACGCGCCAGAACAACTGTTTGGGCGTCTCGATCACGGCCCCGGTTTCCGGGTCCTTCTTGAGGTAGCGACGTTCGAGGACCTTGATCGCATTCTCGCTGAGCAAGCACTCGCCGACGTCTTGCGGCGGATCGATCGCTTCGAGCATCAGGCTCGCTTCTTGTGCCGTCTTAGGGCTGACCATGGGGGCACGCTTTTCGGTCGAAAGGACGGTGGGATTCACGCTGGCGCTCTCCTCGGGGCAAGGGCCCGCAGCGGGTGCATGCGGGTGGGCGCTCCGCCGCCCAATGGACTGCGTCCCGCGCTCGCATCGAGCGCGTCGGAAAGGCGCAAATCCCCGTCGGGTAGGCAGACACGACCCTTTGTCTGTCACTCAATTGGCTCGCCGAACCCGTTGAAACTAGAAGCGGCCGATCGCGGGAAGAAGTCGAACTTCTCAGGCGGAAGGGCGGCGCGCTTGATGGCTCCGTTCGGGCGCTCTCCCACCATATCTAGTGGGGGTGCGGCGACGGGCATACCATGGCTACCACAGTCGCACAGGTCAAGCGAAGATCGACGTAGCGAACAGACTTCTTCAAAGCGGGACGCAGCGCGGGGTTGAGTGCGATCAGGCCCGCCGCCTTGCGAAGCGTTCGCGCAAATTCCGCCACTCTTCGAGACCGAGGGCCGCGCTCGCCCCTGCGTAGGAGACGACGGCGGCGACGATCGCGGCGCCGAGCGCCAAGACGGCCCGCGATCCGACGACCTCGCCCGGGCCGCCGATTGAACGGCGCGTCAGCCATGCGGTCAGCGCACAGACCAAGGTGGCGAGCAGCATCTTGCCCACTCGAGCGAACAATCCGGGCTGGGTCTTCGGCAGCTTGAGCCGCGTGTGCAGGCCCGGCCACAAGAGGCACAAGTTCAGCCAGCCGCAAATCGAAGTGCCGAGCGCGAAGCCGGCCGCATCGAGCTTCAGCCCGCTCACGAGGAAGACATTGAGGAGTGTATTGACCGCCAGCATGACCACGGCGATGCGCACAGGCGTCTTGAAGTCGCCAAGTGCATAGTAGGCGCGGCTGGTCAACGCGATCGCACCCGTCGGCAGGATCGAGAGCGCCAGCATCGACAGCGCGCCGGCCGAACGCGCCACGCCCTCGGAGGTGTAGTGGCCGTGCTGGAAGAGCACCGATGTGATCGGCTGGGCGAGGACCACCAGGCCGACGCTCGCCGGCAGCGCCAGATAACACACGGCCAGCTGGGCCCGATCGTGCAAGGCGCGCAGTTGCACGGTCTGGCCGGTGTGGCCCAGGGCCTTGAGCGAGGGGAACACGGCGGCGGTCGCCGCGGTGGCGATCAGCGCCACCGGGAACTGCTGGATGCGCGTTGCATAGTGGAAGGCTGTCGTCCCGCCGTTCTCGAGCATGCCGTAGGCCATCAGCCGGTCGATCATCACATTGACCTGGTAGACCGCCGCGCCGACGGCGAGTGGCGTGCTGGTGCGCAGGACGTCCCAGGCCACCGGAATCGGATCGAAGCCCTCCGCGCGCGGGCCGCCATAGAGACCGTGCCGGCGCAGTGCCGGGATCTGGATCAGGAGCTGCAGGACCCCAGAAACCAGGACGGCCCAGCACAAGAAGCGCGCCATGGCCAGCTGGTCCGCGTCGGAGACCGCCGCGCCCGAGCCCGACCAGGGCAACCCGTACTGCCAAAGCAGGAAGGCCAGCGCTCCGATCCAGAGCACGTTGAGCATTGCCGGTGCAATGCTCGACATCCGAAACTCGCCGCGCACCTGCAGCGCGCCGGAGAAAACCGCGGACAGGCACACGAAGACGACGTACGGCAGCAGGCGAATGGTCAGCTCGCGCACCGGCGCCGGATCGTCGCCCAGCCAGCGCCAGCCCAGGAAGGGCAACGTGTCCGGGGCCAGGGCGGCAAAAGCCATCAACGTGACGCAGATCGCGAGCAGGATCCACGAGGTCACGTGCGCCGTGCGCTGGAACACCGCGCGGCCCGCCGCTTCGCCGTGATCGTGGTCGACTTCGGTCAACTTCGTCTGCAGCGAAGTCGAGAGCGCGCCTTCGCCGAGCAGGCGCCGAAAGAGATTCGGCACGGCCCAGGCGGTGATAAATGCGTCGTTGACGACCGACTTGTCGCCGAACAGCGCCGCCATGACCGACTCGCGCGCGTAACCCATCACGCGCGAGACCAGGGTCAGCGAGGAGACCAGCAGCGTGCGCTGGACGAGTTTCTTGTGACGCGAAACGACGTCGGGCTGCGCGTCGATGATTTCGCTCACGCCCGCACGATAGCGAATGAAGCAGGCATACCGTACCAGGTTCGACCTCGCGATCTCTCTGCG
>JAYUUV010000370.1:0-26590 GCA_043754695.1 Planctomycetota bacterium
TGCGCGTCAATATCTTCAGCGAAGATCTCGTCGTCGGTCGCGGCTTTGACAGCGATCGAATCCTCATCGGCATCGTCGAGCACGTCTTCGTCGTCGTCCAGCCGGTCGCGCCGCAGCCGCGCGCGAAAAACAGCCTGAAACAGCCGCAAAAGGCCCTGGTTCACGAGCTGCCCTTCGAACCGCCGACTCCGCCCCCGGGCGAGTGGCGTTTCCCGCCGCTCGACTTGCTCGAGCGGGCCGAGGGGACCTCAGGCGGACTCGACGAGAAGGCGCTGCTGGCCCAGGCGCGCAAGCTCGAAGCCGCGCTGTTGTCCTTTCACGTCGAGGCCCAAGTGTGCGGCGCGTCGGTCGGCCCGACCGTGATCCTGTTCGAGCTCGAAGTGACGCAGGGCACGCGCATGAACAAGGTCACGCAGCTCAGCTCGGAGATCGCTGCGGCTCTGCGCGCCCAGTCGGTGCGCATCATCGCGCCGATTCCGGGCAAGGCGACCATCGGCATCGAGGTGCCGAACCTGGCGCGACGCAAGGTGCGCATCTCCGAGCTGGTCAATCAGAACGCGTACGACATGAAGTTCGGTGCGCTGCCCTTGTTCCTCGGCATCGACGCCGAGGGCCAGCCGATCGTCGAGGATTTGGCGCGCATGCCGCACCTGCTCATCGCAGGTACCACCGGCTCGGGCAAGTCGGTCTGCATCAACACGATCCTGGCCAGCATCCTGTTGACGCGCTCGCCCCACGACGTGCAGATGATCCTGATCGACCCGAAGATGGTCGAGCTGCAGATGTTCGAGAAGATCCCGCACTTGATGTTGCCGGTGGTCACGGACATGCGCCAGGCGACCAAGGTGCTCGAATGGGCGATCGAGAAAATGGAAGGCCGCTACGAGTTGTTCCGCACCGTCGGCGTCAGGAACATCAAGGGCTACAACGCGCTCAGCGAAGAAGAACTGAAGACGCGCCTGGGCGAGGAATTCTCTGACCGCACGCCGCGCCACGTGCCGTACATCATCATCGTGGTCGACGAATTCGCCGACCTGATGATGCAGGCGAAGAAGGAAGCCGAGCAGGCGATCACGCGCCTGGCGCAAAAGTCGCGCGCGGTCGGCATCCACGTGATCCTGGCCACGCAACGGCCGTCGATCGACGTGATCACGGGCGTGATCAAGGGCAACTTGCCGACGCGCATCGCCTTCCAGGTCGCGTCGAAGGTCGACAGCCGCGTGATCCTCGACACGATGGGCGCGGAAAAACTGCTCGGCGGCGGCGACATGCTCTACAACCCGCCGCAGAGTTCGCGCATCAAGCGCGTGCAGGGCGCGCTGGTCGAGGACCACGAGATCAAGTCGCTGGTCGACTTCGTCTGCACCGACTCGGCGCAGAACTTCAATCAAGAGCTCAAGCAATTGACCACCGGCACGGCCCAACCGGGCGCCGGCGAAGCTTTCGAGTCCGCGCTCGACGACCCGATGTGGGACTCCGCCGTGCGCGTGATCCTGAAATCCAAGCGCGGCAGCGCGAGTCTTTTGCAGCGCGCGCTCGGCGTCGGCTACACGCGCGCCTCGCGCCTTTTGGACATGATGGGGGAGGCGGGCATCGTCTCCGACCACAAGGGCAGCAAGGCGCGCGAAGTCTTGATGACCATCGAACAATGGGAAGAGCAGCACGGCTCGGAATTGCCGGGCGGCTCGCGGGGCTCCGATGCGTGACATCGAAGGCTCGGCCACGAATCGAACACCCGTGCGACACACAAGAGGATGAACGTGAGCGACACCAAGAACTCCGCCGTACCGCATACCGCCTTGCACGACATCTCTGGGCTGGCGCTGATCGCCCTGGGCGCTTTGCTGGGTACTTCGGCGGTCATGTACATGAAGGGGCCGACCGAAAACCCCGGCAGCTACACGACGCTGATGAGTGGCTTCATCGAAGTTTTCGGCGCCGCGGCGATCATCTGGATCTGCCTGGGACTGGTCTTCGTGGGCGGACGCCTTTTCCTGTTCGGTGGTGAGCGCGGCCTCCGACGCGATGCGATCGGCTTCACTGCGACCGGGCTTGCCCTATCGGTGACGCTGGGAGCGGATGCGACGAAGCGCCTTGGCGGGAGCTTCGGCAGCGCCACGGGCGGTGCCATGACAGCGCTCACCAGCAGCCCGACGATCAGCATCGCATTCGGCGTCGTCTTGATCCTGGTCCTTGCCTGGGTCATCTGGTGGCGCGTCGCCCCGCCCGCCCTGGTCGCGAAGGCGACCGAACTGATCGGCGAAGATCCCGCTCCTGAGACGATTTCGGAGTCCGCTGCCCGCCGACAGGCGCGAAATGCCCCGCCGCTCAAGCCGCGTACGGAGGATCCCCTGGGGGTGACTTCGGACGAGGCAGACGCCCTGCTCCCTAGCGCCGAGCGCGAGGAAATCATCAACGCGCTGCGCACTGCTAATCGCAACAGCGCTTCGTCCATCAACCACGCCCCGTCGCCCTATCCCGCGGACGTCCGTCGTGAGGGCGGCATTCCCGCCGGGGCCCGTCCCATCGAGACTACGAATGAGCCTAGATCAACCCCGCCGATCGCGAGCCCGAGTGGGGCAAGCGTCCGTTCCGGATCCCATGCCCCCTCAACTTCAGCCGCTGCTAGCGGGTCAGGTGCGAGCGGTACTGGGTCCGTGCACACCTGGAGCGCACCCAAGCACGTCCCAACCCAAGTCGGCCCTGGCGCAGATCTGGCTGGAAACAAAGCTGCCCGCGGCGCTGGCGGAACCGCGCGCGCGCCGCTCGCCGCCGAACTGAAGGCCGCGCCGCCGCCGCCCGCTCCCGAAAAAGTCGCGCGCGAGGTCGCGAGGCCGCTGCAGGGCCGCACGGCCGCCGAATCCGCGCGGGCGATTCCGATTCTGCCCGCGGACGGTCAGGTCCGCACGCCGACTTGGGAGACTGAAGACACGCTGGACGCCGAGCTCGCCGAGCCGGAAGCAGCCGCGCAACCCGGCGACGCCGAAGTCGTCGATGCCTACGGAACTCCGCTGGAGCTGGTCGCCGAGCTGCGCGGGCATGTCGCGAAGGTCGAAGCGCCGCCGGCCGTCGCGGCCGCGATTGTCGAAGACGAAGTCGACGAAGAGGTCTCGGACGACGACGAGTTCATCGCGGCGACGCGCGCCATGCGCGCGGACGATGAGGACGAAGACGAATTCGAGGCCGAGGAGCAGCTCGCGGACGAAGTCGAAGTCGCCATTGCGCCGGCCGGGATCGACAAAGTGGAACTCGAGGAAGACGAGCTGGACAGCGACGACGAAGCCTCGCTCGCGGTCTCTGCGGCGGATCTCGACGAGGAGCGACTCGAGGGAGAACTGGCCGAGGCGGCGGCTGCTGCGCCGGTCGCACCGCTCGCGGTCGCCAAGCCCGTGGAACCCGCGCCCATCCAAGCGCCGCCCTTGCCCGAGCCCGTCGCCGCGCGGATCCCGGCAGCGGTGAAGGAGGAGCGTGAAGTCGTGCTCCAGCCGGTCCAGGCCAGCCTTTTCGACGCGCCCGCGGAGAAGGCGGCGCCCGCACCCGCGCCGGCTCCCGCCCCGCGCGAGCGCACCGTGGTGCTCGACCCGCAACCCGCGCCCGAAGCCTCGCCTGAGTCCAAACCCGCGGACGAGGACCTCGTCTATCGCTCGGGCATGCTGTTCCTGAAGCACAAACGCGTCGCCGTTTCGATGCTGCAGCGCGAATACGGCCTGGATTTCAAGCAGGCGACCGCGGTCCTCGACCAGCTCCAGGAGCAAGGTCTGATCGGCCCGTACTTGGGCGGTCAGCGCAGGGATATACTGCTGACCGCGGAGGAGTGGCGGGCCAGGGTTGGCGCGGCGTCCTGAGCGCCCCGACCTTGGATCCCGCGGGCCGCGACGCGAGTCGTCGTCACTGACCCGAATGGCAAAGAAAGCTAGTCCTGCGCGCCGCACGGCGAAAACCCAGTCAGCGCCGCCGGCCTCGGTGGTCAGCCTCGTGCACCTGGGCTGCGCGCGAAATCTGATCGACTCGGAGCTGATCCTGGCGCGTCTGGCGGAGGAGGGCTTGGCGGTCAGCGGCGATTCTTCGCAGGCCGGAACGGTCGTGCTCAACACCTGTTCCTTCATCGGTCCGGCGCGCGAGGAGTCCTACACGAACATCCGCGAACTTTTGGCGCGCAAGGAACGCGGCGAACTCGAGCGCGTGGTCGTCGCCGGCTGTCTGGTGCAGCGCTACAAGCGCGAGCTCGCCGTGGATTTTCCTGGCGTCGACCTCTTCGCGGAAATTTCCGACGGCCGCGAACTGGCGCGGCGGATCCGCAATCTGGCCGACGGCAGCAAGATCGAGAGCTACCTCGAAAGCCCAGGGTTGCGCGAAGCCACGCGCGACGGCTCGCGCATGCTGGCCACGCCGGGTTCCTACGCCTACCTGCGCATTTCGCACGGCTGCGATCACACCTGCAGCTTCTGCGCCATCCCTTCGATCCGCGGGCCGCACCGTTCGAAGCGGCCCTCGGACCTGGTCGAAGAAGCGCGCGAGTTGATCGATGCCGGCGTGCGCGAGCTGGTGCTCGTCGCCGAAGACTCGACCGCCTGGGGCCGCGACATCGGTCTCGAATTGCCGGCGCTGGTCGAATCGCTCGCCGAACTCGAAGGTGAGCATCGCCTGCGGATCATGTACGCCTACCCCAATCGTTTTCCGTGGGAGCTGACGCGCTTGTTGCGCGAACATCCGCGGGTCGAAAAGTACCTCGACATTCCGGTCCAGCACATCGCCACGCCGATGCTGCGCGCCATGCGCCGCGCGGGCAGCGGCGATCAGGTGCGCCGACTGTTGGATCGTCTGCTCGAAGAGGTGCCGGGCATCACTTTGCGCACCACGCTGCTCTTGGGATTTCCGGGCGAGAGCGAAGCGGACGCCGACGAAGCCGCGGCCTTCGTGCGCGAGTACTCGCTCGGTCGCCTGGGCGCGTTCACCTATTCGCATGAAGAGGGCACACCGGGCTTCGAGCTCGAGAACTCCGTGACCGAAGCCGCGGCCATCGCGCGGCGCGAACGCGTGCTCGCGGCGCGCGACGAAGTTCTCGCGGCTTCGCAGCGCAAACTGATCGGCTCGGAAATCGAAGTCCTGGTCGATGAAGTGCATCCGACCGGCCGCACGCCTTATGCCGTCGCGCGCACTGCGATGGACGCGCCGGAGGTCGACCTGATCGCGCGCCTGCGCGGCGTGCGCGCCACGGTCGGCGAGCGCTTGCGCGTGCGCGTCGAGGACGTCGACGGCGAATTCAATCTTATGTGCAGCGCGCTCAGCGAACCGTCGCGAGACAAGCCGTCCGCGCGCCCGCGCCCATGAGAGAGGGAATCTTCGCGCACTGGCCCAATCGCATCACGGCGGCTCGCTTCGTCGGCGCCGCCGGCCTCTTCGTGGTGCTGGCGCAATTTGCCGATGCCGATGTGGCGGCGGTCGAAGCGTCGCGGCCGAGGATGTCGCTTTCCTTCTGGCTGTTCATCGTCATCGCGGTCTCCGACATCCTCGACGGCTGGCTCGCGCGCCGCGGCAACCACATCACGGCCTTCGGTCGCATCGCCGATCCCTTCGTCGACAAGGTCCTGGTGCTCGGCGCGATGATCTTTCTGGCGGTGATGCCCTGGTCGCGCGAGTTCTTTCCGGCCTGGATCGTGGTCGTGATCCTGTCGCGCGAATTCTTGGTCACGGGGATTCGCGGTTACGTCGAGAGCCTGGGCGCGCAGTTCCCCGCCGACAACTTCGGCAAGGTGAAGATGTTCACGCAGTGCTTCGCCGTCGGCGTCGTGCTCGGGCTGTACGCATTTCCATGGACGAGCGCGCAATTCGATTTTTTGAAGGAAGTGGCACGCTTCTTCGTCTGGGCGACGCTGGTCACCTCGGTGGGATCCGGCCTTTCCTACATTTTCAAGACGCGCAGGATCTTGGCGGAGCAGAGCGCGTGAACAAGCTCAAGCTGGGCATCGTTTCGTGCCTCTTTCTGGGCTGCTCGCCCTTCGCGCCCGGCACCGTGGGTACGCTGGGCGGCGTCGCGATCGCCTGGCTCTTGCGCGACCAGCCCCATTATCTGTGGTGGTCGCTCTTGATCGCGGCCCTGCTCTACGCCGTCGGCCGCTCGCTCGGACCCTGGTCGGAAAGCTACGCCAAGCAGAAGGATCCCGGTTTCTTCGTGCTCGACGAGGTGATCGGCTACCTGATCACGGTAGCGTGGCTGCGCGGCCCGACGCCGGTCGCGTTGGTCACGGCCTTTTTCGTGTTCCGTTTCTTCGACGTGTTCAAACCCAAACTCGCGCGAAAGATGGAAGCCCTAGGCGGCGGCGACGGCATCCTGCTCGACGATGTCGTCGCCGGAATCTACGGTTTCGTGCTCGTCATGCTGCCTGCGCGTTTGTTGATCGACGTTCCTTGGACCACGGGGAGCTGAGCCATGGCCCGCCGTAAGCAGGAGTTGTCGGGTTCGAAGACCGCGATGTCGCTGGCCACGCGCTTCACGCTCTCGATGACGCTCGCCCTGACGGCGGTCATGACCGCCGCGGGTGTCGCGCTGTACTCGAACGCCGCGAAGGTCACGGCCTCGGTGCAGACGAATGCGCTGGTCGATGCCGTGCGCATGACCGGCGCGAATCAGCAGATCGACTCGGAACTCAAGCGGCTGGAAATCGAGCGCCAGCTCCTGGAGACGCTCGAAAAATTCGTCGCCACCAATTACGCGGGCAAGGCCGATTTCACGAAGTTGCGCAACGAGTTGAAGACGATGTGGGGGACGCGCACCACGAAGAAGGCCGAGCTGGAACTCAGCCTGCCTTGGCGTCAGGTCGAGGGCCAGCCCGTGGACGACATCGGCGAGCAGGTCAAGCGCCTGCCGATCGAGATCGGATCGACGAAGGCCAAGGCCAGTCTGCTGCGCTATTCGACGGGCGATCGAGCGTCCGAGTTCGACTTGCTCTCCCCGTTCTCGACGGTCGAGGCCGAGAACCAACTGCTCGGCGTGATCATCGCGATCATCGTGGCCGCGATCGGCGTCGGCGCCCTGGTCTCGGTGGTCGTCGCCTCGCAGGCCTCGCGCCCGATCGTGGCCATCGCGGACGACGTTCGCCACATCGCCACGGGCGATCTCGCGCACACCACGCGCGCGCGCGGCGTGCATGAGGTGAACGTCCTCGCGCGTTCGATCGACCGCATGGCCGCCGATTTGTCGGCCGCGCAGGAAGCCAAGTTGGAACTGTCGGTCCGCGAGCGCGAGATCGCGCTGGTCTCCGAGGTGCGCGAATCGCTGCGCGCGAACCCCACGCCCGAGCACGCCGGGTACGAATTTGCAGCCTTGGGCATGTCGGCCGCGAACCTCGGCGGCGATTTCCACGATTTCATTTCGACACCCGGCGGTCAGGTCGGTCTGTTGGTCTGCGACGTCAGCGGACGTGGGCTGCCCGGCACACTGGTCGGCGCGACGGCGCGCGCCTATTTGCGCGCGGAGCTCACCGGCAGGGACGACCTGCGTGAAGCTCTGTTTCACGTCAACCGCGAACTGGCTCGCGACGTGCGCCGGGGCATGTACGTGTCGGCGCTCTACGTGTTGCTCGATCCCAAGACGCACGTCGTGCGCATCGCCTGCGCGGGGCACAAGATTCCGCTGGTGCACTTCGTCGCCGCGACCGGCAAGGTAACGCTCGTGCAGCCGGAAGGCATCGCGCTCGGTTTCGACAAGGGACCGATCTTCGAGAGCCGGCTGGAACTCGCCGAACTGAAACTCGAGGCCGGCGATCGGCTGACGATCTTCAATTCCGGGCCCGCGGTGCTCGTGAATTCCGAGGGCAAGGAGTTCGGCGAAAAGAATCTCTACGCACAGGTGCAGCGCCACGGTGCGCGCTCGAGCGACGAGTTCCTCGATCGATTGCGCAGCGTGCTGGAGAGTTACGCCGACGGCACGGCGCTGGAGCGCGACATCTCGATCCTGACTTCCCGCCGGGTCTGAGCGCGCGGCGGAATCTGCATGCAAGTCCAAGAATTCCAAGAGCTGATCGAACGCATCTACCTGGCCCGCGACTCGAGTCGCGGACTCGCCGGGACGCACATGTGGTTTTGCGAAGAGGTCGGCGAGCTGACCCGCGCGCTGCGGCGCAACAACAAAGCCGACCTCGAGGGTGAATTCGCCGACGTGTTTGCCTGGCTGGTCACGCTGGCCTCGATGTCCGGGGTGAGCCTCGAGGCCGCGATCGAAAAGAAGTACGCCAAGGGCTGCCCGCGCTGCCACGCCACTCCTTGCGCCTGCGCGTAGAATGCGCCGATGGCGCGCGGCAAGAATTCTTCGGACGGTGAGTTGACGCTTTTCGGGCGCGAGCCCGTCAAGATCGTGGCTCCCGCGCCGGCGCCGAAATCGCGGGTTGTATCCGCAGAGGAGCCGCGGATTCTGGCGCGCGGTACCTTCGCGCAAGTCGCGCTCAACCGCCCAATCGACTGCGAATTCACGTACCGCGTTCCGCCGGGACTTGAAGCCGTGCTGCAACTTGGCGTGCGCGTGGCCGTGCCGTTCGGAACCGGGCGCGAGGTCGGCGTGGTCACCGGGCTCTCCAGCGAATCGGACCTGCACCCCAAGCGTCTGCGCGACGTGGCGCGCGTGCTCGATCCACTACCGCTGGTCAGTCCGGAACTTGTAGCGCTGACGCGTTGGATCGCCGAGCGCTATGCCTGTTCTTTCGGCGAAGCGCTGCACGCCGCGCTGCCCGCTGCGCTCAAGCGCGAGACGACGCGCCGTCGCACGCGCATGATCCGCGCCGTGGGGCCGGTGCCGGCCGAAGTGCTCGCGGAACTCGATCGCACGCACGAGAAACAGCATCGATTGCTGCGCACGTTGCTCGAACTGGGCACGCCGACCGAGTTGAGCAACTTGTTGAAGCGCATGAATCTCTCCGACGCGCCCGCGAAGTCGCTGGTGCAGCGCGACCTGGCCGTGATCGAGTGGGTCGAGAGCGACGCCGACGAATATGAAACGGCTTCGAGCGACAGGCCGCGCCCCGCCGCGCTCTCTCCTGAGCAACGCGTGGCCGTGGATGCGATGACCGCGAGCCTGGAGCGGCGCGAACACGCGACGTATTTGCTCGAAGGTGTCACAGGTTCTGGGAAAACCGAGGTCTATCTCGCCGCGATCGAACGCGCGCTGGAACTTGGCCGCGGCGCAATCGTACTGGTGCCGGAAATCGCGCTGACGCCGCAAACCGTCGGCTGGTTTCGCGCGCGCCTGCGCAACGTCGCCGTGTTGCACAGCAAGATGAGCGACGCGCAGCGCCTGTGGATGTGGCAGCGACTGCGGCGAGGCGAAGCGCGCGTTGTGGTCGGCGCGCGCTCGGCGATTTTCGCGCCCGTGCCGAACCTCGGCGTGGTCGTGGTCGACGAGGAACACGAGCCGTCGTTCAAGCAGGGCAGTGTGCCGCGTTATCACGCGCGCGAAGTCGCCGTCGAAGTCGCGCGCGCCGCGGGAGCCGTGTGCGTGCTCGGTTCCGCGACCCCGTCGCTCGAGAGCTGGCACCGCGCGCACACGGGCATCTATCGCCACTTGCATTTGCGCACGCGCGTCGGCCTGCGCGCCATGCCCCAGGTCGAAATCGTCGACCTGCGCAACGAGGGTGCTCGCGGCTCGCGATTGTTCTCGGCACGCTTGAAGCATCTGGTGATCGAGGGGCTCGCCAACAAAGAGCAGTCGATCCTGTTCCAGAATCGCCGCGGTTTCGCGCCGGTCCTGTGGTGTTCCAGCTGCAAGGAAACGTTGCGCTGCAAGAACTGCGACGTCGGCTTGACCTGGCACCAGCGCATCGCGCGTCTGGTCTGTCATTCGTGCTGCGAAGAAAGCGCGCGGCCGCGCGTGTGTCCCTATTGCAGCGCGATGGACCTGCGCTACCTCGGCGCGGGCAGCGAGCGCATCGAGGACGAGATCAAAGCCTTGGTGCCGACCGCGCGCGTCCTGCGCATGGACTCGGACACGATGCGCCGTCGCGAAGATTATGAGAACGCGCTCTCCGCTTTCGGCCGCGGCGAGATCGACATTCTTGTCGGCACGCAAATGATCGCGAAGGGCCTGGATTTCCCGCGCGTCACCTTGGTCGGCGTGGTCAGCGCCGACGCTGGATTGCACCTGCCTGATTTCCGCGCCGCCGAGCGCACGTTTCAGTTGATCGCGCAAGTCGCCGGCCGCGCCGGCCGTGGCGCGATTCCGGGTCGGATCATCGTGCAAACGCTCAGCCCCGAGCATCCCGCGATCCAACGCGCCGCGAAGCATGACTTCAACGGTTTCGCGCTGGTCGAGGACGAGTTGCGCGCGGAGCTTGGGTATCCGCCGCATTCGCGGCTCGTGCGCGTTGTGCTCGAGGACGAGGAGTTGGATCGCGTGCAATCTTCGGCCGTGCGCATGGTCGAATCGCTGCAACCTGAGTTCGATCGCGCCGGCATCGTCGTGCTCGGACCGGCGCCGGCGCCGATCGCCATGGCGCACAAGCGCCATCGCTATCACGTGCTCTTGAAGTCGAGCTCCGCCGACGCGCCGCTTGCAGCGACGCTGGTGCAGTTGCGCAAGTTTGCCGCCGCCGAAGCCCGCCCGCGCATCTCGATCGACGTCGATCCGGTCTCGATGCTCTGAAGCGGCCTGCCGTGGTTTCGGCGCGTGCCAGGAAGAATTCAGGGGCGCGCCGTTGCGGATCGGGTCGTCGGGATAACACCGGGTCGGAACCATCAGGAGCAACCGGTGACGCACTCGACAAGTCTTGGGCTTCAATCCTATTTATGTAGGAATTCGACGCGCCCGATCCTGGCTCTGTCCGCGAGCCTCTTCCTATGCATGGGAGCGAGCGGATCGTTGGCGTGCAAAGCGGCAAGCCTCCAGGATCCAAGGCAGGCAGCTGAGCAGCAGCCGCTGCAGCTCTTGCCGACTCGCGCGGGACTTGCGGCGGTGCGGGAACTTCGCAACCTTCAGCAGGGACACGGAAACGGGCTGGAGTTTGCGCGCGCGCTCGAGAAAATCGCCGCCAACCCTGGGGCCGAGTTTTTCGGAATGGACGCAATCCTTGCGATCCTTCAGGACCTCAGGAACGTTCGGGAAGGGCGTGAGCAGTTCGTGGAGAGCCTTCTCAAGTTGCACCCGTTGGTGCTGGAACTCATCAGGAAAAACTTCACCGATGCGATTCCCGAGCTACGGAGCTTACCGATTGCCGTCGACTCGGGCACAGCCGGGTGGCAGTTTGCCGATCTGGTCCCGAGGCTGGACGAGCGCAGTCGCTTGGCCCTGATTTGCGGTTGGACACGGGGCAGTGACGGCAACCTCAGCATGGCCGAGATGGAGATGAGAGTCTATTCGGAGCCCCAGACATCGAGGGACGATGAGAGTTGGTCGTCCGGAATCTGGCTTGCGCTGGCCGATCCAGTCGCTCCAGACCACATTCTGCATTCCTTCGAGGGCCTGATTCCAAGGGCATCGACTGATCAACGCTGCTGGATCGCAAGCGCGCTTGGACGAGCGCTCCCCAGTTCGCTGCCGGAACTCTTGTCCCTGGCGAATGATCGCGAACTGCGCGTACGACGTGCAGCGCTCGAGGTGCTCTGCTCAGCGGTCCCGGTGTGGGGGTGGACAGATCCGGGCATGGACTGCGCCTACGTTGACGAGGGAACGCGCTGGCTCGCCAGCGGCCCACTGTCTCCGAGTCGCTGGACGCGCCTGCGCCGCGAAATGGAGCGCCTGGCAATGTCAACCATCGAATCCGCGCTCGGAAGCCAAGATGAGTGCACTCGCATTATGGTTGATCGCATCGTAATCAAGTCAGGATTGCGCAACCCTGAGATCGAGCGGCGACTCTCCTCTGCTGTTCAAGGGGAGTCTGCGATCGCCGCAGCCTGGAGGGCGCAGGCGCGCGTTGATCTCGGATTGAACTTCGAAGCCGTGTTCGGGCGAATTGTGCCGAGGGGAACGAGTGCAACACCGCTACCAACGGATCCAGATGCGCTGCATCGGCTGCGACTCGAAGCGGATCGACTTCCAAAGACGAGCGGGGTCCCAGCACTGTGGCGGATGAACGCAGTCGAAGCACTGGCGAAGTACGTACCCAGGGAAATCGCGAGCGATCCTTCGATCGAGTTCCTTGGCGAGCCGCTTGCAAACATGCAACACCTGATGGCCGAAGCCGCGATGAATTACGCCATCGAACTGCTCAAGAATTGCTATTGGGGACCGCCATTTCAGCCTGAAATCGTCGCCGAAATCCAGCGCCTGCAGCACATCGTCGTACCCGTGGCTGCCGGGGAGTGGTTGCGTGCGACCATCAATTTCGATGGTGGGTACTCAGAGACCATCTGGAACGTCTACGGGCCACTCTTGGCTCAAGTCGGAGCCAATGGCCCGAGCCTGCTGGCCATCGGAGGAGATGCGCACTGGCTCGATCCCGCTCACCACATCCAATGGTGTTGCTTCAACAAGGATGCTGCGCAAATGCTGTTGCCGTGCTTGATAGGCATCTGGCGTACGGAGGTTGTGCCGAGTTGGGCGCATCAAGAGGAGTGGGACGATTGGAGCAATCCGTTCGACCCCAGTTTCAAGTCAGCGCCGAGCTGGATCGCCAAACTCGTTAGTGCGACCGGCTCGAGCGCCGCGCCCTACATGCGACCCGGGTTAGACGACACGCTCGCGATCGTTCGCATGCGTTCTTGCGCGGCGTTCGAATTCATGGGAATTGCCGACGATGCGACGACCAAGCGGATCACTGCGATGCTCGACGATCCCGACCTTTGGGTGCGCTTCTTCGCGGCGAAGGCACTTCGCGTGCTCGCCGGCGAAAATGGAAACCTGAACGCGCGGGCC
Organism: Planctomycetota bacterium; assembly: GCA_043754695.1. Taxonomy (GTDB): domain Bacteria; phylum Planctomycetota; class UBA1135; order UBA1135; genus JADJQU01. Next base: position 12,839 of record JAYUUV010000370.1, read on the forward strand.
GAGGACTTGTTGCGTAACTACTGAGGGGCGCGTTCACGGCCCGCGTTCAGCGCAACACCAACTCCCGAAAGCGCGTGAACAAATGCGCCGAGTCCACCGGCCCCGGCGCCGCTTCGGGGTGGTACTGCACGCTCATCACTTTCAACTTCGTGTGGCGCATGCCCTCGACCGTACCGTCGTTCAAATTCGTATGGGTCTCTTCGACGTTTTTCGGGAACGTCGAGCGGTCGACTTCGAACGAATGGTTCTGCGAAGTGATCTCGACGCGCCCCGTGACGATGTCGCGCACCGGGTGATTTGCGCCGTGGTGACCAAAAGGCATCTTGCGCGTCTTCGCGCCGACCACGATCGAAAGAATCTGGTGCCCCAGGCAGATGCCGAAGATCGGCTTCTTGTCGATCAACTTGGAGATCGCGTCGATCGCGTGCGTCACCGCCGCCGGATCGCCCGGGCCGTTCGACAGGAAGATCGCCTGCGGATCCATGCCGAGCACTTCATCCGCGCTGGTGCGCGTCGGCACGACCGTGACGTCGAAGCCCGAGTAGACCAGACTGCGCATGATGTTGCGCTTGGCGCCGAAGTCGTAGGCGACGATGCGGATCTTTTCGCCCGCGGTCGCGGCTTGGGCGGAAGGATAGGAACTCTGGTGCGACTCGATCCAGCGATAGGGTTTCTTGCAACTGACTTCGTTCGTCAGATCGCGGCCGTCCGTGGCCGGCGCGCGTTTCGCCTTCGCGACCAGCGACGCGGGATCGGAATCGATCGTCGAGACCACGCAGCGCAACGAACCTTCCTCGCGCACGATCTTGGTCAACTTGCGCGTGTCGACGCCGCTGATCGCGACCACGCCTTTCTTGCGCAACCAGGCGGGCAGATCGATGTTCGCGCGATGGGAACTCGCGATCGAGGACATCTCCTTGACCACGAAAGCTTCGGCCCAGGCGCGTTCGCTCTCGTCGTCTTCGTCGGCGATGCCGTAGTTGCCGATCAACGGATAGGTCATCACCACGACCTGACCGAAGTACGAGGGATCCGTGAGGATCTCCTGATAGCCGGTCATCGCTGTATTGAAGACGATGTCGCCCATGCGCTCTCCGGGCGCGCCGACCGCGAGACCTTCGACCACCAGACCGTTTTCGAGCGCCAACCAGGCCTTTGCGTGCGTACTCATCGGTTTACTCTCGCCAATCGGTTGATCTGGGCCGCGGCATATCCGGCGCCGAAGCCGTTGTCGATGTTGACCACGCTGACGCCGGCCGCGCAGGAGTTGAGCATGGCGAGCAAAGCCGCCAGCCCCTGGAACGAAGCGCCGTAACCGACGGACGTCGGCACGGCGATCACGGGACGCTCGACGAGTCCGCCGACGACACTCGCGAGCGCGCCCTCCATGCCGGCGACGACCACGAGGACATTCGCGCTGCGCAACAGATCGACGCGCGAAGTCAAGCGATGCAGACCGGCGACGCCGACGTCGCGCAGTTCCTCGACCGCGGCGCCCATGGCGCGCGCCGTGACGGCGGCTTCTTCGGCCACCGGAGCGTCGGAGGTGCCCGCGCTGACCACGAGCACCAGGCCTTCGGCGGGGGACGGCTGTTCGGCCGCGACCGTGACCATGCGCGCGCGAGCGTGGTGGACCGCGCGCGGCAGTTTGCTCGCGAGTTCGCGCGCGGCGTGTTCCTCGACTCGAGTCACGATCAGCCGTCCGTGTCGCGCCAGGAGTGCCTGGGAGATCTCGAGCAGCTCCTTCGCGGTCTTGCCCTGGCCGAAAACGACTTCGGGTTGACCGCAGCGCAGGGCGCGATGGGCATCCAACTGCGTGTGTCCAAGGTCGACGATCGGTCCCGCGCTGACACGCCTCAATCCCTCGGCAACGCTGGTGGTGCCGGCCTGGATCTCATGCAGCAGGATTTCGAGGTCTCGGGCGTCCACGTCGGCGGTTTTCAAGCGCGGAGATTCTCGCCTGCGAAGGTCGCAGGCGCCAGAACTCATCGCGGACTTGCGTCGAGCGCCAGGTCCGCCGTGCGCCCCGCTTGCAACAAATGCCAGCCCAGCCCGGCGATCATCGCGGCGTTGTCCGTGCAGTAGATCGGCGAAGGGAAAAGCACGCGGATCCCCAGGCGTTCGGCCCCGGCGTGCATGCGCTCGCGCAGGCGGCGGTTCGAAGCCACGCCGCCGACCACGGCAATCGTGGAAAGGCCGCGGCGCTGCGCAAATTCGAGGCTGGGTCCCACCAGCGCGTCGATTGCCGCAGCCTGGAATGACGCGGCGACGTCCGCGCGATTGGGGATCGCGCTGGGCGCCGGCGTGGCCGCGAGCGCATCTTGTCCGCGCAGGTAATAGAGCACGGCCGTTTTCAGGCCGCTGAACGAGAAATCGGGCTCGCCTCGTTTCGTGCGGTAGCGCGGGAAGGCGATCTTCGTCGGGTCGCCGCTTTCCGCAAGTCGCGAAATCGAAGGCCCGCCGGGGTAGGGCAGGCCCAAGAGATGCGCGACCTTGTCGAAAGCCTCGCCCGCAGAGTCGTCGCGCGTTTCGCTGATGCGCGTCATCTCGATCGGCGAGCGCACGTCGTAGAGCGCCGTGTGCCCGCCCGAAGCGACCAGCGTGAGATTGGGATAGGCGTCCTCGTCCGCTTCCATCACCGCGGCATAGGCGTGAGCTTCGATGTGATCGACACCGACGAGCGGCAGTCCGCGCGCGTAGGCAAGGCCCTTGGCGGCCGAAAGGCCGACGAGCAGCGAGCCGATCAGTCCCGGTTTCACGGTGACCGCGATCGCCGCGAGATCCGACACGTCGATGCGCGCCTCATTCAGCGCGCGCTCGATCGTCGGCATCACCGCGCGCAGGTGCGAACGGCCGGCGATTTCCGGCACGACGCCGCCATAGGGCGCGTGTTCCTCGATCTGGCTGGCGATGATCGACGAAAGCACTTCGCGTCCGGCGCGCACGACGCTGGCCGCGGTTTCGTCGCAGGACGATTCGATCCCGAGCACCAGGTCCTTCACGGACGTTTGTCGATCGGCTGCGGGCCGGGGCGCACTCCGCGGAAAAGGTCCAATGCAGCTTCGAGTTGCGCGTCGCGCGGGTGGGGCTCGATCAATTCGATCTGCTCGGCCGCTTCCCAGGCGCGCAAGGCTTCGAGCGCACTCTGCGGCGGACTGTAGTGCGAGAGATAAAGCCGAACGCGCAGCGCGCCGTCGCGCGGCAGTTCGATGCACAGGTCCGGAGTCAGTCCGTGCTCGCGGCCCTTTTGCACCGTGCGCTCGATATTCGTGTGCGCCGGCGTGTAGTAGTAGGCCGTGGCCAAGCGTACCTCCGAGTCGTTGTCGCCGAACGAACGCACCTGCTGCACCATGCCCTTGCCGTAGGTCTGTGCTCCGACGAGCACGCCGCGGCGATGGTCCTGCACGGCTCCGGCGAGGACTTCGCTCGCGCTGGCCGAGTCAGCATCGACGAGCAGCGCGAGCGGCAGCGCTGCCAGCGTGGCCTTCGCGCGCTCGGCATCGTAGCGCTTGGTCTCGCCGCGGCCCTCGGTCGAGACGATCAAGCCGTGGTCGATGAAGCGATTGGCGATGTGCACGGCCGAAAGCAGCACGCCGCCCAAGTTGCCGCGCAGATCGATCACCAGCGCGCGCATGCCCTGTTTCTGCAGCGCGGCGATCCAGCGATCGAATTCGGCCGGCGTTTCCTTGCTGAACGAAGTGATCGCGAGGTACGCAACACCGTGTTCGGCGTCGATCATCTGGGCGTGGCGCACGGTGGGGTCGATCAACTCCGCGCGCGTCAGTTGAAGCGTGTGCGTCTGGCCGTCCAGGCTGCGAACGGAGAGTTCCAACTCGTCGCCGGCAGCTTCGGCGATCGCACGCTGGAATTCAAAGGCGCCTAGCTCGGTGCGAGTCCTTCCGTTGACCGCGAGGATCGTGTCGCCCGGCCGCAGGCCAGCCTTGTCCGCGGGCGAACTCGGCAACGCGAAGAGCACACGGCCCGCCTCGAGTGGTGGCCGGAAGACCACGCCGATGCCGCGATATTTTCCGGTGGTGTCGCGCTCGAGCGCCGCGACCTGAGCGCTGTCGTAGTAGCGCGAGTAACCATCGAGGCTCTCGATCATGCCGTGCAGCGCGGCGTCGATCATGTCGTCGGCCTCGACGTCGCGGACGTAACTTCCGCGCACCCAATCGCGCACGGCGCGGTAGCGCGCCAAGTCGGCGTCCTCGCGCTGGTCCCACAGCAGCATTCCGCCGATCGAGAGCGCGATGCCCGCGACCAGGCCGACCCAAAAAGTGACATGCAGGTTTCGCAACGTGTCCGAACGCCGGAGCGCGCGCCGATTCTAGCAGCTGCGCTCAAAAGTCTCGCCTTGCACTTCGCACCGAAAGCGCAAGGGTGCCGAAGTTCGAAATCCGGTTCTTCGCGCACGCGGGCAGCTGCGTAGAGCGAGATGCAGGTCGTGGAAAGTGCTGAAAATCCAGGCAATTCGCACAGGCCTGTCATCCGCGCGGCACGCTCGCGAGCTGACAATCGCAGCAGGTCGATGCGCCCAAAAGGCGCCTGCATCACTCGCCATTTTCCACGCGAATCGGAACCCGCAGGAGCGCTTCATGAAAACTCTCTCCGCCTTGTCGAGCATCGTCCTTCTGTCCGCCAGCGCCGCCGCGCAGGGCTACGTCTACGAGCAGCCGATGGATCCAAACGGCGGGACTGCTCGTCCCTGCCAGTTGTGGGTCGATCCGGCGGGGCAGAACGATCTCGATTCCGACGCGATCGCTTGGGAGGACTTTCAACTGCCCCAGACGACGACGATCGCGCGCCTGCGCTGGTGGGGGCAGATTGCGCCGCCGCTCGGTTTCCAGATTTCCTTCTTCAACCAGGATCCGAACACCACCGCGGTCCAACCCGACATGTTCGCGCCCGGCAGCGGGCCTATCAGCGAGCACATCTACACGACGTTCACACAGAGCGCGGTTCCCGGCGGAATGTACAGGTTCGAGGTCTCGCTCGTGACGCCGATGATCTTCAACGCGAACACGCGCTACTTCGTTTCCGTTGTCGGCCTGACGCCGATTCCCTACGCGGAGTGGAAGTGGGCCGCGAACAGTACCGGCCCCAACGGGACTTTCTACTGGGTGCGCGGACTGCACATGTACATACACCTCGGTGAGAGCCGGGCGATGGCGCTGGCGACTGCCGCGGGTTGGCCGGTCGGGACTCCGTTCTGCTTCGGGGACGGGTCGAGCGGCCCATGCCCGTGCGGAAATCTCGCATCCGGCGGCCGGGGTTGCGCCAACTCGACCGGTGTCGGCGCCATCCTCGGCGGCTTCGGCACTGCAGTCGTCGGTGCCGACACGGTCGTGCTGACCGCGCGGAATTGCCCGCCCTCGAAGGTCGGGATCTTCTTGAGCGGGCAGGCCTCGGTCGCCGCCCTGCCCTTCGGAGACGGCATCCGCTGCATCGGTGGGGGACTCGTCCGCCTCGGCGCCGTAACCTCGAACGCGGCGGGAGTCGCCACGAGCAACATGAGCCTGTCCATCCGCGAAGGCCTGCTCGGAGGCGAGCAGCGCCACTATCAATATTGGTACCGCGACCCGATCGGTCCCTGCAGCCAGGGCTTCAACCTCACGAACGCCCTCAGCGTCCAGTGGTGAGCGAGGCCGCAGGCCGCAGAATCCGCGGGCCGTCCGACCTCCCCGCGGGCCACGCAAGGCCTGTTTGTGTCCAGCAGTGGACACTTCGCTGCGACCCTCCCGGGAAGCTGTGGCCCTAACCATCTTCAAGCGCTTGAGTTAGGTTGCTGCCCGCGGCCGAGCCGCTTGGCACGGCAGTCGCTGGCAATCTTCTGAGCCCCTCCGGACCCGCGGGGCTCGCTGTCGACATGAGCGGGTCCGATTTGGCTCCGACACAACCGTCCAGGCAGCAGCGAGCACACTCCATGAGACCGATCCGCACGTTGACATTGCTTCTCTTGCTCGCGAGCGCGCCGCTTTCCGCACAGACGCCGGCGGGGGCCGCACCGGGATCGCGCAGGGCCCCGGCCCCGGCCGTGACTCAAACGGCCGGGCTGACACTCAAGGAAGTTCGCGACGCATTCGCCAAGGCGGACGCCGACCGCTCGGGTGGTCTCAGTGCGGACGAAGCGGTCAGCGGAGGCGTGGATGCTGCCTCCTTCGCCGCCGCGGATGCCGACTCCGATTCGAAGCTGAGCGCGGACGAGTACACCGTTGTGAGCGAGGGCCGCGCAGCGAAGCTCGCGACTGGAGCAGCGCCTGATCTGACGGCAGAGTCGACGCGCTTGCAGGCGCTGCGACGCGCCCAGAAGTCCGAGGACATCAAGTCGAAGCGCGAGGTCACGGCGCCATCGGCTCCCGCACCCGCGGGGGCGGCGGGAACTGCTCGCGCCGCAGCGCCTGTCGCCGCGACGCCCGCGCCGAGTGGGCCCGCGGCAGCCCGTCGCGCGCTCGCGCCGGCAGCCGAGGATCAAAGCCGCACCCCCGAGGAAGTCCGCGCCGACATCCTGCGACGTGTGCGCAACGGCGAAATCAGCGCTGAAAAGGCTCGCACGGAACTCGAGGCTGTTGATTTGCGCATCGCGAAGACGACGGGTGCAAAGGACCCGACCGCCGCAAGCACGTCAGTGGGCACGACCGGAAGCTCCGGCGCAGCGGCAGCGAACACGGGGAAGGAGCCCGATCTGCGCGCGATTGAGGAGTCGCTCAATCGTCGGCTGCGCAACAGTGAGCTGGATCCGGCCAAGGCCACCGAACTCTACGGCGATACGCTTCGCCGGGTTGAAAACGCTCGCGGCGCGGACGTTTCGAAGCCCGCGCCGGGCGCGGATGCCAAGTCCACCGGCGCAAGCGGGGCGGAAACGGGCGCTGCGCCTGCCGCGCCCCAGGGATTTCGCGCGAAGCTCGCTGATGCTCAGGGCGACTTGACCCGACGTGTTCGCAATGCGGAACTCACCCCGGAGCAGGCGGCGCTCGAAGAAGCCGCCATGACGAAGCGACTTCGCCAGGCCGCCGACGGAGTGAAGGCGGCTGGCGGTTCGGGCTCGTCAGCACCGGCCGACGGTTCGGCAGCTGCGTCGACCTCGGGAGCTCCTACGCTGGCCCCGGGAACCAACACGACAGCGCCGACAGCGGTTCCGGCTCGCGCCCGCGCAGATGCGCCTGCGACTCCCGCCGCGAATCCTCCGGCGAGGCGCGGGAACGAGGCTACTCCTGCCGCGCCGGCTGCACCCGCACCCGCGCCGGTCCGCGGTTCGGCTCCGACTCCTGCGCCGTCCACCCAACCCCCGGTGCCGACACCTGCTGACCAAGCCGGTGGTGCGGTAAGGCCGGCTGTCCCTGCTCCGAAGCCCGCGCGACCGGCTGGCGGCGGCGGGAACTGAACGCGCCGAAGCAGGTCGCCAGTCAGGAACGAAAACGCACCGCCGCGGAATTCCGTGGCGGTGCGTTGTTTTGCCTTGAGTCTGCTGGCCGCGTTCAGCTCAGGTAGCTCACCTTCTTGAAGAACTGCGTGTCGTCGAGGTCGTAGGACGAACCCTGTCCGACGATACGGTGCGGGTCGTCGGCGTCGATCCCGTAGCCGTAGCGAGAGAGTTCGCGTTCGCAGGCCCGCAACTCGCGTCGTTGGAGGGAGAGTTCGGACTCGATTCGCGGCCCGCGTTCGCCGCCGGCCGCCCGCGCCTCGAGTGACTCGAGGAGGTGAGTTCGTTCGCGGACCTCCCGGGCGATGGCTCGCACGAGGGGTAGCGCGGTTTGTGCATCCACCTGACTTCGAAGTGCTTGGGTCATATGAATCTCCTTCCGGGCCACGGGGGCCGTATGCAGCTATCTAGCCGGAACCCAGCCCTAAGCGATGCGCGTTCGCGGAAATCCAACATTGGTCAAATTCGTCTTAAACCATTTGCTTGAGGACACTTATGTCTCTCAAGATGGAAAACACCGGACAGCGGCGTTCGGCGGCGTACGGTTTTTGTGGGTGGAGGGCAGCCCGCAACGGCGCCGGAAGGTGGGATTCCTGGGGGCTCTGGGAGCTATCTTGTCGCACCTCGCGAATCTTCCGCGAGCTTCCTTCTGAGCGCAGAGCCCCATGCCCGCCGACATCGTTGAGATCACCCACGTCCAGGAATTCGCCGCCAGCCACCGGCTGCACAATCCCGCCTGGTCGCCGGAGGAAAATCGGCGCATCTACGGGATCTGCAACAACGAACATGGTCATGGCCACAACTGGATCGTCGAGGTCACCGTGCGCGGCGACCTCCAGGTCGAGAGCGGCATGGTCATGGACCTCAATCGCCTGCGCGTGCTCGTGCTCGAAAAGCTGATTGCCAAGGTCGACCACCTGCACCTGAACCACGACGTTCCCTTTCTGCGGGACGTCATCCCGACCGCCGAAAACATTGCCCGCGCTTTCTGGCGCGAGCTCGAACCCAATCTCGAGGCCCACGAAGGATGTCGACTTCACCGGATTCGCGTGCGCGAGAGCCGCAACAACTACGTGGACTACATGGGGCCGACGCGACCCCGCCGATCGACCTGATCCGCCAGCTGTTGCTGGAACTTGGGGAGGACCCTGACCGCGAGGGGCTCGCGCGCACGCCCGAGCGTGTCGCCCGCTCGCTGCGAGAATTGACCGCGGGCATGCGCCAGACCGTCGACGAGGTCGTCGGTCACGGCGTCTTCAAGGAAGACATCTCCGAGATGATCCTGGTGAAGGACATCGAGTTCTACAGTTTGTGCGAGCACCACTTGCTGCCGTTCTACGGGCGGATTCATGTGGGCTACATCCCCGACGGAAAGATCATCGGGCTCTCCAAAATTCCACGCATCGTCGATGTCTTCTCGCGGCGACTGCAGGTTCAGGAGCGTCTGACCGTGCAGATCGCCGAAGCGATCGAGCTCATTCTCAAGCCCAAGGGCGTCGGCGTCGTGGCCGACGGCAAGCACCTATGCATGATGATGCGCGGCGTGCAGAAGCAAAATTCATCGACGATGACCTCGTGCCTGCGCGGATCCTTCCAAAGCGATTCCAAAACCCGCCTGGAATTCATGTCCTTCGTGAATTCGATTCAGTAGGTGCCTGGATCCTCTCCGGACTGTTGCCGCCGGGCATCTCACAGCGCCGTTGCCGGTCCACTTCGACGCGGCCGTTGCTCCCACAGCGCCGTTGCGTGGACGCAACAGTTCGGAGAGGAGCCTGGCACCGTACGTGGCGACGATCACGCCCCCAAGTTCACCGCTCCCCAACCTCAATATCATCCACATTCCTTTCCAGCGGCGCGTCATACGCGTTGAGCACCACCTCCGCAACCGCCTCCGGTTTGATCATCTTCGAACGATCCCAATTCCCCGGCACGCGGTCGAAGATCGCCGTATCGGTCGAACCAGGATAAATCGTCGACACTCGAATCTTCCTCGGCGCAAGGTCAATCCGCAGCGCGTCGCTGAAGCCGCGCAGGCCGTACTTCGAGGCGCAGTAGGCGCTGCCGCCGGCGAAACCGCGCTGAGCCGCGACCGAGGCCATGTTGAAAATGTGCCCACGCGCTGAAGCCTTGAGCGCATCGATCGTCTCGCGGGTCACCAGGAACGGCCCGGTCAGGTTGACGTCGAGCATCCGCCGCCAACCGGCAACAGACTGATCCTCGAAGGCCTGCACGTCGAAGATGCCGGCGTTGTTGACCAGCACGTCGATCACACCGTCGCAATGTTCGACGCCACGGTAGATCGCACCTTCGATGCCGCCCTCCTCGGTCACGTCCATCTGCAAGGGACAACCCTTGCCGCCGAGGCGATCGATCTCCTCGACGACAGCGTCGAGTCTGTCGCCGCTGCGGGCTGCGATGGCGACGCGGGCGCCGCGGCGCGCGAAGGCCAGCGCGATCGCGCGGCCGATGCCCTCGCTTCCTCCGGTGATGATGACGCGCAAACTGGACATGCAAGAAACTCTCGAAGGGGACGTGGGGCGTAGTCGCGCGCGGATCGCGCCGATCCAGGACAGGATACTCTCGCGCGGCGGGCGCGGTCGATCAGATTGGCTTGAGTTCGCGGGCCAGTGCGTCGGCCGTCGCCAACGGAGCTCCACATGCATAATTGCGACAGACATAGGCACGCGCCTGACCGGGCGGCGCCGTCTTTTCGGCGAGCAACGGCATCAATGCCGTATCCGCACCCGTGTGGGCGAGTGCGACGACTTTCTGCGGGAGGAACGTGGCTCGGACCTTCTCGAGCATCGCGCGCACTGCCGGGCTGTTCGCTTCGCCGGCGATGACGATCTCGCGAGGTCCCGCGGCGAGGAAGTCCACAGCGCAGAGCAACTGACTGAAAGCGGCTGGGAATCGGTTGACCAGTTGTCCCATGGACAGCAGCGCCCGCCCGGCTCCGTCGGCCAGATCGACGCGGCCTGTCCATTCGGCGAGGCGCAGCAGATTCAACGCCTGCACGCCGTTGCCCGAGGGCAGCGCGCCATCCTGCGGCGACTTGAGCCTGGCGATCAGGCGCTCGTGATCGTTCGAAGTCGTGAAGAATCCGCCATTTTCCTGGTCCTCGAAACGATCGGCCACGATCTGTGACAGTTCGAGAGCATGCCGGATCCAGCGCTGATCGAAGTCCGTCTCGTACAGATCGAGCAGCCCCTGCACGAAGAAGGCGTAGTCATCGAGGTATGCGTTCAAGTGCGCGCGACCGGCGCGCGCGGTCGCGAACAGGGCGCCGTCCGGTTGGCGCATGTGCGTCAAGACGTACTCCGCCGCGCGCCGCGCGGCATTCAAGTGGCGCTCGTCGCCCAGCACCTGGCTGGTCTGCGCCAAGGCGGAGATCATCAGCCCGTTCCAGGCCACGAGCACCTTGTCGTCGGTGTTCGGATGCACGCGCTTTTCGCGCGCCGCGAACAGGCGATTCCTTGCCTCGACCATCGCGGGTTCAAGCGCCGCGAGCGGGATTCCCAACTGCGCCGCAACTTTCTGCGCGCTTTCGTGGCGCCACAGCGCGCTCGCGCCATGTTCGAAATTGCCCTCGGGCGTGACCCCGTACCAGACGCAGGCCTGACCACCGAGCTTCTCGCCGAGCACGGCCACGATCTGCGACGGTGTCCAGGCGAAGAAGCGGCCTTCTTCGCCTTCCGAGTCCGCGTCCTGCGCGCTCGCGAAAGCGCCTTCTGCCGTGGTCATTTCGCGCAGCGCCCATGCGCAGCATTCGCGCGCCACGCGCGCATAGTCCACGTCGCCGGTGAGTTGAAAGGCCTCGAGGTACGCGGGCACGAGCAGCGCGTTGTCGTAAAGCATCTTCTCGAAGTGCGGGATCAACCACTGCGCATCGGTCGAATAGCGATGGAAGCCTCCGCCGAGCTGATCGTACATGCCGCCTTCGGCCATGCGATCGAGCGTCAGCGTGACCATCGTCAAGACCGCCGGATCGCGCGTGCGCAGGTGATGGCGCAGGCACAGCCGCAGATCGAGCGCGTGGGGAAACTTGGGCGCTCCGCCGAAGCCGCCCCACAAGGGGTCGAAGTTGTCGGCGAGCATCGAACGCGAGAGCTCGAGCGCCTGCGCGGATATTTCCGCGCGCGTAGTCGCGGAACTCTCCTTCTGGAGGTGTTCGCGCATGCGCTTTCCTGCGGCGACCAGGCCGGGACGATCTCCGCTCCAGGCGCGTGTCAGCGAAGCGAGGATCTCGGGAAAGCTCGCTCTGCCGTACAAACGCGTGGGCGGGAAATACGTGCCGCCATAGAATGGTTCGAGTTCCGGCGTGAGCCACACGCTCATCGGCCAGCCGCCTCCTCCAGTCATCGCCTGCACGGCTTTCATGTAGATCTCGTCGAGGTCAGGGCGTTCCTCGCGATCGACCTTGATGCAGACGAAGTGCTCGTTCATCAGCGCAGCAGTCGCTTCGTTCTCGAAGCTCTCGCGCTCCATGACGTGGCACCAATGGCAGGCCGAATAGCCGATCGAGAGGAAAATCGGCTTGTCCTCCGCGCGCGAACGCGCCAATGCCTCCGGCCCCCAGGCGTACCAGTCGACCGGGTTCTTGGCGTGTTGGAGCAGGTACGGACTGGTCTCGCGGGCGAGGCGATTCTCGCGGCGAGCGTGGCCCGGCGGAGGCTGCGCAGTGGGGTTGGACATTCGCGCAGAGCCTACCTGAGTTCCGCGCGCAGCGTCGAAATCAGATACTCACGCTCGCGGCGAGGCCGAAGCGGACCGTGTCGTCGATCAGGTTGTCGTCCGAGAAGATGTAGCTCGCGTTGGCCTGGAACTTCATCGCGTGGCCGTTGACGTAGTAGTTGAGGCCGGCGGTGACGTCTTTCTGGTTGTTGATGTTGTTGATCACCTGATAGCGCGCCGCCGCTTCGACCTTGTCCTCGGCGATCATGAAGCTCGCGCTGACGTTCCACGGCAACGAGTCCGAGCGCGTGTCAAAGCCAAGCGTCGTGGAGCTGAACTCCTGGAACTTCGCGACCATGGCGTCGGCGGCGAAGCGGCCAACTTTCAGCTGCGCGTCGGCGGCAAATACATCGCCGTCCTTGCCGCCGCCCTGGCTTTGGTCGTCGAAATATCCGGCGCCGATCGAGAGCTTCGTCTCGTCGCCTGCGCCGTAGGCGCCCTGGTGCAGACCGCTGCCACCGCCGAGAGCGTCGAAGCCGACGCGCGCGCTGATCAACGGCCGGTCCGCCATCGCGTCGAGTCCGCTCTGCACCGCGGCGGCCCAGTTCAGCGCTCCGACCGAGCCTGAGAGCATCGCGCCCTCGTCGCGCGTGTAGAACAGCTCGCCCGTGTCCGTGCGCAGGATGAAGAGCAGCGCGCTGTCGGCGAGTTGCGATTCCCACAGGAGCGGCGAGCGGAAGCGGCCCACCGTGACGCGCACGTACTTGCACGAATCCCACGCCCCGTAGGCGTCGAGCAGCCTGGCGGTGTCGTCGGCTGCCTCGAGTTGGACGATGTAACGGACTTTCTCCGTGACCTCGCCGTCCACGGAGAGTTGCGCGTTCAGGACCTTGAACCCCCTGTCGTCCTGGTGACTGTTCGTGTTCGGCAGCAAGATCGCGCTGGGACGAATCAAGCCGTGCACGTTAGGTACTCCGGTCCAAGCTGAGTCCTGTCCGGTCACGAGGGCCTCGAGATCGCGATCGAGGCTGGACCAGTCATCGCCGCCCGACGCCGTCGCCGGCGCAGCAAGCAATCCGGTGAGCGCAACTGTCGGTGCCAGAGAGCAAAGGAACCACTGCTTCATTTCGAATCTCCTCGGTACGTCCCCGTCCTGAACGCGGATCGGGCGCGGCGCGGTACAACGCGCATGACGCAGGGCAGAATGCAATTTCCAGGCAGGCGATGGAAGCACCGAGTTCGGCGAACTCGAAGCATGGCATCACCGCCAGCGGCCCGCTGCACGCGGGCGGGCGCCAAAGAAGAAGGCCCCGCGCAGCGCGCAGGGCCTTCCTTGGTTTCCCCCGCGACGCGCGCGGAAGTCTTGGGCCGGCGGACGCCGATGCGTCCGGCGGCGGGGCAGAATCAGACTCCGACCGTCAGGCCGAAGGCGATCGTGTCGGCTTCCTTGTTGTTGGCACCGCTGGTCAAGTCGCTGTCGGAGCGCGAGCCCTGAAGCGTCCACTTCGCGTTGTGACCCGCGACGTAGTAGTTGACGCCGAGTGTCCAGAGCGTGGTGTTGTCGTCGTCATCGAGGTCCTCGTAGCGGACGATGACTTCGAACTGGTCCGGGGTCAGCATGTAACCAGCCGTGATCGACCAGGGGGTCTCCGAAAGGCCGG
>JAYUUV010000371.1:0-7335 GCA_043754695.1 Planctomycetota bacterium
ACACCCCAGGAGCGCCAGACGTGGGCGGCGAGCGGACCGAATTGCGCGCTGGCGCAGACGCGCATGCCTTCGAGCACTTCGCGGCCGCTGACGTGCCGATCGGCGCCCTGAGCTTCTTCGCGCCCGGTCAGACGCAGCGCGTGCTCGAGCGACTCATATAGGAAACGAAACGCCTCCGGGGAGTAGCGTCCGTCGCTCAGCGCGAGCTTGCGCAAGGCCTCGTTCATCGGCGTTCTTCGTCACCCCGAGCGCTCCAGGCACTCGATCGGGCAGTCGGTGATGCTAACAAACCACGCCCGCCGGATCGCGTGCGGCGAGCACGAGCGCGGCACGCTCCAGTGCCACGCCCGGATCCAGATTGAGTTCGATGTCCGCGCGCAGCTGCGCCAGGCGCTCGACGGCCAGCGAAAGCAGCATGGGCTGCCTGGCCAGCACGATCTTGCAGAGCTGCCCCTCGAGGTCGCCGTGGGGCAGTCGCAGGGCCGGCACGCCGGCGCACAGCCGTGCGATGTCGCCCAAAAGCGCCACGCACAGGTCGAGCACGCAGCGCGCGCGTTCACGTTCCCGGCCCGTCGGCGTCTTGCCTTCGAAGCGGCCTTCGACCAGGGCCAAGGCGCCGGCAGCCAGGCCGGGTGCTGCTTCGCCGCACAGCAGTGCGACCAACACAGCGCGAAGTTCTGGAACGCCGCGTTCGTGGAGCGCCAGAGCGGCTCCCGGAGATCCACTGCTCCAGCGCGCGAGCCGCGCGGCCTCGTCGCCGGACATGCCGTGCTCAAAGAGCACCGCGAGCGAGTCCGCCGCTGGCAGTGCGCCAAAACGCACGCTCACCACGCGACTGCGAATCGTGGCCAAGAGCTCCGACGCACGCTCGCAAACCAGGATCCAGAGCACCGCGTCGCCGGGTTCCTCGAGCATCTTGAGCAGCGCATTCTGCGCCTGCTCGAGCATGCGTTCAGCCCGCCGCACGATGACGATGCGCCAGCCGCCTTCCTGAGGTTTGAGCGCCAGAAAACTGTCCGCGGGATTGTCGGGCTCGCCCTGGCCTTCACGGCTGACGATGTAGCCGACGCGGATCTGCTCGTCGATCTCGCGCGGCGGATCGATGACCAGCAGATCGGGATGGCCATCGCAGAGAAAGCGTTTGCAAGGCCCGCAGCTTCCGCACGGGCCGCTCTCGCGCGGGCCCTTGGCACACAACAGTCCCTGGGCGAGCGCGCGCGCCGCGCGGAATTTGCCGAGGCCTTCGCGGCCCTGGAAGAGCAAGGCATGCGGGAGGCGCTGCGCTTGCGCGGCGCGCCACAACCCGGCGACGATTTCCGTGTGGCCCCTCAAGGGCCAGGGCGCGTCTTGTTCAGTCACGGGCGCGCGCCTCCACGAACCAGTGCTCGACGAAAGCCAGGACACGCTGGTGGACCAGCTCTTCGGCGGCCTCGGCCGCGACGATTCGCGCGCGCGGATCCAACTGCGCGTAGCGGCGGTATCCGCGCGCCACGGATTCCTGAAACGCGAGCCCGCGGTCCTCGATCCGGTCGCTGGAAATCCTGCGCCGAGCCAGGGCCGCGCGCGGTTCGAGATCGAGGATCAAGGTCAGGTCCGGCGACGGCGCACCGGCCCAGCTGCGCAGCAAAGTCAGGACCTGCGTTTCGTCCAAGCCACCGGCCACGGCCTGATAGGCAAAAGTCGAGGCATGAAATCGTTCGCAGACCACGTCGAGGCCCTGGCTCAGCGCGGGAGCCACGCGCTGATCGAGCATCGCGCGCCGCGCAGCGGCGAAAAGCAGCGTCTCCGTCGGCGCGGCGATCTCGAGTTCGCGCGAGAGCAACAGCTCGCGAATCCGCTCGCCCACCGCCGTGCTGCCAGGTTCGCGCAGGTGCAACGCGGCCCGCCCGCGCCGCTCCGACAAGACCTGCGCCAGCCGGCGTGCCTGCGTGGTCTTGCCGCACCCATCGATACCGTCGAGCACGACGAACAAAGGACCTGCCTGCGCCATGGCCCGCGATGTTAGCGCGCTGCCTGGCACGGTACTGCCCGATTCAGGGCAAACGCGCGCGCGCCGCCTTGGCGCTCTCGCAAGCGCCATCGAGGTCCAGCGCCTGCCCTATGCGGGCCAATGCATCTTCAAAGCGGCCCAGTTCGATCAGGCAATTCGCCTGCTGGGCGAGCAGCTCGGCGCGCTCTTCGCGGCTCAGCGCTTTGGGCTTGTCGGCATCCAACTCCGGCGGCACGAGCGCACTGACCTCGTACTCGCGCAGCGCATCGGCGTGGCGGCCCAACTTGACCAGCACCTCGGCCCACTTCGTGTGCAACTGTCGCCGGAACGGGTCGATGTCATTGGCCTCGGAATACAGACGCTCGGCTTGCGCCCAGCGCTCCGCTTTCGCGTGCCAGGCCGCGACGCCCATGCGCGGCTCGTACTCGCCCGAGTTCCAGCGCAGCCAGCGCGAGCGCGCGGCCTGGGCGTCGTCGGGCCGGCCGCTCTGCTTGTACAGATCCGCCAGAGCCAGTTCCGCGGACATCTCGTGGTCGTCGTATCCCGGAAAGTCCTGCTCCGCGGCCTTGAAGTGTTCTTCGGCGAGCTGGAGGTCGTTGGCCTTGAGGGCCAGACTCCCCAGTGCGAAGCGCACGCGAAAGTCCTCGCCGCCCGCCGCCAGACCTTCGCGCCAACGCGCACTGGCAGCTTCCACGTCAGCGCCGGCCATGGCGATTTCGCCGCGCAGGAAACTCGCTCGCGCGGGCAGCGCGTTAGCTTCATCCAGCCGCCGCAACGCTTGCTCGGCATCGACTCTGGCGCCGCTCTGCCAGCGGCCGAAAGCCAGCGTGACATTGTCCTCGATCCAGCGTGCGCGCTCTGCGCCGCCCGCCGGCGGCTTGGATGCGAGGTCGAGTTGCAATTTGGCCAGCCGACCAGGCGACCAGCGCGGCTCGATGCGCAGGGCGCCGACCTCGCGGTCGACGAATTCCTCGAAGCGCCGGTCAAGTTCTTCCGGAGTCGCCTTGAAGACCAGGGCCAGCGCGCCGTCGAGATCGAGTCCACGGTCGAAGGCCTCGAGCAGATGCACCATGGACGCAAAACCGTGGCGCTCGATCATCATCTGGCACCACAGGCCCGACTGGTAGTAGGCGAACAGGATGCGCGGCCCGCGGAAGGCGCGATTGAGATCGCGCACGCCGATCAATTCCCCAGAGGCGCGCGAGTCGATCAACTCGCGACGCATGTTGCGCGTCCAGCTCGGCTCGCGGTTGACTTCTTCCCACGTCGCCAGGCCTTCCGTGATCCAACGCGGACAGCGATTGTGCGAGAGGCCGAGATGGATGACGTGCGTAAACTCGTGGAACGAGGTGCGCGCCCAGGAAAACGTCCCACGCAGTTCGCTGACCGGCGAGACCGCGGTCACGACCGGACCGAAGCACACACCCAGTGCCGGAAATCCCTCGAAGCCCGTCGAGCGCACGGAAAAATCTCCATGCTTCTCGAACACTTCGATCTGCACCGGCCCCGGCGTGAATCCGTAGCGCACAGCCAGCGACTCGCGCGCGTTGGCGTAAAAAGGCACCAGGTAAGTTTCGAGCACGCTGGCCGCATCGGGGGCCCAGCGAAACGTGTGGTCGCCCGCGCGCAGGCGCACGAACTTGTTCTGGATGCGCGCGAGCACCTTCGAGGTGTTGAAACGCCAGGCGCTCTGCCGGCCCGCGGCGAGTTCCGTGGCCTTGTCGAGCGCGACGATGGCCGCGTCCTCGTCGCCCGTGTTGGCACGCGCGCGTCCCAGTTGCGACCAGGCCTCGTAGTCCGCGGGATCGCGCTTTACAGCGCGCTCGAGGAAGTCGAGACTCTCGGCGAAGCGATACAGCTCGCACAGTGTCCGCCCAACTTCGCGCTCGGGGCGGCCGTCGCCCGCGTCCTGCTGCGCAAGCAGGTCGAGCAACTTGCGCGCATCGCTTTCGCGATGCTCGATCCAGGCCAGCGCAGCCTGGAGCGTGCGCAATTCACGCCGGCCTGCCGCCAGTTTCTCGAGCTGCGCGATGCGCTCGCGCGCGCTGACCAGCTGGCCGTCGTCCAGATCGGCGGAGGCACCGATCAAGAGCCCCTCGATGGAAGCCGGCCGCAGGCGCAGCCATTCCGAGAGGATCTCGGTCGGCGAGCGGCTCTGGCGATTCCAGTTGAATCGATTCAACTCGAACAGCCCGAGCGTCGCGCTCTCGTGGCGAGGATTGATCGTCAGCGCCTGTTTGAGCAGTTCACCCGGCGAGCGGCCCTTGGCTTCTGGATGCGCGATTTCACCGTCGGCTTCGAAGTAGACCGCGGCGAGTTCCGCGACGACATCCGGTTCCACTCCTTCGCCGGCGGTTGCCACGCGATCCGCTTCGACCAGTGAGCGCGAAGCCGCTTCGAGTTTGCCCAGCGCGCGTTCGCAGCGCGCCTTCGCCAACAATTCTTCCCAGGAGTTTTCTCCGCCGCCGGCCGCGCCCGATTCGAGCAGCGCGCGCGCCTTGTCTCGCTCGCCCGCCGCCGTCGCGACGCGCGCGAGCAGCCAGGCGTCGCGCGGATCGTGCTCGGGTGCCAGCGCAGCCATGTGCGCGTCCGTGATTTCGCGCGCCTGTGGCGCTCGACCGAGTGTGAGTTCCAGCCAGGCGAGCTGGCGCACGCCGCTCGCTTCCCAGCTGCGCGCCGCAGAGTCTTTCGAACTCGCCGCATCGACCAGGCCCCGACTGCAATCCTTGCGCGCGGCTTCCCAGTCGCATTCATCGATACGCACCCGCGCTCGCAAAAGGCGCGCGCGAGCGTCAGTGGGATCGTCGTTCAGGATCTCGGTCAGGCTGCGCAGAGCCTTGGCCGTCTCGCCACGCCGGCGCAAGCGATCGGCCTCGTGCCGTTCGCCGTCCAGTTCGCGCTGCAAGTTGGCCGGATCCTGGGGCCCCAGCGGCGTGGCGCCGGCGAGGGCGTGAATCGAAATCGCGATCCAGAGCGCCAAGCAGCAGCGCAGGATCAGGCGGGCAGGGTAGGTCGGCATGGACGGTCTTGGGATGGGTGGGCCAGCCTGCTTTGATAGTCGACTTTGCTCCAGAAGTCTCGATGCCAGTCTGCGCGGCCGGTCCAGGAGCGGAAGTTGAACATGGAAGTTGCCGAAAGCGCTGCCTCATCGTTGCCCCGGCCCCCCTGGCACGGTATCTCCAAGCGCCATGAATCGATCCTTGCCCCGCCGTGCAGCTCACCCGGCGCCCCGCTGGCGGCGTCTTTGCCATTGCGCTCCGGCACTCTTGTTCCTGATCGCCGGATTCTCGGCCTGCAATCCGCTGCGACCGCCGCCGGCGCCCTTGCCGCCCGATCCTGAGCCGGTCTACGTCGAGCCCGAATGGCTCAAGATGCCGCTGTCCTGGGAAAAACTGGTCACGATCGAGGATTGGCTCGACAACAAGAGCGCGAACCACAGTGCCAGCTTGCGGCTCGAGGCCCAGCTGGAATTGAACGAAGGCCGCGTAACCTATTCGCGCAAGGATCTGGAGAAGGGCACAGCGCCGCCGCAGACCATTCGCCTGCGAGTCGAGGCAGCGCGCGACGGATTCACGGAAATCCTGGCCAACAAGGATGCGGGCCAGGCCTCGAAGACGCGCGGCAAGATCGGACTGCAGAGCGCAGCCGCATTGCTGGATTCACTCGGCACTGCACGAGCGGCCGCGGGCCTGGTCGTGGTGGATCGCGCGCAGTGGAAAGCCAAACCGGGTCGCACCGATCGCTTGACGCCGCTGCGCGGAGCCTGGAGCCGTATCACGGTGCATCACTCGGACGAATCGCGCAGCGCCCAGACCGGCGGAACACTGGAAGACTCCGAGGAAGTGGTGCGCGCGATCCAGAAATTCCATATGGAGGATCCCGAGCACCGCTGGGGTGACATCGGCTACCACTTCATGATCGACTCGGCCGGCCGCATCTTCGAGGGCCGCGAACTGCAATGGCAAGGCGCCCACGCCGGCGGCGCGAACGGGATGAACAACACGCAGAACATCGGCATCTGCATGCTCGGTGATTTCCTGAAGCGGCCGCCGACGCCGGCGGCGTTGAAGAGCTTGGAACTGCTGATCGATTCGTTGAAGGATCAGTACAGGATTCCCGGTTCGCGCGTGTATCCGCACAAACACTTCACGACCACGCAATGCCCCGGGCCGGCGCTGACGAGCTGGCTCAAGAACCACTACTCCTGAGCGTCGCCGCGGCCTGACTCGGCTCGCCGGCGAGTCAGTGCGCCGGTTTCCGCGCCACCCTGCAGCAAGTGCAGATCCGTCCGCACCATGCGACGGATCAGACTGGCAAAGTCGATTTCCGGCTGCCAGCCGAGTTCGCGCCGTGCCTTGCTCGCGTCCCCCACCAAGAGATCGACTTCCGCGGGCCGCACGAGTTTGGGGTCCAGGACCACATGCGCCTGCCAGTCCAGGCCCAGTTCGCCAAACGCCACTTCGCAGACCTCGCGCACGGAATGCATTTCACCGGTCGCGATCACGTAGTCCTGCGGCGTTTCGCGCTGCAGCATCAGCCACATCGCGCGCACGTAGTCGCCGGCAAAGCCCCAATCGCGGCGCGCCTCGAGGTTGCCCAGGCGCAATTCGCGCGAGAGGCCCAGCGCAATCCGCGCCGCTTCGCGCGTGATCTTGCGCGTGACGAACTCGACTCCGCGGCGTGGCGATTCGTGGTTGAAAAGGATGCCGCAACAGGCGTGCAGCCCGTAGGACTCGCGATAGTTGACCGTGATCCAATGCGCGTAGAGCTTGGCCACGCCGTAGGGACTGCGCGGCCAAAAGGGCGTGTCCTCGTTCTGCGGCGTGACGCGCACCTTGCCGAAGATTTCCGAACTCGAAGCCTGATAGAAGCGCGCAGCGGGGGCGACCTGACGCAGTGCCTCGAGCAGGCGCGTCACACCCAGGCCGGTGAATTCCGCCGTCAACACCGGCTCCTGCCAGGAAGTCGGCACGAACGATTGCGCAGCCAGATTGTAGACCTCGTCGGGTTGCGACTCGGCCACGGCGCGCGTCAGCGAGGTCTGATCGAGCAAATCGCCGCGCACCAGTTCGATCCTGTCCGACAGATGCGCGATGCGTTCGAGTTGCTCGTTGGAGCTGCGGCGCACCAGCCCGAAGACGCGATAACCCTTGTCGAGCAAGAGTTCCGCGAGATAGCTGCCGTCCTGACCGCTGACACCCGTGATCAGGGCGCGGCGTTGCATCCTAGACCGCCTTCAAGACGCTGAGCGAAAGCAGCAACGCGACCAAGCCGGCGAGTGCGATGCGATACCAGCCGAACAGCGCCAGCGTGCGCGCGTTCAGCGCGCGCACCATCCAGCGCAC
>JAYUUV010000372.1:0-9669 GCA_043754695.1 Planctomycetota bacterium
GCCACCGGACCTGCAGTCCGGTGGCGGCTGTGTAAGAAACGGCGGCGGATTACCGGGGACGATCGCTCGTGGTCCGGGGTCTAATGTCGGCCCAAAAACAATGACCAGCACTCCGTCCGCTCCTCCGTTTACAGATCTCGCGCTACCCGCCGCCACGCTGGCGAACCTGACGCAGCTTGGCTACGTCGCGATGACGCCGATCCAGGCGGCGAGTCTGCCGCTCGCGCTTGCCGGTCACGACCTGATCGCGCAGGCCAAGACCGGCAGCGGCAAGACGGCTGCGTTCGCGCTGGTGCTGCTGGCGAACCTGAAGAGCTCGCGCACTCCCGACGTGCAGACACTGGTGCTCTGCCCGACACGCGAACTGGCCGATCAGGTGACCCACGAGATCCGCCGCATCGCGCGTTCGGAGCTGAACATCAAGATCTTGACGCTGTGCGGCGGCACGCCGATCCGGCCGCAGCTCTCGAGCCTCGAGCACGGCGCGCAGGTCGTCGTCGGCACGCCCGGGCGCGTGCTCGATCACATTTCGCGTGGCAGCCTCAACCTGGGAGCGCTGAACACGCTGGTGCTCGACGAAGCGGACCGCATGCTCGACATGGGGTTCTTTGGTGACATTGCCGCCGTAGCGCGCGCCTGTCCTACGACGCGACAGACGCTCTTGTTCTCGGCCACGTACCCAGAGGGCATCGCGCAATTGAGCCGTCAGTTCTTGCGCAACCCCAAGGAAGTCAAGCTGCTCGAGCAGCACGCCGCGACGAAGATCCGCCAGGTCTTCTATCAAGTCGAAGAGCGCGAGCGCTTCGAGAGTGTCGCGCGTCTGCTCGATCACTACCGGCCGGTCAGCACGCTGGCCTTCTGCAACACGCGGCAGCAATGCCGCGACTTGCTGGCGCTCTTGGAAATGCGCGGTTTCGTCGCGCTCGCGCTGCACGGCGATCTCGATCAGGTCGAACGCGATCAGGTGCTCGTGCAATTTGCCAATCGCAGTTGCTCCGTGCTGGTCGCCACCGACGTTGCCGCGCGCGGCCTCGACATCGCACAATTGGAAGCGGTGATCAACGTCGACATCACCCCGGATCCCGAAGTGCACATCCACCGCATCGGCCGCACCGGCCGCGTCGACGCGGAAGGCTGGGCCTTGAGCCTGGCGAGCCGTGAAGAGATGCACTGCGTGGGCCGCATCGAAGCAGAGGCGGGTGTGCAGTTCGAGTTCAAGCGTCTGGACTCGCTGAAACCGGCGAGCCGCGAAGCGCTCGTGCCGCCGATGGCCACGCTGCAGATCCTGGGTGGCCGCAAGGAAAAGATCCGGCCGGGTGACATCCTCGGCGCGCTCACCGGCAGCGCCGGGTTTTCCGCCGCACAGGTCGGCAAGATCAACGTGAACGAATTCTCGACCTACGTCGCCGTCGAGCGCAGCATCGCGGGATTGGCTGCGCAAAAGCTCACCACCGGCAAAGTCAAAGGCAAGACCGTCAAAGTGCGCGTGATGGGCGTCAAGTGAGCTGAATCGAAGTCACGTGCGAGGCGCCGCGTCCGGCACGTGCCCGACCGTGGATGAATTCACCTGACTGGGCAGATCGAGTGCGCGCCACCCACGCGGGCAGCCGGCACTCGGCAGCGCACTTGGGATGCGAGCACCTGGCCGCGTGCTTCTCATGGCATCACCCTGTACTCCAGCGCATCCGTCAACGTCGTGTTGTTCGGCGCGGGGAAGCCCGGATCGCGGCCCCACCACTGGCAATCGACCACGGTTCCCGCCACGCGCAGCGCCGCCAGCGGGACACCGCCGCAGCCCCCGGTCGCAAAGCAGTTCATGTCGATCGCGTACACGCCCGAGCAGTCGCTGGGCGGAGGATTGCCGCCGGAATTGACGGCGGACGAGCGCCTGGGGCCATTGACGCACAGCGTTCCTCCCTTGAATGGAATCGCGGCTCGGCCCGCGACGCCGTACAGCAAGAGTCCGCTCTTGTTGTTGTGCACGTTCAGGCCCGTGACCACGAATCCAGAACCCGCTGTCGCACTGGGAAATCCCGACGACGAGATGCTCGGCAAACAGCCGAGCGAATTGGTCTTCGCCGTGCAGTAGCTCGTTGGCTGGGTGATCAGGTCGAAAGCCAGGGTCAAGGCATCCCCGCCGCTGGTGGGGTAGGGCCCGAGATTGCCTACGACGTAAACACGTCCGCCCGGCCCCAGGGCCAGGCCTCGCGCGTAGCCCGAACCCTGCGAAGGAGCGAGTTCGCGACCATGGCCCATGAGTGTTCCGTTCGCAGCGTACATGCGCACGTCCAGGGACCAGTCGGGATCCGAACTGTAGCCGCTGGCGTAGACATTGCCCTGCGCGTCGATGGCGGCCGACAGCGCTCGATCGTCGAACAAGGCCGAGCCGCCATAGCCGTTGGCCCAGGCGATCTGTCCCGCGGAGACGCGCACCACCAGCCAGTCGACATCGCCCGTATTCAGGTTGAACGTGAACCCGGCCGCAGCCGCGTCACCCGTTGGGCTGACTGCCATGTCGGCCATGCCGGTCACACTACCGGCGGGCAAGAGATGGTCCGTGCTCCACAGCAGCGTTCCGTCCGCTGCGTACGAGACGAACGTCCATCCGAAGGTTCCAGCGGAACCGTCGGCCACTTCGCCGCCCGCGATCAGGTGACCGGCAGCATCGATTCCGATTTCGCGTCCGATAGCACTGGAATTCGTGCTCGTCGGGCCGTGCATCTTGAGCCAGAGCGGAGTCCCATCCAGCGGATCGAGCCGCGACACGCAAAGACGCAAGATCCCGTTCGCGTCAGTGGTTTCGCCGGCGACGAACAGCGCGCCGCTCGAATCCGTGACGACCGAAGTCGCCGAGTGGATGGCTAGCCCCGTCCCGTCGTAGAGGCGAGACCACACGATTGCGCCCGCCGAATCGATCTTCACCACGGCGGTCGTGGGGCCCGTCGCCGGATCCCCGATGTCTCCGCACAGGTAAGTGTTGCCGGCTGCATCGATCGCCATGTCCGCCGGAGCCGACACGAACCACGAGTTCGCGACCCAGACCGCCTCCCATTGGAACGCACCGCTGTAGTCGTATTGCACCGCGACCCAGTCGGCTCCGAGGTTGCGCGAGCCTGAGACGACCAGCTTGTTGCCGGGCGCCTTTGCGATGTGGTCGGCCGAGCCGTTGCCGCCGTAAAAGCCGCTGCCGTGGAGTTGCGACCAGAGTTCAACTCCCTGGGCCGAGTACATCGCCGTGAAAAATTTCGGCACGAGCAAACCGGGCTGCGGTTCCCACCACGTCGTACCCGCGACGGCTACATCACCTGAGGGCAAGACCACGCCGGAGCTGGCGAAATCGTCGTAGTGCACCGGGCTGTCGAAGTGTGCGGTCCAACTCGGCGCGATCGTCTGTGCCGAGGCGGAACTGAGCAGCAGGCCGAGTTGGCAGAGCGTGGCTGCAGCAAGGAAGCGTGAAATCTGCATGTTGGGGTAGTGCTTTTCGGTGGAGCCCATGACGCATGGCACCAAGCGCCAGAGCTGCGTCGTCGGGCGATTCGTTCCTCGGGCCGGCGCCCGCGGCTCGTAACCGTCTATGCGCCATCGGCCGGGCGGACCAGTCAAAAGTCCGTGGGCAAGCGACAGAATACTGGGAGCGCAGTCCGGCCCGCGCTGCGTACTAGTGCTGAGGGCAACCCTCGAATTGCATCGGCGGGTAGCCACTGGGCAGACTCGTGGGAATCAACACGCACAGGTTCTGCTGTTTCGCGCGCTCGTCCAGCAGGCCGTAGCGCACGAAGGCCACCAGCGCCGCGAATTCCGTCGGCGCGAAATGCAGCGGAGTGGCCAACTGCGGGTCGAGTCGCGCCAGGACAGGCTCGATCGGGCCCAGCACGTGGGTCAGGTCCTGATCGACGCCTGCGGCCGTCGGATCGTAATGCTGCGCTGTTTCGATGACGTTGACGTGGTGACGCAGCGCGTCCTCGAGGCGCGTGAACGCTCCGTTGTGGAAGAAGGCCGGCTGCAAGCCGACGTTGCGAAGCGGCGACGTGCGGAACTTGTAGCGATCAGCGTTCGTTCCGGTGATCTGCTCCAACCCGAAATCCTCGTCGTGACCTGGGCCGTCGAAAATCACGTTGCCCAGTTCGAGGCCAAAGCGCGGTGCCAGCTGTGGAACGCCGGCGACGTGCATCTCGAAATCGCTGAACATTTCGTTGGACGCACCGGAGACGGCGTGACAACTCACGCAACCGCCGACGCCAAAGAATATCAATGCGCCTTTTTTCTGCTTGGAGTTCAGCGCATGCAGTTCGCCGCGCGCATAACGATCGATCGGAGCGTTTGCGAACACGAGCGTGAACTCGAACTCGGCGATCGCCCTTCCAAACATCGTGAAGTCGATCGGCGCGCCGGCGGCGACCTCAGGAAAGCTCGCGCCGAACAGATCGCGATAGGCCGGCATGGAGTCGAGCCGCGCCAACACGGCCTGACGGATCGGCTCGTTGCGAAATCCGCTCGCGTCGGGAGCGGGCACGTCGGCGCCGAGCCCGTCGTCGAAAACATCGAACTCAGGCGCGATCGTGCCGGCCGTGCCGGTGAAGCCGGCAACTTCGACCAGCTCCGTCGGCGGGATGTGCGCCTGGGCGACGAGCAAGTGAGTGACGAGCGGGTCGAAGGGCGCGAACAGCGTCGAACCTTCGGGCGGCGGGAAGTGAAAGCCCTGGGAGTTGTCGAACGGATCGCCGGAGGGCGCAAAGAATCGTCCGTTCCACATCAGCTTGGGATAGAAGGCCGCGTTGACCGCCGAAGGCGCGCGCCGCTGATTGCGCGGGCCGCTGCGCTGCTTGCCGACGCGCTGGTTGCTCTGGACTCCGATCGCGATCGATTGAGTGTCGCCGAAGGCATTGCTCGGCGAGTGGCATCCGCCGCACGAATTGTCGTCGTGCAGTCCGGTCGCCGTGTCGAACCACAACAGTCTGCCCAGGTTCGCGAGCGGGAGATCGATGGGCCGGCCCAGACGCTGCTCGATCGAAGAGCCCACGCCGCCCGTGAACCCGGCCTGATCGAGCGCTGCGCGCAACTGCAGGTCGAGTTGCGAAGGTGCTTGCTGCGCCGCGAGCGTGCAGAGGATCAAGACCGCGGCGGCCAGGCTACGAACCCGCCACAGGCCGCGTCCCTGGCGCTGAGTGGAGCTGCGGGAATACATAGCTTGCGAATCAATGGAAAGCTTCACGGCAGTTCCTTGGGTTCCAGAAGGTCATTCACGCCTGGGGTCATGGCACTCGGAGGCAGTGTCGCCATGCACGGCTATGCGCCATCCAAACCTTGGACCGGTCAAAAATCTTGTGACAGCGAGCCGGTCCGTATACTTCGCTGTGCCGCAGGGCTGCGGAACACAGGAATGCGCCCGCGCGCGCCCGCTTCTTCTTGGACGCACGCTCTGCTTCAATGGTCGATCTCAATCTCATCCTACGTTCGGCCCAGGCGGGTGATGCCCAGGCCGCCGAGCAGCTCGCCGCGCTGCTCTACGACGAGTTGCATGCGCTCGCGCAGCGCGAAATGGCCGGCGAGCGCGTCGGCCACACGCTGCAGCCGACTGCGTTGGTCAACGAGGCCTACTTGCGCCTGGCCGGCGGCAAAGACGCGCAATTCGCCGATCGCGAGAGTTTCTTCGCGGCCGCGGCCACCGCCATCCGGCGTGTGCTGGTCGACCACGCCCGCAAGCGCGATCGGCAAAAACGCGGCGGCGGCATGCTGCGCGTGCCGCTGGACGAAATCGACGCGACAGCGCCGCTCGCGGACGAAGACTTGCTGGCGCTCGACAGCGCCCTCGCGCGTCTGAAGGAGTTCGATCCGACCAAGGCCCGAATCGTCGAGCTGCGCTTCTTCGGCGGACTTTCGGTGCAGGAACTCGGCCAGGCGATGGGCGCGTCCGAATCGACGATCCGACGCGAGTGGCGCGTGGCGCGCGCCTGGTTGCGCGCCGAGCTGGACGGGACCCGTGAAGCCTGAACGCTGGCGCAGCATCGAAGGACTCTTTCATCGCGCGGTCGCGCTGGGCGCGGCGGAACGCGCGGCGCTGCTCGATCTGGAGTGTGCGGCGGACGGCGAATTGCGCGCAGAGGTCGAGCGGCTGATCGAGCGCGACGAGAGCGGCAGTGACGCGTTCAGCCGCCTCGAAGCGCACACGCTTTCCAAGCTCCAGGATCCGATGCTCGGCCAAAGCCTCGGCGCCTATCGTCTGATCGAGCGCATTGCGGCCGGCGGCATGGGCGTGGTCTATCGCGCCGAGCGTTCGGACGGCCTGTTCCAACAGGAGGTCGCGATCAAGTTGATCCGCGCCGAGCGCGCCAGCGAGTGGATGCTGCGCCGCTTCGAGTTCGAACGCCGCACGCTGGCGGGGCTGCAGCATCCCGGCATCGCGCGCTTGTTCGACGGTGGGACGACCAACGACGGCTGTCCCTACTTCGTGATGGAACTCGTGCGTGGCGAAACGATTGATCATTACTGCGCGCGCGAACGCCTGCCGATCGCGGCGCGCCTGCGCCTGTTCGTGCAGGTCTGCCGCGCCGTTCAATTCGCGCACCAGAACCTGGTCGTGCACTGCGATCTGAAGCCCGCCAACATCCTGATCGACGAACGCGGCCTGCCGCGGCTGCTCGACTTCGGCATCGCGCGTTTGCTCGAGGACGAACCCCAAGCCGCGAGCCCCGCGGCACCCGGCACGATCGCGCGCGTGCTCACACCGGAGTACGCCAGCCCCGAGCAGCTGGCGGGCAGTGCCGTGACCACATCGATCGACGTCTATTCGCTGGGCGTCGTCCTCTACGAGTTGCTGACCGGCCGCCGCCCTTTCCAGAGCAAGAGCCGCACCGCCGCGGATTGGGAGAACCTGATCCGCGAAAAGGCGCCGGAACGGCCGAGCACGAGCATGCTGCACGCGACAGCGGGAACAGACGATCCGTCGCTCGCCGCGGGTCTGCGTGGAACACGCGCCAGCCTGCGGCGCGCGCTGCGCGGCGATCTCGACCGCATCGTATTGATGGCCTTGCGCAAGGAACCGCAGCGGCGCTATCCGTCCGTGCAGGCCTTCGCCGACGACATCGAACGTCAACTGACGGGCCAACCGGTGCACGCCCGCGACAATTCGGTGTTCTATCTCGGCACGAAATTCGTCCGGCGCAATCGCGTGGCCGTCGCCGCCACGTTCGTGGTGTTCGCTGCGCTGCTGGTCGGTCTGGTGGCGGCGCGCCGCAGCGAGAAGATTGCCGAGGCGGAAGCGCTGCACGCGGGCATGGAAGCCGATTCCTTCCAGAGCATCGCGGATTTCCTGATGGATGCTTTCCTGCCCGTGCAGGCGTCGCAGGATCAAGCCTGGCAGGAACGCGCGCGCGAGCGGATCCTGGCCCACGCCGATCGGGTCCGGCGGCAATACATCGGCAACGATCACGTGCGCGCGAATTTGCTCGACACTTTGGGCCAGGTCTGCTTGCGGCTGGACCTCGCAGGCGACGGCGAAGTGCTGCTGCGCGAGGCGCTCACGATCCGCGAGGAGGTCTTCGGCGCTCAGTCGTTGGAGTACGCGCTTTCGCTGCGCAGCCTTGGGCAATTTTTTTATCAGGCAGGCGACTACAGCCAGGCCGCGCAGTTGCTGAGCGTTGCGCTGCAGATCCAGCGTGCGCAATCCTCGAGTACGCATGCCAATGTCGCCGGCCTGGCCAACGACCTGGCGGCTTGCCTGCGCAATCTGGGCCGCGAGGCCGAGGCCGAGGCACTGCACCTGGAAGCGCTGCAGTTGCGTCGTCAGAGCGGCGACGACACGTTGCCGGTGGCCGAGAGTCTCAACAATCTTGCCGGCGTTCACATCGTGCGCGGAGAGTTCGCGCTCGCGGTCGAAGAACTTCGCGAAGCACTGGCGCTGCGTGAATCGATCCTGGGCCCGCAGCACGCGCTCAGCCTGCAAACGCTCTCCAATCTTGCCAGCGCCCTGTGGCGGCAGGGTGAGCACGCGCAGGCCTCACAGCTGATGCAACGCGCGGAGGCGGGCTATCGCGCACTGGGCGGCGATGGCGAGGATGGACTCGCGCTGTCCTTGGCGAACCATGCCACGATGCAACTCGCGAACAAGGAATTGGACGGTGCAGCTGCCGATCTAGACGAAGCCCTCGAGCTGCAGACCCGCCGACTGGGCGCGGACCATCCGCTGCTGGCTGGGACGCTGACCAATCTGGCCCTGCTGAACCACGCGCGACATCGCGACGACGAAGCGGGCGAGGCCTGGGAACAGGTGCTGCGCATCCGACGCGCGGAGCGGGCCAATCCGCGCGAACTCGCCGAGGCGCTCTTTGGCTACGGCGTTTTCCGTTGCGAGCTGGGCGAATTTTCCACGGCCATCACGTTGATCGAAGAATCCATCGAGTTGCAGCGCTCGTCGGCGCAGATCGACTCGTTGGCCTTGGGCCGCGCGGAATTCCAATTGGGCGTGTGTCTCTTGCGCAGCGGAGCACGCGACCAGGCGCGCAGACACTGGAACGAGGCCGCGCGCCTGCTCGACGAAAGCCCACAGGCGACTGCGCCCGAACGCGCGAACGTGCGGCAGCGCCTGGAAGAGCTCGGATTGAAATGACTCGTCCGCACTCCGGTTGGGCGGCGCCTGCCGCTCACACCGGAGTGCGGACGAAATCGCCTGACTGCGCGTGCTACTGCCCGACCGCGAACAGGATCGAGTTGTTGATCGCGTAGATCGTGCCGTCGGGGCCGACGATGGTCGGCGTGTAGGCCTCGCCGACACCCGCGGTCAAGGTCACGACCTGATTCAACGTGTTCGTGGCGAAGTCCCAGCGGTAGACCTTGCCGTCCTCGTTGTTGACGATCGCGCTCTTGTTGGCGACGTCGACCGCGGCGGTATTGATGCACCACTCGCGCACGGCATTGGGAGTATTCGGTCCGATGTTGCCCGGGTCGGGAGTCGGGCCGGCCTTGACCAGGATCTCCTTCATGATCGTTCCGCCGGTGATCGGATCGATCTGCGAATCGTGCGGGTCGAGCACGGCAACCTTGTTGACGCCGTCGCCGGTGCCGATGTTGGCGTAGTTGTTGTACTTCGTCAGCAGCAGATAGGGTGAAGTGCCGGTGTACTGCGGCACCGCCGACGACGGGAATACCGAGGCTGTGTCGTCCCAGCCGAAGGCGCCGTTCGTCAGCGTCGTCGTCAGGGTCGCGTCGAAGTGCGTCAGCCAACCGCGGTCGTTGTTGTTGGGGAAGGGACTCTCGAGTACGCCGTAATAAACCTCGCCATCGGGGCCGACGGTCGGAGAGGCGGTGCTGTAATCGGTCATCCAGGCGTTCTGACCGGACACGGGGTCTTTGAGCCGCACCTTGTAGAGCGGCGACAACGTCTGGCTGCTCAAGCCGACGAGGTAGCCGCTGCCGCCGTCGCTCACGCCGACGTAGACGATTTGACGATCCGGGGACAGCGCCGGCGCGCAGTTCATGGCGACTTGCGTCATGGCCGGATCACCGGCCGCGGTCGCGGTCGAGGTCCAGATGCCGTTGCCTTGTGTGTCGAGACGCGCGATTCCGCTGGTGAGGCCGATCGGCGTTGCGCCGAGGACCTGGAAACCGAAGTAGAGATTGCCGCGAGCGTCGCAGGTGATCGGCGTGTTGATCTTGACGTTGGCGTCGTAGGCT
>JAYUUV010000373.1:0-25886 GCA_043754695.1 Planctomycetota bacterium
GTCCAGCGCGCCGGATTGCGCCAGCGCCGCGAGCACGCGCGCCTTTTCGCTCGGTCGGCAGATCACGAGTTCGTGATTTTTTGGATCGGCCTGGTTGTAGCGATGGTCCTCGCCGCGCAGCTTGCAGACGGTCCAGCCCAACGCGCGCGCGATGACTTCCGGTGCGCAAGTATCCCACTCTTTCAGGCCCTTCTTGTGCACGTACACGTCCGCGCTGCCGAGCAAGAGACGCGAGACCTTGTAGCCGACGCTGCCCACGGGCTGCTGCTCGCCGACTCCGAAGAGCGTGGCGAACTTCGCGATCCATTCCGGAGTGTGCGAGCGCGAGACCACCATGCGCGCGGCTTTCGGTTGCGGGCTCTTGCCGTCCAACAACGTTCCGCCGCCGACGATTCCCGCGCGTTGCTGACCTTCGATCGCCACGCCCCAGAGCACTTGATCGCTCGCCGGCAGCGCCACTGCGCCCAGCGCGCACTTTCCATCGATGCACAACGCCACGTGCACCGCCCAGTCGTCGCGCAGCTGGCTGTACTCCTTGGTGCCGTCGAGCGGATCGATGATCCAGACGCGCGACTTCGATAGGCGCGCCGGGGCATCGGCGGTTTCCTCGGAGAGCACACCGTCGTCGGGATAGCGGCCTTCGATCAGCCCGCGCAGATAACCGTCCGCGGCCTGGTCGCCGATGTCGGCGCGGATGCCTTCGTCATTCCAACGGCCGCTGTCGCGCAATCCGCGCACGCGCCGGCCCGCTTCGCGCGCGGCGTGGATGGCAAGCTTCAGGTCGCGTTCGATCCAATCTTGGTGGCTCATGCGAAAGTCGAGGTTGGGTCCGAGTGCCAAAAGTGCAGTCTAGGCTCGCGGCTCGCAGAGTCGACTGTTGCGCGACTCCAGCGCGTCGTATTCTCGTTTCGGATCGTCTACTGTCCTGGTCTTCGCCCCAGAGTCCATGCCTGAACCCTCCCTCCAACTCGCGGCGCGCATCGAAGCCGCGGAGGTACAGGTCGGACGTGCGCTCGTGCGCGCCGCTGACGCGCTTTTTCCGGACGACGGGGCCATGTTCGTCGAGCTGGGCGGCGGCGCCTGCTTTTCCACCGGGGAAATGCAGCCTCAGGTCCAGGTCGTCGGCATGGGGCTCGACGGCGCGCTGATCGAAGGCGAGCTCGAGCGCATGACCGAACTCTTGGACGCCCGCCGAATCGCCGCACAAGCGCGCGTCGCGTCCTTCGCGGAGCCCACGCTCGTGGCGCGCCTCATCGCGCACGGGTTCACTCCTCAGGGCAGCGAGATCACCCTGGCCCGCGAACTCTCGAACGTGGATCTCCAGGCGAAACCGCCGGCAGGCTACTCGATCCAGGGGCTGCATCCCGGGCGGGTCGAGCAGTGGGTTCACACGGTTGCGCTCGGTTCCTACACGGAAGCCGAATTGTCGCAGGCGATCCTGCAGCCCTTGCTGACCAACACCGCCGCCGAAGGTTTCCTCGGCTTCGTGATGATGCAGGGCAACCAGATTGTCGCCGCGGCAGGAGTGCAGTGCGCCGGCGACATCGCCTGCCTTTTCGCACACGCGACGATGAAGCGCTTTCGCCAGCGCGGCTTGCAGCAAGCCTTGATCGCGCACATTCTGGCGGTCTGCAGCGAGCGCGGATTCACGTTGGCCAGGCTCAACGCCGGTCGCGACACGACCTCGCTGCGCAACGCACAGCGCCAGGGCTTCTTGCCGGTCTACACGCGAGCGATCCTGACGCGCGCGGCGATTCGCTGAGCGCGCTTGCGCTCAGGGCGTGAGCACGAGCGTGCTGACCGTCGCTTGCGCGATCGAGCCTTCGCTCCAATGCATGGCGTGGGTCTTGCCGGCCAGGTAGACGGGCACTTGATCGGCGTAGTGTTCGTCGGCCGGATGCCCGCTCTGGCCCAGCGGCAGCACGCACAGCGAACGATCCGGATCGCCCGTGTCGGCGATCCAGCGCATCGACGGGCCGTGGTTGACTTCCATTTTGCCCGCGACCCAACGGCCGGAAAACGCCGCGATCGTCGTCGCCGAGCCCGGCACCGGATAGGGCCCGCGATTCAGGAAGCGCGCGCCGAAGGGCAGCGCATCGAGCGGATGGCGCGCCGTCCAGCTGTGCATCGAGCCGTAGTCCCAGCGGCCCACGAGCGAGCCGAAGCGCTTGTTGCCTTCGCGCCAAGCGCGCGTCAGCGCGAGCTGCAGGGCGTCGGCTTGAGTCTCGACTTTTCCGCCCGTGCGCAGGTCGTCGAACCATACGGCGGGCAGGCTGCCGTCGAGGGCCGCGAGCACGGATTCGCCGCGCGAAAAGCCCGGCAGGGACGCGAGTCCAAAGTGCTCGAGTTCGTCCGAGTAGACGGCCGCGACGAATTCGCGCTCGAAAAGCGCAAACAGCGCCGAC
This sequence comes from Planctomycetota bacterium, assembly GCA_043754695.1. GTDB lineage: Bacteria > Planctomycetota > UBA1135 > UBA1135 > JADJQU01. The sequence continues at coordinate 2,406 of JAYUUV010000373.1, forward strand.
TCGCCGGTCAGCTTCATGGTTCCGTCCCACTCGACCAGTGCCTTGTGCGCCAGCGCCGCTTCGCCCTCGGCGCCCGCGGGCAGCAGCGAAATCACGCGCCGCGCGTAGAGCGAAGTCACATCGGCCTGCACTTCGGCGACGTCCGCGGGCCACCACGCGCCGCGCGCGGTCAAACGTTGGCGCACGCGCGCCGCGCGGAAGTCCATGTCGAACTCCGCAGGCAATTCCATGTCGTAGCCCGGCGGCCGCACGTCGTTGTTGGCTGTGACGAGCAAATCATCGGCAGGAGCGAGCACCCGCGGGTTGGCTGAAGCCGGGAGAATTCCGCGCCAATGCGTGCCGACGTCCCAGGCCGGCAACGGGATTCGGCCGTCGCCCATGGCGCGATCGGGCACGCGCCCCAGCAGTGTGAACAACATGCCGCCGCGCTTGTCGGCGGCGACCAAATTCTGCACCGGGCATACGAAGTCCGCGCAGATGGCCGGCAATTCGGCGACGGTCTTCGCGCGCGCCAGGCCGATGAAAGCGCCGAACGGATCGAACTCTTCGTAGGCGGTCCAGGCCAACGATCGCGGCGGCAGCCCGCGGCTTGCATCGGCGGGCAGGAAGGGGCCTATGTCGCTGTGCCACAGGTCGAAGTTCACCGTGGCACTTCCACGAACTTGGATCGTCACCGTTTTCTTTTCGAGCGGCACGAACGCTTGACCGCGGCGCACGCTCATTCCGTCGGGTGAGAGTTCCTCGATGAACAAGTCATTGGTATCGAGCTCGGTGTTCGTGAACGACCAGGCCAGGTTCGCGCTCTGGCCGATCACCACCAGTGGCAGCCCCGGGATCGTCATGCCCGACGCTTCGTAATCGGGTGAGCGCATCAACGCCTGATACCACAGGCCGGGCACGCCCAGTGAGAGGTGCGGATCGTTCGCCACCAGCGGCGTTTCGCTCTTCGTGTGCGTGGAACCGAGCGCCCAGTTGTTGCTGCCGTTCTTCTGCGGCTCGGCGGCGCCGCCGGCCTTCTGCTTGGCGGCCGGCAGCGGATGCTGGCGGATGTATTCTTCGATGCGGCCATCGACGGCGAGTTTCGCGTCGCCAGTGATGTCGTCGAGTCTCTCGATGCCCGCGCGCGTAAGCCACTGCCAGCGCAGTTCCTCGAAGCGCAACGGATAAGACAAATCGCGCGAGAGGAGCAACATGAAGGCCACGCTGTCCGCGATGCGCCAGGGTTTGAGATCAGCGAGCAAGGCGGCGAGCTCGGGCGGCAAGCCATTGGGCGGGCGGTCAATCCAACTGTTCACGCCGAGCGCGTAAGCCTCGAGCAGGCCGCGGTGCTCGACGCTCAGGCTGTCGACCACGCGCTCGGCGGTCTCGCCCAGGCGCAATTCCAGCGCGCGTTTGTCCAGCGGAAGGGCATCTTTCCCGAGCAATTCCGCCAGATTGCCGAACGCTGACCTGCGGCCGAGTTCCATCTGAAGCATGCGCTCGTTGGCGTGCAGCCAGCCCATGGCCATGGCCAGGTCGCGGCCGGTGCCGGCTTCGACGTGCGGCACAGCCCAGCTGTCGAAGCGCACCGTGACGCGCTCGGCGAGTTCGAACAGCGCGACGGAGCCTGTGCGAACCGGGCGGCCGGTGCGGCTGAGCCAGAAAAGCATTCCGCCGGCGCCGAGTGCGGCGAGCAGCAGAACGAATAGCAAGAGGCGAGCGAGCTTGCGAACTTTCACGGGATGCTCGGCATCCTAACGTTCAGCGGGACCGATTTGCCCGCTGCGGATCGGATGTCGGCGTTCGATTTCAGGCCGGCCGCGTCAGGGATCCCTTCCAGGCGCCGATGCCGCCATTCAAGTTGTACAGACCGGCGAATCCCGCGTGGGAGAGGAACTCGCAGGCCGCGGCCGAGCGGGCGCCGGCGGCGCAGTAGACCAGCCAGGGACGCTGATCCCTCGGCAGCTCGCGCAGGCGCGACTCCAGCGCGTCGATCGGGATGATCAGCGCGCCAGGAATGATCCCCGACGCCGTCTCGGATGGCGAGCGCACGTCGAGCACTCGCGCGCCCGCGGCGACGAGCTGTGTGGCCTTCGCGCCATCGACATCGCACCACAGCCGGCCCTCGAGAATCATCTCGCGCGAGGGCGAGGCTCCGCCGGCGACCAGGGCGAGCAGTTCGCGCTGCGTCGTGAGCGCGCGCTCGAGTTCCTCCGCGAGGTTTTTCGCGTCGCGCTTCGCGGAGAGTTCGACTTCTTCGATTCGTCGGCCGAACGACCCAGCCTTGGAGAGCGCAAGCAGGGCGCAGAGCAGCGCCATGACGGCGACGATGAGCGTGGCGATTTCCATATTTCAGTCTCGCGCGGCTTGGCCCGCGGTCTCAGTTCAGGCCGGCTAAAGTGCAGTAATACTCAGATGTGATGCGCAGCGCGCGCGAATCGCCCCGCCAAGTTGGATAATAGGAGAAATTGACCTCCCACGGTCCCTGGGGCAGCGGTTCGTAGATTCCAGGCCAATTGGCGCGCAGGTCGAGCTTCGAGAAGCCGGGGCGCGCGAGCAAGTCGGCGAGATCGCTTGGCAGAACGATTGCGAAGCGCGCGTCGTGCGGATCCGAGACCATCTTTCTGGCCGAACCCGCCTGCAACTCGCCCGCTTCGACGAGTTCGCGCGCGTGCGGCGCAAGAAAGATCGTCTCGTCGCTCGAGTCAACGTAGTCGCGCAGTCCCGCGGCCGTGTCGAGGTTTTTCCTGTCGAGGATCGAAGCGTCCGCGCGCACGAGGAACACTGCGTTCCAGCCGAAGGCGAGGGCCACGGCGAGCAGCGCGGCAAGCTTGAAAGCTCGCGCTCCCAAAATCGCGCCGAGCTCGCGAATCCCAAGTCCCACAGCGATGGCGAGGAATGGCAGCAAGACTTCGAAGTTGCGCACGACCATCAGGCGCTGGTAGGCAAAATAGGAAACGTAGACTGTCGGCACGGCGAACAGCAGCGCTGCGCCGAGCCGATCGCGGCGCGCGAGTTGGACCGCGCCGAACGCTCCGAGCGCGAAGAGGAGCAGCGCGACCGGGATCGAATGCGAGAGGCCTTGCCCCGCGATGTAGACCGCGAGGCGTTGAAGGTGATCCCAGCCGGCATGGACGGCATAGGGCGCGTGGGAACCGGCGCTGCCTTCGCCGCGATAGTGGCGCAGCTCGATCGCGATGTCCTTGTGCACGAGCTCGAAATCGAAGAGCACGCCCGGTGTGGTCAGCAGGAAGACGACGAGCAGCACGGCCAGCGCGAGTGCACAGCTTCGCACGGTGCGCCAGAACGAGCGTGCTCGATTCACGGCCGTCGGGCCGCCGAATTCGATCGCGAGCGCGGCGACTCCGACCGCGATCAGCGCCAGCGCTCCCGGGAATTTCGTTCCTGCCGCCAGGCCGGCCGCTATCGCCGCGGCGAAAAGGTCGCGGCCTCGCGCGCTCGAGGCATAGCGCTGCGCGCACAGCACCGACAGCAGCACGAACTGCGCCATCAGCGCGTCCGGTGCGAGGATCCTGGAGTGATAGTGGAACTCGAAGGAGAGCGCGAGTGCCAGCGCCGCCGCGCCGGCCGCGAGACGCGACGCGGACAGGCGCCAGGCGATCAGACCGGTCCAGAAGAGCGCGAGATAGGACAGCGCGCAAAAGGCCACGCGCGCATCGAGCAACACGCGCGGTGGGGGCAGCAGGCCCGCGGCGAGCGTCGCGTCCAACTCCGCGGCAAACGCGCCGCGGTCGAAGCCGTGTGCGGCCCACGACGGCAGGGATGCCAACAATGAAACGAGGTAGCCGAACGACGGATAATGGTAGGTGCGCGGCAGCGGCACGCCGCTCTCGAACGTGGCGCGCAGGGCTCCGATGTGGATCTTGTCGTCGTAGCAGTAGCCGAAGTCGCGGGTCAGCACGCAGGCGCAGAGGCAAATCGCGTACAGCGCGATCAGAAAGATCCAGACACTGCGCGGCAGCGGCAGGCGATTGGAATTGCCGGGTTCGGCCGGGGATGTGGCTTGGGAATTCACGGCGACTCTCGGCGAGGCAGGCTAGCGCCGTCGGCACAGGAATACATGCTCCGGCGACGACTTCACGGGCAAGCAGCGGCGGACTCGGGTGCTTGGAGGGTCACGTCGTACTCCCGAGCGCCTTGCACTTTCGATTTGCCCGCTCGTCGCTAGGATTTTGCCCGCAGGTGGTGGTTCTGAAGGCGTTCACGGGGAGCACGAGGTCCATGCAGAAGAAAGTTTCAAGCAAACCGGCGACAGTCAAGGCAGCTAGCGGATCGGTGGCACTGCTCGTCGCTACGCGCAAGGGCGCTTTCATCTTGAAGGCCGACTCCGGCCGGCGCACGTGGAAAGTGAACGGGCCGATGATGCTCGGGCATATCGTCCATCATTTTCTGCTCGACCCGCGCGATCGGCGCACGTTGCTGCTCGCGGCGCGCACGGGCCACCTCGGGCCGACCGTTTTCCGCTCCACCAATTTCGGCAAGACCTGGAAAGAGGCTGCGCGGCCGCCGGCCTTTCCCAAGGCTCCCGAGGGCCAGAAGGGGCGCGTCGTCGATCATGTGTTCTGGCTGACAGCGGGCCACGCGAGCGAACCCGGAGTCTGGTACGCAGGCACTTCGCCCCAGGGCCTTTTCCGTTCCGAGGACAGCGGCGATACGTGGACCCCGGTCGCGGGCTTCAACGATGTGCCGGAACATCTGTCCTACATGGGCAGTCAGCAGGACGGAACGCCCGATGGTCCCAAGCTGCACTCGATCATCGTCGATCCGCGCGACAGCGCGCACCTGTACCTGGGAATGTCGGGCGGCGGCGTGCACGAATCGCTCGATCGCGGCGCGACCTGGAAGAAGTTGATCGACGGCATGGAAGTTGTCGAGGGCTTTGATCCGGCCATCGTGGCCGCACACGATCCGCACTGTGTGCGCATGGCGCAAAGCCGGCCCGATCGCTTGTATCAGCAAAATCACTGCGGCATATACCGCATCGATCGGCCCTCCAACACCTGGACGCGCATCGGGAAGAGCATGCCCAAGAACGTCGGCGACATCGGCTTTGGCATCGAAGTGCACCCGCGCGACGCCGATGTGGCCTTCGTGTTCCCGATGGACGGCAGCGGCGTGTGGCCGCGCACGAGTCCCGGCGGCAAGCCCGCGGCCTACGTGACGCGCAACGGCGGCAAGAGTTGGAAGCGACTCGATGTCGGACTGCCCAAGAGCCAGGCTTGGTTCACGGTCAAGCGCCAGGCGCTGAGTCTCGATGCGCATGCTCCGCTGGGCGTGTATTTCGGCACCACCAGCGGCGAAATCTGGGCCAGCCGCGACGAAGGCGCGCGCTGGAAGTGTATCGCGGCGCACCTGCCCGAGATCTATGCCGTCGAGGCCGCCGAACTCGGCAAATGAAAGTGCTGATCCCGAGCGCGCTGCGCTCGTACGTCGAGCAGAGCACAGTCGAAGCGAACGGCGCGACACTGGCCGAACTCATCGGCGATCTCGAGCGTCACTATCCCGGCATCCGCTTTCGCATGATCGACGAGCAGGACCAGATCCGTCCGCACATCCGGATCTTCGTCAACGGCGCGCAGGTCAAGGACCTTTGCGCCGTGCTGCAAACATCCGACAGCGTTCACATCGTGCAGGCGTTGAGCGGGGGATAACCCCAGCTTCAGCTCTTCACGCCCGAACGTTTCGGCCGAGACTTTTTCGCGGGCCTGGCGGCTTCCACAGGTTTCGCGGGCACGCTCGCGGGCTCGGCTTGCAGCGCGAGCCGTCGCGGAGAACTGTTGTCGAGCACTTCGGCGATCGTCGTCAGATCGACGGAGAGCGTATGCAAGATGTCGTCCATGCTGATCACGCCGACCAAGAGACCGCGCGCGTTGACCACCGGCAGTCGCCGCACGCCACGCGCGCGCATCACCTCCAGCGCATCGTCGCTGGACTTTTCTTCGGGGATGCAACTTGGATCGGCCGTCATCACTTCACGGACCAGCGTGTAGTGCGGGTTCTTTCCGGCGGCGACGACGGAAATAGCCAAGTCGCGATCGGTCAGGATTCCGATCGGATGCGCCTTGTCGTCGACGACGACGAGCATGCCGACGTTGCGATTGCTCATACGCTGAGCAGCGGTTTGCGCGGACTCGCTCGGAAGAGCGGTATCGACATCGCGCTGGAGTACGTGTTGGAGAGTCATCTGGAGCGCTCCTTTCTTTCGGCGACGAATGGGCCTGCGATCGGATGCCAAGTCATTCTCGTCCCGAGTCATCGGTCGCGAGCAGTCCCTACTGTGCGTAGGGATTGCGCAACAGGAGCGCAGCACGTCAGATGCGCAACAGGCCTTCGCTGATCGCCAGTCGCGCCAGTTCGGCTGCGCTGTGACAGTCGAGCTTGCGCTGCAGGTTTTCGCGGTGCTTCTTGGCCGTGCCCACGCTCAAGCTGAGCTCGCGCGCAACGTCCTTGTTGCTCTTGCCCAGCGCAAGCAACTGGAACACCTCGCGCTCGCGCGGCGTCAGCGACCCGATGCGACTGGGCAGGTCGTGGGGCGCCGAATCCGGTCCGCGCGCCATGGCGACCAGGCCGCCGGCAACCTTGGGCGAGAGGTAGGGCCGTCCGCGGGCGACGGCGTCGAGCGCGATTGCCAGTTCCTCGGGATCGGAGTCCTTCGAGAGGTAACCGTCGGCGCCGGACTTCATCGCCTGCTGCACGAAGGACTCGCCCTCGTGGTGCGTCAGCATGAGAATCCTGACACCGGGCAATTCCTTGCGCAGCGGCACGATGGCATCGAGCCCCGAAAGGCCCGGCATCGTGATGTCCAAGAGGATCACATCGGGGCGCAGCGTGCCGACCAGCGCGATCGCCTCGCGCGCGTCGCCGACGTCGCCCACGACCTGGTAGCGAGTGTCGCGCACGAGTAGGCTTCTGAAGGCCGCGCGCAGCATCGCCTGGTCGTCGACCAGGAGGATCTTGATCTGATTACGGTCCATCACGGCAAAGGCTCCAATCAGCACTTGGGTTGAGTTCGCGGCAGGGTGATTTCGAAGCAGGCTCCGCCGGTTTCGGACACGCCGACGACGATCGATCCGTGGTGTTCGTCGATCACTTTCTTGCAGAACGCCAGGCCCAGGCCCGTGCCGCGGCTCTTGGTCGTCACGTAGGGTTGAAAGAGCGTGTGGCACACGCTCTGGGGAACCCCGGGGCCGTTGTCGGCGATCTTGACGCGCAGCGGGCCATCGGGCGAAGCGTCGATGCGGATGTCGACGATGCCGGGGCTCGGCCGTCCCTCCAACGCTTCGACGGCGTTCGCGAGCAGGTTCACGATCACTTCTTCGAGCAAGGCGCGATCGCCCTGCAGGTGCACATCGGCCTCAGTGCGCGTCGTGCGGATATCGACGCCGGCTTTGACGATCATCGGCCGCAACAGCCGCACGGAAGCGCTCACGACCTCCGCAATATCCAGCTGTGCGAAGCGCAGGTCGATGGGCTTCACGAACGAAAGCGTGCGGCGCAACATGCGCTCCAGGCGCATCATGCGGCTGGAAAGATCCTCGAGGATCACGCGGTGGTCCTGGCCGAGCTGGTCGGCGACGGCGCGCAGCGCGAAGTTGATCGCGGTGATCGGGTTCTTGATCTCGTGCGCCAGCACGGCGGCCGATTCGCCCACGGTGGCCAGAGCGCGCAGCATCTGCGTCTCGGAGCGCTGGATGCGCTTGAACTCGGTCGTATCGTGGCCCTCGGGGATCAGCATCACGACCGCACCGGATTCATCGCTGATCGGCGTCAGCGAGAAGTCGATCGACAGCAACTGCTCGTCCTTGCCGCGGATCGCAGCCTCGTAGCGCACGAATTCGCCGGCCGCGGCACGCGCGACCGCCTGCCTGCAGCGCTGCGCCTCCTCGCGATCGTGGCTCCACCAATGCGCCTCCCAGAACGGCCGCTCGAGCACGTCCTGCTTGCACAAGCCGCCGGCGTCGAGGAAGGCGCGGTTGACTTCGATCAGTCTGCCGTCGGGCTTCAAGAGCCCGACGTACCGGAAGGACTGGTCGAAAATGGCGTGGAATCGTTTTTCGCTCTCGAGCAGGGCGCGCTCGGCCTGCTTGCGCTTGCTGATGTCGCGGAACGAGCCGACGAAAACCGGCGAATTCTCACCGGGCAGATCCGCGCGCGCGACAGAGAGTTCGATCTCGAACGGTTCGCCGTTTTTCTTGCGGACGACGAATTCGCGCGTTTGATTCAGGATGTGCGTGATGCCCGTGCGCCGATAATTGGCCAGGTAGTCGTCGTGCGCACTCGAGTGCGGCTCGGGCATCAAGAGGCGCACGTTCTGGCCGACCAACTCCGCGGGCTTCCAACCGAATACGCCTTCGACCGAATCGCTGGCCAGCAGGATCTTGCCGTGTTCGTCGATCGTGACCGTCGGATCGAGCACCGAGGCGAGCACGGCGCGCAGGATCGCTTCGCTCAGCGAATCCACCGACGGTCCTGGCATGCTGGGTGCCCCCTTGGCGCGGCCAAGTGCGGGCAGTTCGTGCTTGGGCTGTTTCATGGGTTCGCTTGAGTCCCAGGTCACAGCGGCTTGCGGCAAGCGCGCCGTGAACGAGCTTGGAGGCAACGAATCTCGCGTTTGCGTGAACTCGCCGCTGGACGCACTGATTCTAGCACTCCCGCACTGCGGCCAAAGCATCCTACTTCGTATCGAATTGGCGGCTCGCGCCCCAGCGGCGCACCCGGAAAGCACCCGGATCGTCGATCGTCCAGGTCGCGCGCCGCACTGCGAACTCGTTCCCGGCCTCCCTGCGCACATATTCGGACGCCGCTGCTTCGAGCTGCGATGAATCATGGACCCCGCCGCCAGCTGGGGCTCGGGTCGCACGCGTGCGGATTCGAAGGGCTCGTGTGTCATGCGTGCGCGAATTGCCTTTGCGGTTTGCGCACGACCATGACCGGCCCGACGCTGTTCTTGAGCACCGTGTAGGCGACGCTGCCGAGCACTGCGGATGCGAATCCCGAGCGGCCGTGGGTACCCATCAAGAGCAAGTCCGCGGACTTCGCATATTCAAGGATTTGCGCATCCGGCGTGCCTTCGGCGAAGACCCAGTCGTGTTCGAGCCCGCTCCAAGCCGTGCTCGCCATCAGCTTCTCGAACTCCGTCGAAGTCGACTTGCGAGCTTCCTCGATCGACTCGAAATTTGCGATCCAGAAGCCGTCGTCCATGATGTACGGGCGCAGATCGAAGACGTGCAACACGCGCACGCCCGCGCCGACGCGGCGTGCAAGATCGATCGCCGCGCTCAACGCGAGCGCGCTCTCCGCCGAGAAATCGAAGGCCACCAGCACGCGCCGAATGGGCGTCGGCGGACCGGGTTGGATCCACACCGCGCAGGTCGCCTTGGCCAGGACCGCGCGCGCCGTGCTGCCGAAGTCGAAGGTCCGCCGCTTGCGCAGCGCGCCTAGGACGATCAGGTCCGATCCCATGCGCTGCGCGCGTTCCACGAGCACTGACGCGGGCTGACCGGTGAGCACGTTGACCATTTCGTCGGCATCTGCGCGAGCGTGCCCCGCGTGCTCGAACAGATCAGCGACGTGCGTGACGACTTTCTCGCGCACGAGCGACAGCGGATCCGCTTGGGCCGCCACCGAGAGCGGAGTAGGAACCAGTTCCCACGCCAGACCGGCTTGGCCCAGGGCGTGCACGATTTCGAGCTTGGCATCGAATGCCTTGGCAAGTTCGAGTGCTCGATCGATGGCATGATCGGAAAGCCCACCGGCATCCAAAGCCACCAGGATGTTGCGCACGATCAAGGACGCTTGCTTGGGTTCATTTTTCATGGCAACTCTGTTCCAGGTGGTGCGCTCCATCTTGGGAGGGCAGTCGAAAGAACCAAGCCGCTGCTCGCATGGCGAGCCACGAACCAACGAGGCGGGCGCAGGGATCCAGCGGCACGCATGGAAACCCCCGCTTCTGCTGAAGTCTGGTGCGCGCCTGCCTGTGTGGTCAGTCGCCGAAGATCGCAGCCTGTACGGACGAAGTGCGTAGTCAGGCGAGCAGGGCAAGGCTCAGCGCGCCGCCGTCTTCGCCGCCAAGACGGGCAAGCTCGAGGTTGCCCGTTCGATCCGATCCAGGTGGCCCGCCGCGCCGCTCGAGCCCCGACGTTTCGCGAGCTCAGTCCGTGCGCCTTTGGAACAGCGCGAGCGAGGCCGTGAATCCATGCAAGAAATTCCGCCGGCCGACGGGACCGAATTCGCCATTCGCGAAGAACCCGGCGATCGGCAGGCCGCTAGGCAGCGCAGCGCGCACGCAGCCGATGTCGTGGTCGGGCGTGGAAAACATGTTCGTGCCCCGACCGTTGCACGAAAAAAGCAGCGCGCCGCTCTGGTACGCGCCGTGTGCGGGTTTGGGCAGATGCGCGCCGTGCGCGCGAACCATCTGGGTCAAGTCCTCGCTCGCCGAATCCGCATCGCGCACGAGAAACTGCACGGTCTGGCCGCGGCGCAGCGTATCGCCGACCGCGAAGGACTTGTTCTTCGGTTCGATGCCGACGATGCCGCGCACGAGGAAGTCGCCGCGCTCGAATGTGCTCTTCGCCGCATCGATGGCCAGGCCCATGAAGGGCTGGCGTTGGAAAAGCGCGCGGTCTGACTTGGACAGGCCCTCGAGCGTCTCGAACAGGACTTCCGTGGCCGGCCGCGAGGCCAGTGTGCGCAGCACATTCTGTTCGCAGCCCGTGACGACCCAAGGCTTGCCCACCGGTCGACAACCCTGGCTGACCACGGAGCGCACTTCGACGTCGCCTTCGAGCACGACACCGACAGCCCCGCTCGCGACCAGGCCGTGCTCGGTGATCAACAGGTTCTGCCCAGGCCCCAGGCCGCCGCTCGACATGCCGCCGACGATCTGGACACCTGGAAAGCGTTGATCGAGCGAAGCCAGGTATTCGTCCGCGGCGAAGGAGTAGGGATCGGCGAACATGAGCACGCTCGCACGAGAGCTGTCTCGGACATCGGGCGCGCCGTTGAATTGGCCGTTGCCCTCGGTGTCCATTTCCAGGCGCGCGCTGAAGGGCCGCACAGCGGTCCCCGGCAGCCGGCCGGCCCAAATCGAGAGCGCTGGGCCTTCCTCGATTTCGCGGGCTCCGCCGATGATCGTCTCGCCGCTCGTACCGATCAGGGTGCCGGCGCCGAGCGCCTTCGCAAGCCGCGGGCCGAGGGCTTCGAGCGCCGCGCCATAGTGGTGGGAAACGAACACGCAGGCGAGGTCCACGCGCGCGCCCGAGAGGGCGCTGCGCAGTTCTTCGAGCACCTGCTCTTCCGCGCGTTCGGCGTCGGCCTCAGTCGACATGGCCGCTGCGAAACGGGGCAGGTCGCCTCGCGGAGCGGAGGGTTGTTCAGATCGTTTCAACGGGCTCAGGGCTTGGGGATGTCGCCAAGCAGGCGGATGCGCACGATGTCGAGGGCATCGATCTCAAGATCGCGCGCCTTGACGTCGACGCCGTAGAGAGCGGTCTCGCGGATGTAGGCCTCGGGGTCAGTGCCGGGCTTCACCTCATGGATGTCGACATCGTGGAGCAGGGCCGTGAATCCGCTGGTCGAGTCGAAGCGGCCTATGTAGACACGCGCGCTCTTGGTTTCGATCACTACATTGAGGCCGTGGGGCACGTCTTGGATTCTCATGGCTGACAGTGTAGCCCCGAGCCGTCGGGATGCGGTTAGACTCCAGGTGCTCGAGTGTTCGCACCAAGGAGCGTTTGACGAACCTCCTGAGGTCAAGGAGTTTGCGATGACGAGGGTGCCCAAGATTCCGCCAGCTTCAGCCGCTCCCGCTGAGGTGGGGGAGCGAGATTCGCAAGCGAGCGCGCTGCTTTGGAGCGCCACGCTCGAAGGCGCAGGGCACGCCACGCTCACGACCGACGCGCGGGGCGTGATTACCGGTTTCAATCCCGCGGCTGAGCGCCTGACCGGTTATCGCGCCGAGGAACTGCTCGGCAAGTCCACGGCGCAGGTGTTGCACGATCACGGGGAACTGGCGCGCAGGTCCGCGAGCGACGCCACGACGGGTTTCGAGTCGCTGCTGGAGAAGGCGCGCGCGGGACAGACCCTCGAAGTCGAGTGGACCTACCGTCGCAAGGACGGAACGCCGATCCCCGTGCTGTTGTCGATCATCGCCTTGCGCAAGTCAGCGCAGGAAGTCAGCGGGTTTCTATTGCTGGCGATCGACACCACGGAGCAGCACATCGCCAGGCAACAGTTGGCGCACGAGCGCGCCGTCTTGGAGCGAGTCGCGCGCATGGATCCTCTGGAAAGCTTGCTCGAGGCGCTGATCCACGGACACGAAGCGCTCTTTCCTGGAACCCTGGGTTCGGTGTTGCTGCTCGACGAAGAGGGCCGGCGGCTGCAGCACGGCGCAGCGCCCAGTCTGCCCCAGGAGTACACGCGCGCGATTCACGGCCTCGAGATCGGGCCCTTGGTCGGATCGTGCGGAACGGCCGCATTCACGCACAAGACCGTGGTCGTCACGGACATCGCGATCGACGAGCGTTGGGCGCGGTTTCGCGACTTCGCCCTGGGCTTCTCGCTGCGAGCCTGCTGGTCGACGCCGATCCTTTCAGGCAGCGGCAAGGTGCTCGGCACGTTTGCACTCTACTACCGCGAGCCGCGCGCACCTTTGAAACACGAGTTGGCGGCGATCGAGAGCAGCGCGCGCATCGCCGCGTTCGCCATCGAGCGCAGTCGCGCCGAGCGCGAAAAGCGCAGTTTTGCCGAACGCCTGGAGCTGGCCACGAAGTCGGCACGCATGGGCATTTTCGACCTCGACGTGAGCAGCGGACGTTTGGTCTGGGATGACCAGATGTTCGTCATCTACGGTGTGCGCCGCGAGGATTTCAGCGGCATGTACGCGGACTGGCGCCGACGCGTGCATCCCGACGACGTGCAGGCAGCCGAAGAACGCGTCAATGACGCCATCGCAGGCGACCATCCATTCGAGAGTTCGTTTCGCGTGCTGCGGCCCGACGGCAGCACGCGCTTCATCGAAGCCAGGACGATCATGCAACGCGACGCCGGCGGACGCGCGACGCGCATCACCGGCGTGAACATCGACGTCACCACGAAGAAGGAACTCGAGGCTCAGTTGTTGCGCTCGCAACGCCTGGAGAGCCTGGGCCGCCTGGCCGGCGGTTTGGCGCACGATCTGAACAACATGCTGGCTCCCATGCTGGTCGGGCCGGCGATGTTGCGCGATGTGGTGGCTGACGCCGAGGGACGCAGTCTGCTCGACACGATCGAATCCAGCGCCCAGCGAGCGGCGAATGTCATCCGGCAGTTGCTGACCTTCAGTCGAGGCACCGAGAGCGTGCATGCGCCGGTCGATTGCGGCGCAATTCTCGAGGACATGCTGCAGATCATCCACGAGACGTTTCCGCGCAACATCCGCGCGCGTCGATCGGGAGTCGACGTGGCGTGGAGCGTGCTTGGAGATGCGACTCAGCTGCATCAAGTGCTGATGAATCTGTGCGTCAACGCGCGCGACGAGATGCCTGCCGGAGGCACGCTCGACCTGCAGCTTCAGAACGTCGAAGTCGATGCGCAGATGACGCGCATGCATCCAGGTACGCGGCCTGGACGTTATGTGGTGATCAGTGTCACCGATGACGGCCGCGGCATCGATCCCGCGCACAGGGAGAAACTGTTCGAGCCGTTCTTCACGACGAAAGGCGTTGGACAGGGCACCGGTCTGGGGCTCGCCACGGTGCTGGGTATCGTCAATGCGCACGGCGGCTTCATTTTGGTCCGCAGTCAGCTCGGCCACGGCGCGCAGTTCAGCATTCACCTGCCCGCCTCTTCGGCGTCCCTGGCGCCCGAGCTACCCAGGCGGGTCGATCCAGAGCCCCGTGGCGGCGGCGAGTCGATCCTGGTCGTGGACGACGAAGAGTCGATCCGGCATGTGACCTGCGCGATGCTCGAGCGACACGGCTACCGCGTGCTGCTCGCCGGGGGTGGCCAGGAGGCATTGGCGTTGCACAAGGAGCAGCGCGGTCAATTGGCGCTGGTCCTCAGCGATTTGATGATGCCTGGCACGGACGGCGAGGCGCTGATCAAGGCGATCCGAGCTGCTGACCCCGACATCAAGATCGTCGTGATGAGCGGCAACCTCAGCGGCAGTACCAGTCACTCCAGCGTGGCGAACATCATCCAGGGAGTGCTCGAGAAACCCTTCACCCTCAGCTCACTGCTGCAGACCTTGCGCCACGCACTTTGTCTCCGGTAATCCGCCGCCGTTTCTTTCACTGACGTTACCGGACCGAAACTCCGGACCCGGTTTGTAAGAAACGGCGGTGGATTACCGGGGACAAATCACAAACTCGATGCCGTTCGAGAGCGTCGCGTTGTTGGGCGCGCTGAAGCCGTTGTCGCGACCCCAAGCTTGGGCGTCGATCACGGTTCCGGGGACCGTCAGGTACGCGGCCGGCGTCCCGCCGAGAGAACCGATGGCGAAGGCGTTGAAATCAAGCCCGTACACGCCTGAGCAATCATTCGGGGGGGCATTGCCGCCCGAGTTCATCGGCGCACTGCGCTTGAGCGGCGTGGCCACGCAGCGCAAGCCGCCGACGAAGGGCAGTGCGGCCTGCCCGGCGTTGCCGTACAGGTACAAGCCCGGCTTGTTGTTGATCACGTTGCTGGCCAGGATCGAAAAGCCGAAGCCCTGGCTGGCGCTGCACGTGCCACTCGCGCTGATCGTCGGGAGGCAGCCCAACGAGTTGAGCTTGGCCGTGCAGTACACCAGCGGCGTCGGGCAGGTGAACAGGTTCACGCGCCGACTCTGGCTGACCGACACGTTGCCAGTGTGGTCAGTGAACACGTACTCGTAGCAGAGCACGACAGCGCTTCCGCCCGCCGTATCCGGGATCGCCGCGCGGAAGATCTGACCGCCGGAATGCGCGCAGGCCGTCGTCGTCGCGCTGCCGCTGATCGTGAGCGAAGCGCTCGCGCCGCCGACGCTCGTGAAGTTGTAGACGCCGGGATTGACGAAGGTGTACTCGTACTGATCGCCCGGGGCGAGCGGGCCGGAGTTGTACGTGTACGGAGCGCTCGTGCTCTGAACGCTCTGTGTGACGGCCGTAAGGTTGGTCCACAGCACGGTCGTACCGACGCCCAGGCTTGGCGCGGGGGGCGAAAATCCACCGGCCGTGATCGAAATCTGCGCGCCCGCAAGCGCCGGCAGGACCACCGAGCGCACGGAACCGACGAGGTAGTCGACTCCGTCGTCGAGCACCTGATCGCGCACTTTCGTGCGCACGACCCACGGGCCGTTCGGGCCGGGATTGGCCGGCCCGTCGAAGGCGACGAATACCGGCGGCCGGTTGTCCAGCGGTCCAGCCACGTTGCGATAGAACTGGTTGATCATCGTGCCCGACTCGCCCTGCACCGTGACGATGTCGTTGCGGCCGTCGTTGTCGAAATCACCGACCGTGCAGTTGAGCGTCGAGTCGCTGAGCGCCTGGATGCGCGTACTGTCGTCCACAAGGACCAGGTTGCCGTCGTTGCGGTAGAGCTTCTCGCGCGTGGCGAGCGATCCTACCAGCACGTCGTAGTCGCCATCGACGTCGTAGTCGATGAACGCGGCTTCGTTGTCGTCGCCGGCGCCGAAGGCCGCGCCGTTGGTGAAACTCAACGTGCCGCTGGGCACCTGGTTGTTCTTGATCACGCCCTCGGAGAAGCTCGTCAGGCTGATGATGAAGTCGTCGATGTCCGTGTCGCCGTCGAGATCTCCCAACTCGGACTCGTAGCAGTTGCCCGAAGTGAGCGAGATCAGGCCGGACGAGTTGGAGAAGACTGCGCTGCCGTTGTTGATCAGCACGTACTGCGATCCGCCGGCCGCGTTGCCCTTGTTCGCGCCGTAAAAATCCAGGTCGAAGTCGTTGTCGAGGTCCACCAGGCTCACATCCATCTGCGAGCCTTTGATTGGAGCGCCCAGGTCCGCGGCGTGTTCCGTGAAGTGGCCCGTGCCGTCGTTGATGTACAGCCGCGGCTTGCCGCCGGCTCCGCCCTGATAGTTCACGCCCGAATCGGAGACGATCAGGTCGAGGTCGCCGTCGTTGTCGAGATCGCCGAACTGCGAACCTCGGCCGTTGAGCGCTGTGGTCAAACCGCGCGTCGAACTCTCGAGTGCGAACACGCCGGGATTCGCCGGACCTTGATTGATGTACAGGGAAGGCGGATCGGTATTGAATGCGTTTGCGTACAGCACGTCCGGCCAGCCATCGCCATTGACGTCGCCGCTGCACACGGACTTGGCATAGGAGATGTGCACGCCCAGCCGCGTCGTGCTCTCATCGACGAACGAAAGCGTGCCGGTCTCGATCTTCTTGTTGATCAAAAGCACGTTCTGGTGCTTGACGCCCGGCGACGTAAAGCCGTCGCCATCGGCGACGAACAGGTCCAGGTCGCCGTCCCGGTCGACGTCGCAGGCCTCGACCCCCTCCGAGTACTGGGCGGAACCCGGCAGCATGCCAGGTTGCAGCGTGAAGTACTGCTGAGCCTGTGCGCAACGGGGCGCAACGGTCAGAGCAAGGAACGCGAGGGTGAGAGTGGGGGCTTTCGGGTATCGCATCGAGGAGGATACGGGCGGGTGAGAAGTCGAGTTGATCCCTTCAAGCCTACCCGTTGCAGCGCAGGTCGGGGGGCCGACGTGGCTCCAGACCTCGAAAATAATTCGCGCACGGAGGCACGCGTCGTAACCCATCCGTTATCCAGGAAAGCGCGCCGCGTCATGACTCGACCACTCGCTACGAAACCAATCCGAGCAAGCCGGGTTGCACAGACTGTCCCGTGGCTGGCCGCTCGCGATTGGACTCCGCAGGCACCCATCTGGCAGCCTGTACGCTTCGCACCGCATCCTCGAAGCCGCATGTCCGCCATTTCGGCCCCGCGCGCAACGAGCACCACTTACATTTCATGCCAAACCTGACCACCGCGCCGCGACTTGATTGCCACACGAAAATCGGCGTATTGCATGCCCATCGCGAGTTGCGCGTCGTTGCGTTGGAGAACTTCGAGGCAGGCAGCAACATTGCTGTGCTCGAGGGCGTGCACAGTGGGGTTGCGACACGTCACACGATCCAGATCGGTGCAGCCGAGCACCTCCAGGTTCCCGCAGGCAGCACGCTGGCCAAGAAAATCGAACGCTACCCGTGGCAGTTCCTGAACCATGCCTGCCGGCCGAACACGCGCGTGGTCGGCCGGGAACTGATCGCCCTGCGCAGGATCAAGGCCTTCGAGGAACTCTCCTTCGACTACGAGACCACCGAGTGGGAAATGGCCGAGCCTTTCCTCTGCCGGTGCAGCGAATGTGGCGGCCGATCGGTCCGTGGTTTTCGCTTTCTCGATCGCGAGCAACGCGCCGAGCGCCGCCAAAGCCTCGCAGCGCACCTTGTCGCACGTCTCGACGAGTGCCTGCCCGAGTAGGACGGCGCGTCGGCGCCCGGTCGGACGGCCAGGCCAGCGCGCAGCCCGCGGCGACCTTCAGCCCGCGACGATCGCCGACGCGGGATTCGCGTGAACGAGTTGAAGCTCCGCGGGAGCCTGTCGAGCGAGAGCGGCAGCGCGAGCGCCGCTCCGGCGAAGGCGAAGACAAACTTGTGATCCTTCGAGCTTGGCCCGCTCAGCGCTTGCTCGGCGCCTGGAAGAGCAAGCCGATTTCGTTGAAGCCGACGCGTCCTGGAAATTTCTTGCCCGTGACACGCTCGACGATGCGGATCTCGAGCGAGCGGATCGATCCCTGGCGCGGCAGGTCGAAAATCGTCGTCTTGAGTTCGTCGGGATCGAGAAGAACCGGGATAGTCGGGTCGGTCTTGTTGACGCGCAGTTCGAGCTTGGTCGCGCGATCCCATTCGCCGAGATAGTCCGTGCGCCCGCCGAGGCCGGAGAACAGCACCTGATTCGCGCGCACTGGGCGCTCGAATTCCAGCGTGAGCAGCGGCGTCTTGTCCTCCGGCGCGCAGGTCCAGGCGCTGCCTTCGCGGCCGTCGATCGCCGCGCCAGCCGGCGAATCGCCGGCTTGCGACGACGCCACGGCCTTGGTCTCCGAGGCGCGGATCAGATTGCGCGGCCCGATCGCAGCCTGGGCGAGCAGATAGGGCGCGGCGACATCGCGCACCGTGATTTCGACTTCGGCGCTTTCGATCTCGGCGCTGGTCGGTTCCTGGCCCTTGGCCTTCGGCTCGATGGCAAGCTGCACGCGCAGCGCGATCTTGCTCGGTCCGGCGCGCTCGAAGCGGTGCTGGATCGAGAATTTCTCGCCGTTCCAGGCCTTGTTCGGATTGCCGGGCATCGTGGCCACGGTCTTGCCGTCCACCAGGTACTCGACCTTGGCCACGTGCACCCCCTTGGAGTCCGGCGATTTCCAGGCGTAATCCTCGATCACCTGCTTCTGAAATCCACCGAGCCAGATGGCTAGCTGCGCATCGCCCGAGGCGCGCAGCCAGACATCCGACTTCGTGTCGTCGGTCCGGTACAGCGTGTCTTTCTTCACGCTCGCGGACTTGCCGGTGAAGGCCACGGTCGCGCGGCCGAGAAAGAGCAGCGCGAAGCACGTGTTCGGTTCGCCCTCGCCCCAGGGCGTCGAAAAATCGCCCTTAGCGCCCTGCATGTCGAGGAACCAAGTCGCTCCTTCCCAATACCAATCGGAACCGCCTAGGCGCTCCAAGCCGAGCAGCGTGCAGGCGCGTTCGACTCCGTACAGATAATAGGGACCCCAGTGACCGTCCAGTCCGCCGTGCGGATCCGTCGGCGGACTGCCCGTGACCGCGAAGTGCGTAGCGAGCCAGTTGCCGCCCTGCTCCAGGCCTTGATCGATGAGCGACTGCCCCTGGATCTGCTTCGTATTGCCGTCGGTCAGCTGTCCCTTGGCGATCGCGAGCGCGCCAAGTCCCGCTGCCGTCATCGAGCCGGTCGCGCTGTTCCCATCGCTGATGTGATAGCCGAAGCCGCCGGTTCTGCCCTGGAAGTGCAGCAGTTGGGTGATCGCGTCGCGCCAGATCTTGGGCGGGATCTTGACGCCGGAGCGCGCCGCCGCGAGCAGGCCGAGCACGGCGTATTGCGTGTTCGAAAGATCAGGCTCGCCTTCGGGATAGGCCCACAGGCCGGTCTGCTGCCAGCTGATCAGTTCATCGGCGAGTTCGGCGATCCACTCGCTGTTCGCGTCGTCGTGCAGCGCCCAGAGCGCGAGCAACGTGCAACCGGCCGTGTAGGTATGCAACGGCGGTCGCGCATGCAGATAGGCGATCCCGCGCTGAACGGCTTGATCGCGCGTCGAGACCCCGCTCTTGAGCAGGGCGTAGACCGCGAGCGCCGTCTGACCGCCGGGAAAACGCTCGCTCTCGTGGGCCCACGAGCCGTCGCGCAATTGCATGCCGATCAGATACTCGCAGCCGCGGTCGATGGCCAGATTGACTTTCTCCTGGGCGGCGGCTTTTCCGACCAGCGGCTTGTTCTCGACCGACAGCATGCGGAAACGCCACGCGCCGCTGGCGTTGGTGACCTTGACCAGCAAATGGTTTTCGCCCGGGATGAAATCGAGCGTGATCGCGTCGGCCAGCGGCTCATAGGCTCCAGGCCGCGAACTCTCGCCGACCAGTTTTCCATTGAGCCAAATGCGCGCCGCGTCGTCGTACCCGTAGCGGAATCCGACCGCTGTCGCAGTGCGCGCGCGCACGACGCGATAGAGGTAGGCCGAAGCATCGTTGCTCGGCACGTCTTTGGGCATGACTTTGGCGAAGTCGATCATGCCCAGTTCCGGCACCGAACCGACGATGGCCGCATCGTCGAGTTTGCGCCAGGCGACGACCGCGGAGTTCTTGCCCTGGAAGAGTCGGCCGAGGTCGGGGCCCTCGCGGCCGGGGAAACACTTCGTCAGCTCCTCTTCGACGGGCCGTGAATCGCCGATGCGCGCCGCGCCACCGGGCTGGTCGATCGGCAACAGCACATACCACGGATCCCACTCCAACGCCGGCGGAGTCTGCGGCCGCGCGCTCGCCGCTGAAACAGCAGCGACTAGCGCGAGGGCGCACAGCAGCGCACAGCGGAAAGTGGGAGCGATCCGGTTCACGTCAATGGACCCGCTTTGCGCAGGATGGGCGCTCTCCCGAGGTTCAATTCGTGCAGCGCCTGCGCCGTCGGTTTCGATTGCAGGTTCATTTCTTCTTCTTCGAAGAGGGCTTGGAACCCGCGCCAAGCGTCAGACGCGTGAAGGCCTCTGTCTGCGCCTGAATCGCGCGCTCGGCGGGCAGACGCTCCATCGAACTCGCGCCGTAGAAACCGTGGATCAGCGGGCAGCGCGCGAGGATGTAGGCCGCGTCGGCGGGTTCCGCGATCGGCCCGCCGTGGCAGATCAGGAGCACGTCAGGCCGCACCTTGCGCGCCGCGTTCGCCATGGCCGTGATCTCTTTGACCGAGTCGTCGAGCGACTTGACCGAACGCGCGCCGATCGTGCCGCCGATCGTCGTGCCCATGTGCGCGACGACGATGTCGGCGCCGGCTTCGGTCATCGCGCGCGCTTCGTCGGGATTGAAAACGTAAGGCGAGGTGAACATGTCGAGTTCGCGCGCCAGCGCGATCATCTCGACTTCCTTCGAATAGGAAAAGCCCGTTTCCTCGAGATTGATGCGATAATTCCCGTCGATCAGGCCGACGGTCGGGAAATTCTGGATGCCGGAAAAGCCGATGCGCTTGAGTTCTTGGAGAAAGACGCGCGGAAGAATGAACGGATCGGTCGCGCAGACTCCGGCGAGCACCGGCGTGTGCTTGACGACCGGCAAAACCTCGCGCGCCATCTCGACCACGATCTCGTTGGCGTTGCCAAACGGCATCGTGCCCGCCATCGAGCCGCGGCCCGCCATGCGGAAGCGGCCGGAGTTGTAGATCACGATCAGGTCGATGCCGCCGGCTTCTTCGAACTTGGCCGAGAGCCCGGTGCCCGCGCCGCCGCCGATGATCGGCTCGCCGCGCGCCACTTTGGCGCGCAGCCGTTTGAGGATTCCGATTCGCGAATTGTCGTGCGCTTTGTTCATCGTGCAGTCGTCTTGGCTTGTTTCGCGCCGATCAGCGCGATCAGTCGCTCGGCCATGCTCTGTGCGAAGGCCGGATCGTTGATGTGCAGGTCGAGCTCGTGAATCTCAGTGGCTCCGGCGGTTGCGCGCACGCCCTCGAACAGCGCAATCCGCGCTGCAGGGTCATCGAAGGAGCCGCCGGCGATGTCGAGCCCCGAAACGCCGCGTTTCGGCAGGAAGATCGCCACCGGTCCTGTCGCCGCGCGTGCCTTCGCGCCGATTTCGCGGCCCAATTCGCGGTTTTCCTCGGGCGTCGTGCGCATCAGTGTGACGTTCTCGTTGTGGCGATGGAACTTGCGCGCTGCAAAGCGCTCCGGAACCGTGCTGCGGCCGAAAAAATTGACCATGTCGATCGCGCCGACGGAGATGACTTGCGGCACACCCCGCCGTCCCGCGGTTGTCAGACGCTCCACACCGGCGCCGAGCAATCCACCCACGAGTTCGTCCGCAAGCTCCGTGGTCGTCACATCGAGCACACCACAGATCACACCGTCGTCGATCAAGGCTTCCATCGCGCGGCCGCCCGTGCCCGTCGCGTGGAAGACGAGCACTTCGAAGCCGGCGCGTTCGAGCACTCCGCGCGCGTGTTCGACACACGGCGTGGTGACGCCGAACATCGTCGCCGCGATCAGGCGCTTGTCGTTCGCGTCGGGCTTGAGCACGCCCGCTCTGGCCATGCCCGCCAGCGCCTGGGCGGCGCGCGTCAGCACAGCGCGGCTGATGCGATTGATTCCGGAAACATCGACGACCGAGTTCATCATCAAGATGTCCTTGGTGCCGACGTAGGCGCCGACCGAGCCTGAGGCCAGCGTCGAGACCATCAGCTTCGGCACGCCGATCGGCAGAGCGCGCATGGCGCTGGTGCCAATGGTCGTGCCCGCCGAACCGCCGAGTCCGAAGACGCCGGCCAGTTCGCCCGCGGCGTGCCAGCGCTGCGCCAGACGCGCGGCTGCGAGCGCCGCGATGGTCACGGCCTCGCCACGATCGGCCCGTGCACGCAGGGCGGCGATATCGGCCCCCGCCGCGGCGAAAAATTCTTCGCGCGGCACGTCGGCCTTGACCAGCGGCTCGCCATGGCACGAGGTATCGACGAGGCGCGTTTCGACGCCAAGCCGTCTAAGCTCCAAGGCGACGAATTCGGCCTCGCGGCCTTTCGTGTCGAGCGTGGCGAAAAGGGCGACGAACATCGGGGGCGGCCCATTGTGCGCATCGGGGCCCGCGCTGGGAATGGCCGTGGGGGTAGACTCCGTCGCACAAACCCATGAATACACGCACCCGCTTGGCCGGAGTGTTCCTGCTGTGCTTTGTCCTGGCCGCGGCCCGCTCGACGGTGCGCCATGACGAGGCTGCGGCCGCCATGGCGCAGGCGGCCAAGACCTTTCTCGCTGGACTTGACGAAGCGCAGCGCTCGCGCGCAACGTTCGAGTTCAATTCCCCTGTGCGCAGCGACTGGCACTTCGTCCCGCGCGAGCGCAAGGGACTCGTGCTCGGCGACCTCGACAAGGAAGACCGCGCGCGCTTCGATGCCTTGCTCGACACCGGCCTGTCCGCCAAGGGCCAGGCGCGCTTCGACGGCGTCGTCAAGTTGGAAGGCCTGCTGCGCGAAATCGAATCGAAGCCCGGCGAACCGGCGCTGTATCGAGATCCGGCGAACTATTCGGTCGCGATTTTCGGCACACCGGGCAAAGACCCCTGGGGCTGGCGCTTGGAAGGCCACCACTGGACTTTGCACTTCACTTCCGTCAATGACGAAGTGATCGCGGTCACGCCGCAATTCGTCGGCTCGAATCCGGCACGCGTGATGGACGGGAAGGACGCGGGCTTCGAATTGTTGGGCGACGAAGACGCCGCGGGTTCTGCGTTGGCGAAGAGCCTGAACAAGGAGCAGCTCGCCCGCGCGCGGCTCGAGGGCGCGATGCCGAAAGACGTGTTGCTCGATCCCAGCCATGCGCGTTTGGCGAAGCCGCGGCAGGGGATCTGCTCCAAGGAACTCGAACCGGCGCAGCTCGGACTTCTGCTCAAGATCGTCGATAGCCATTTCGCCGACTTGTCGAGGGAACTCGCGGACCGGGAACGCCAGCGCTTCGCGCAGCATTCGCTCGACAAGCTCTACTTCGCCTGGGCCGGCGAGTCCGCCGGGAACCGTCCTTGGTACTGGCGAGTGGAAGGCGATTACTTCGCGATCGAATTCGTCTACGTACCCGGCAGCGAAGCGGGCCACGTGCACCGCATCTGGCGCGATTTCGAGCGCGACCTAGGCGGCGATCCGTTGCGCGAGCACTTGGCGAAAGAGCACTAGTGGACTGTAACCGCTGATTCAGGAGTGATCCGTTTCCTGGGATCGAAATACTTCCATTTCACGGTTTTCGGGACCTTGTTGTATTCGCGGATG
>JAYUUV010000374.1:0-5197 GCA_043754695.1 Planctomycetota bacterium
CATCGAGCAGCGGCCACTTGTTCTTGACCACCATTTCCGCGATGCGGTCGCGGATGACCTTGAGCACCTGCTCCTTCATCCACAATCGCACCTGATAACTCTCGGCGCGCCCCATGCCGACCAACACGGTGATCAGCATCTGTGCATCGATGACTCGGAAGCTGAATTCGCCGTGCACCAAGGTCTGCACCGGCACACCGCTCTTGGGATCCTCGACGTGGCCGATCGGCCCGCCGAATTTGACGCCGACCTGCTCGTTGGTCGAGACGAAGAACACCTCGGCGATGAAGACATTGCCGCCGGTGAAGCTGTCCACCAGGTTCGAAAGGAAGGGCAGGTTGGCCGAATCGAGCGTGTGCCGGCCGGGCGGCAGGGTCGCGACCACCTTGCCGTCACGGAAAAAGACGCAGACCTCGTCGGATTCGACGGTCAGCTGCGACTTCATCGGAATCGTCGGGTCGGGGTGCTTCCATACGACGTGGGACTTCGCGTCGTCCGGACGCGCGATCATCATTTCCCCGACGCCGCGCTTGAACCAATCGATCACGCCCATGGGCCTAGCTTTCTCCTGCCGGCAGCCGCCAGCTTTGTCGTTCGCGTTCCTGCGCAAGACTCCCTCGCGGGAGACGGGGCGCCACTACGCAGACGATAGGGATTCCTTCACGCGACGCAAAGCCCTTGGAACCGGGCTGCGCTCGCCGGCCAAGCTTCGAGCCGGACAAAGACGGTTGAAGAGCAACCAGGAAGCGGCGTAGAACCGCGCCCAGCGCCTGCGCGCCAAGCCCACAGTGACCGACTCCGTCCCGCCGCCTGGCCCCGAGTCCGGCAAGCTGCGCCAGCAGCGCAACTTCCCCTGCCCCAACTGCGGCGCGGAATTGTTCTGGGATCCGGATGCCGACGCGCAAGTCTGCGCGCACTGCGACTTCAGGCGCGAAGTACCCAAGAGTCAGGCCACGATCGTGGAGCGCCCGCTCGAAGAGGCGACGACCGCCGCACGCGGCTTCGGCACGGACGCGCGCGTCTCGCAGTGTGGCAGTTGCGGGGCCCGCGTCACCTTCGACGATTCAGAGATCTCCACGGACTGCGTGTTCTGCGGTTCGCCCGCCGTGCTCGAGCAGACCGAGCGGCGCAACCCGCTGCGGCCGGAATCGCTGATCCCGCTCGACGTCGGCCGCGAGACGGTGCGTGCGCAGTTTCGCAAATGGACCGCGGGCATGTGGTTTCGGCCGAACGCGCTCAAGCGCGTCGATCAATTCCAGGCGCGCGGCGTCTACGTGCCGTGCTGGACCTTCGATGCACAGGTCGACTCGCAATGGTCCGCGGATTCCGGCACGTACTACTACGTGACGGTCATGGTCCCGATGACGGTCAACGGCCGCACGACGATGGTCGCCCAGCAGGTGCGTCACGTGCGCTGGACTCCCGCGCGCGGCGCACGCCACGATGTCTTCGACGACCTGCTCGTGCCTGCTTCCGGTTTCGTGCGCGGCGACTTGCTGAAAAAACTGGGCGAATTCGATTCGAGTGCGCTGGTGCCCTATCAGCCCGAGTATTTGGCCGGCTGGCACGCGGAGGAGTACCGAGTGGACTTGAACGACGGTTGGCGCACGGCGCAGAGCGTGATCGAAGCGCAACAATCTTCACGCTGCGGCGCTGACGTGCCCGGCGACACTTACCGCGATCTGCGCGTCGCCAACACGATTCGCGACGTGCGCTGGAAACACATCCTGCTGCCGGTCTGGACCCTGACCTACCGCTGCAATGGGAAGCCCTACACCGTCCTGATCCACGGCCAGACCGGCAACGTGCAGGGCGACGCGCCGATTTCCTGGGTGAAAGTACTGCTGTTCGTGCTCGCGATCGCGTTCGCCCTGCTGGTGGTGTTCGCGGCCGCGAATCTCTGAACTCGGTGCTAGTCCGCCGCCGCATGGGCACGAATGCGGCGCAGGACGTACGAACCCGCCGCCACCGCGACCGGCGGCAGCGCCACGCACAACAGAGTTCCCGCCCACACTCCGGCGAGCGTCCAAAGACGAGGGCTCGCCCAGACCGCGAATATGCTGGCGACCACGCAAGCGGCCACGAAGAGGGTCAGTTCCTTGAACCAAGACCACAGCGATCCGGCGGGTGTGCCGAGCGCGCGCCAGCTCACGCCGAAAAGTGCCGCGCACAATCCCAGGCCGAGATCCAGCTGCAACATTGCGCACAGCGCGCCCACCGTCAGTCCGCAGCAGAGTGCTCGCCAGCGCGCCAGTGCGCACAGGACCATGAACGCGAGCCACCAGGGAATTTTCCGCGGCAGCCAATAGGGCTCGGGGCGAGCGTCGTCGCTCTTCGGCGATAGCTCGACGCGCGCGTTCGGCTCGGGCGCGCCGGCCGAATCGTGGCGCGCGAGAAAGGCCAGCAGCTGCGGCGCAAGTTGGTCGAGTTGGCCGAAGGGCGGCTCGAACAGCAGGAAGTGGCTGGCATCGAATATGAGCAATCGACTCGCGCGTGCAAGTGCGTGACTTTCCTCGGCGCACCACAGCGGCACGAGGAAATCCCGCCGCCCATGGGCGATCAGCAAAGGCGTCTTCAACTCGGACAGGATCGCGCGCAAGGGACGTTGATCGCTGGCCCAGAAATTCGCGCAAAATGCGCGGCGCGAAGCGCGCTCCCCCAACAGGCCAAAGTGCGGGATCAACTCCGCTCCCGGCACGAAGAGCGCCCAGGAAAGCGCGTACTTGAAGTGCTCGAAATAGTAGTTCCCGGATCCCTCCGCCTCCTGCACGCCGATCGAGGCGATCAATGAAAGCGAGTGCACGCGCTCGGGCGCGAGTTGCGCCATGTGCAATCCGACTCCCCCGCCCATCGACCAGGCCGCGACATGGAATTCCTTCCAGGGCGCGCAGGCGAGCGCGCTCACCGCGTGATCCAAGATCGAACGTCCGCCCGCAGCGGACGCGCTGGCGCCGAAACCGGGCAGATCGAGCGAGAGCACGTCGCGTCCGCTGGCCGCCAGGCGCGTGGCCAGGTCGGCGAGGTCGGCGGCTTCACCTGGCGACCCATGCAGCAGCAAGACCGGCAGCAGACTCTCGCTCTTGCCTGGAGCCGCGTCCTTGGCGCCCGACCAAAGCAGGGCTTGGACACCAGACTGCGGCGGGGACAAGCTCGCTCGCTGACTGCCCTGCGGCGCGATACTGGGCGCGAGAGGACGCGTCGCGATCCAAAGCTGCGAAGCGATCAGCGCCAGTGCATAAGCCGCCAAGCCGATCCACAGGCGCGCTCGTCGTCGGGGCGGACTCATCTCACGCTGGCTTGTAACGATCTGACGCGGCCGCGGCCACTGCGGCATTGTTCAGCGCTGCGCCAGGAACAGCCTGCACTCGCCACAGGCGCAGTCGGGATCGATCGCCACGACTCGCGCTGGGTTCGTGCGAGCGGCGTAGCCCAACTGCGCGAGGTGCTCGGCCATCTCCGTGTTGAGATTTTCCGCGTCGCCCCAGCCGCGCGGCGTCGCCGAGGCCAGCCAGGCACACAAAAGACGGCGCAGTTCGCCCGCGCGCACGCGCTCCTCGCGCGCAAGATCGTGCAGGCACTGCGGGTCGCGCCCGAGATTGAAGAGTTCGATGTGATGGCGGGGAAAAGCCTTCTGCTCCGCCCCCACGGTGACCAGGTAGCCGCGCAGCGAAACGATCATGTGCCAACCGTCGACGGTGACGCTGGCGCGATCCGCCGCCGAGGAAATCGTGAAACGGGGCGAGCGAGACACGCTTTGCGGCGCGAGCAGATCGCCGCCCGGCATGCGCGCGTCCTCGACGCCTGACAATTTCAGGATCGTCCGCGCAAGATCGAGTTGGAAGACGGGCTGCTGCACGCGCGTCCCGGCCGGCGCGTCTGGCCAGGCAAGGATCAGCGGCACGTGCACGCTCTGCGGATAGAGTCCGGCGTGCTCCCAGAAAATTCCGTGTTCACCGAGCGACTCGCCATGGTCGGCCGTGAAGGCGATCAGCCCCGAGCGGATGCGCGCCACTTCGAAAAGTTGCGCGAGCTCCGCGTCGAGGTAGCTGACCTCGCCGTGATAGCGCGCCGAAAGCAGTTCGAGATCGCGCAGGCCCGCGGGCAGATTGACGCGAAAGACCTTGGGAACGAGCGGTTCCGGCAGTTTGGGATCGAAGGCGTCGCGACCCGCGGGCCAATAGCGGGCCTCGAATTCCGGCGGTGGTTCGTAGGGCGTGTGCGCGTCGTAGAGGTGCAACCAGAGGAAGAGGTCCTGGCCCTCGGCGTCGTCGAGCCAGGCACGCAGTTGCGCAATGCTCTGCGCGGCGGGACGTTTGTGGACGATCACCGGCGCGTTCAGGCGGTCAAAACCCTGGCCAAGTCCGCTCGCCGCGTCGGAAAGGTGCGGCGCGCTGACCACCGCGTAGGTCGCGAAGCCCGCGGCTCTGAAGGCTTCGGCCAACGTGTACGCCTTGCGCGAGAGACGCGTGTAGTTGTCGAGCACACCGCTGTCGCGCGGCGAAGTCGCAGTCATGATCGCGGCGTGCGAGGGAATCGTGACGTTGGTCGAGGACCAGCAGTCGAGGAAAAGGACGCCGCGTCGGGCCAAGGCATCGAGTGCCGGTGTCGCGATGCCCAGGCCGTTGTCCATGGCGCCCAGCGAATCCGCGCGGTGTGTGTCGGAAGTCACCAGCAGCACCGTGCGCGGCGCCGATTTCGCCACGTCGATTCTGGGCCGGGTCAACGCACAGACGGCCTCGCGCAGCTTGTTCTCGATGCTGAAGGAAAACGTCACGCGCACTTTCTGACCGGCGAATTTCCCAAGCCTCACGCGCAGCGGGTGCCAGACCTGGACTGCGCTGGTGCTCGTGTCCAGGGCGACGCGCTGCAGCAAGGAGCGGCCGCCTTCGCCGTGGATTTCGACCTTCAGGCTGGCCTGCTTGCCGCCAAAGCGCAGCGCCGTCGGGATCGTGGCGAAGCAGTGCAGTTCGGCGTTGGGCGGCACCAGGACTTCGGCCTCCAGGCTGCGCGCTGTCGACAGCCCCACGGCCTCGCGCGCGTCGCTGCCGAGAGCGACCATATCGAAGCCCTCTTCAGCGGCGGGCAACCAGGCCCAGATCGGCTGATGGCACAGCTCGATCGGGCCCAGGCCGAAGGCGGTCGCGACATTGTCGAAGATCAACTCGTGTTCATCGGGGACATCGTGGAAACGCCGAGC
>JAYUUV010000375.1:0-6893 GCA_043754695.1 Planctomycetota bacterium
CTCAAGGTTTGCGCGCCGAGCGCGACTTTGGTCCCAAGCCCGCCGGCGTATCGCGCGTACTGGTGGTCGGCGATTCGTTCACCGTCGGCGATCAAGTCAGCGTCGAGCAGACCTATCCGAGCGTGATGCAGAGCGAATTCGAGCGCCTGTTCGGCGCCGGCCGCGTCGAAGTCTTGAACGCCGGCTTTCCGGGCTTCGGCACGATCCACGAGCGCAAGTGGATCGAAAAGTTCGCCTGCGCGCTCGAGCCGGATCTGATCGTCGTCGGCTCGACGCCCAACGACCTGATCGAGA
The DNA here is from genome assembly GCA_043754695.1 of Planctomycetota bacterium. Taxonomy (GTDB): domain Bacteria; phylum Planctomycetota; class UBA1135; order UBA1135; genus JADJQU01. The sequence goes on from JAYUUV010000375.1 coordinate 295, forward strand.
ATCCATTTCCGATCCTCTACGAAGCGCGCGACGGTGCGCTGGTCTCCCATGGAGCGACGCTCGGCGATCAACTGCGCTTCGAGTCGCACAAACGCTGGTACAGCTTGCCGGGCTGGGTCGAGCGCTCGCGAGTGATGGGCAAGATCGACGACTGGCACATCGTCGATCGCTTGCGCGGCCGGAAAGGCTCAGCCCATCGACGCGCGTTCCAGATCAAGCAGGACAAGGACTCGCTGAAACTCTACGCCCAGTACGAAGCGGAAATCGCGCTGGCCCAGCAGGCCGCAGCCAGGTGCGGCGCGAAATTCGCCGTGCTGGCGATTCCGTTCAGCGAACAATTGCGCGTGCCCGGCCCGAACCAGGACTTTGCGCTGTGGGGCAAACGTCTCGCCGAGATCGGCGCGCGAGCGGGTTTTCCAGTCGTCGATCTATTGCCTGCTTTCCAGCGCGGCGGCGATCCCGACACGCTGTATTGGCGCGAGGACTCGCACTGTCGCGCCGCGGGTTATCGCTTGATCGGCGTAGGGGCAAGTTCCGCGCTGTCGGCACTTGGCGCCGCGCTCAACTTGCCCGCCCTCGAAGCGCGCGCACGCTGATTCGAGATCACGACCACCGCCGTGACGATGATTCCGGTGGCGACCAACGTGCGCAAGCCGAGCGGCTCGTCGAGGATCAGCCAACCTAGGAACACGGCCACGACGGGATTGACGTAGGCGTAGGTCGACACGCGCGCCGGCGTAGAGACCTGCAGCAACCAGACGTAGGCCGAGAGCGCGATCAACGAACCGAAGACGCCGAGGTAGGCGAGCGTCAGCCAGGCGCGCAGCGACACGGCTGCGGGCTCGAAGCGCTGCCAATCGCCGTTCAACCACGCGGCGATGGCCAGGATCGCGCCGCCCGCGAGCATCTGCATCGCGGTCGACATCGGCGCCGACTTGGGCAGGTTGGCCGAGCGCGAAAAAATCGAACCCATGGCCCAGGTCAGCGAGCCGGCGACGATCAGCAGCGCGCCGAAGATGTCGACATGCGAGTCAGGGCTGGAAATGCCTGGACCGATCAGGACCACCACACCGCCGATTCCAAGCAGCACACCGAAGATCACCTGCAGACTCGGTCGTTGGCTGCGATCGCGCAGCCATTCCAGCAGCACCATCCACATCGGCAGGATCGCGCACAGGACGGCAGTCAGCCCGCTGGGCACCGAGCGCTCCGCCCAGGTGACCGCCGCGTTGGAACAACTGAGCAGCAAGAATCCGATCCAGGTTGCGCTGCGCCATTGCGACCACGTCGGTCGCGCCGCACCGCGCAGGCGCAGAAAAATGTACAGCGCCGAACCCGCCGCGAGAAAGCGCAGCGCAGCCATCACGAAGGGCGCGAACTCCGCCACCGCGACGCGGATCGCGAGGTAGGTCGAGCCCCAGATCACGTACACCGCCGCGAAGGCGATTGCGACGTGCAGAGTCGAAGGTTGCTTGCTGGAAGGACTCATGATGCGGGCGGCAGCGGCAGGGCCAGATCTTCCTTGACGGTTTCGAGCACGATCGTCGAGCGCGTCGAGTGCACCTGCGGGATGGCGCGGAAGCGCTCGCGGATCAGCCGGCCGAGGGACTCCGTGTCGGCGGTGCGCACCTTGGCGAGGTAACAGTCCTCGCCGGCAACATGGTGGACTTCGAGAACTTCCGGAATCTTCGCCAGTGCGAGCGCGACTTCGTTGGAAGTCCCCTTCTCCTCGGCCCTCAGGAAAACGAAGGCGAGCAGTCGCTTGCCGAGCGCTTCGGCATCGAGGCGGGCGCTGTAGCCGCGCACGATTCCGCGCTCCTCGAGCTTCTTGACGCGCTCGTGAACTGCCGAGGCCACCAAACCGACCTGGCGGGCCACTTCGGCGTGACTGGTCCTGCCGTCGGCCTGAAGGATTCCCAGTATCTTGAGGTCCAGGTCGTCGATCATTCGGCATTGCCTCCGTTTGACCGACAATACATCGCCAGTAGTGAGCCTGCAAGCCAGTATCGTCGGCCCAGCTCTTCCCACGCCCGCAGCGGGCCCGAGGGCTACAATCCGCGGCTCTCGTGGCCGGCTCATGGCATTGCTGGAGCCGACCGACATACAAGCCTGCCCGCAAGGGGCTTACGACCGCTTCGCCTCCCCTACCCAGCCCCCTTCCCCGCGCAGATGAGCTCGTCCGGCCGACCTGGCCTCGGTGCCCTGCGCCGCCTGCGTCTACGCGACGTGGTCCTTTGGACGCTGCCGGTCTTCGTGGCCGCGCTCTATTGGCTTGGGGCAAGCGTCAACGACTACCGGCGCATGGCGCAGTTCGACGACTGGTGGTCGCAGACAGCGCGCGTCGATCGCTTCGCCTGGTGGCGCGTGCGTTCGGCGTTGCGCTTGCCACGCGCCATGTCGCTCGATCAAGGGCTATCGGTCGAAGACACGCAGCGGGCGCTGGTCGATTTGCGCGTGGACAGGACCGACTTCGACGCCATCGCCTTGGATCCTGTCGCGCACGCGGGCGAGAGTGTCAAGGCCGCGCTGTTCGAGGGCAACTCGAGCCAGGCTGTCGAGTTGAAATTGCGCGGCGACACCAGCGTGCACTGGACCGCCGAGAAGAAGACGCTGGCGATCAAGAGCGAACGCGGCGAGATGTTCCACGCAAGCCGCGTGAACGTTTTCTCCTGCAAGGAAGTCTTGCCGCAATTCGCCGCGAATTCGATGGCCGCGGACTTCGATCTGCTCGCGCCGCGGACGGCGGTCGTGCCGCTGTTCCTGAATCAACGCTTCTACGGGATGTTTCGCAGCTTCGCGCCGCTCGATGAAACGTTCCTGCGCAACGCAAAGCGGATTCCCGGCAACATCTTCCGCGGCGACACGGCCGAACGCGGCGACTACTTCAAGGGTCTGCCGCGCGAGCTGTTCCTCAATCCGTATATCTGGGATCGCGTGGCGTTCAACGATCGGCCGGGTGCGATCGGCACGGCGAAATTGTTCGAGTTCGTCGAGCGCACCAATCGCGCGGGCAAGCACGAGCTGCCGGGCGGGCGGCTCGAGGCTTGGTCGCTGGCCGACGTGTTGAACGAAAACGTGGCCCACCCGGACGAGACCGCGATCTGGAAACTGTTCGAGATCCTGGATCCCAATGAAATCGCGCGGCTCTTGGCCCTCGATCTGTGCGTCGGCGATCCGTGGCACACCAGCGGCGTGCACAATCACTTCTGGTACGAGGACAGCTCGTCGGGCCTGCTGCATCCGATCCCCTGGGACCTGCGCTTGCTCGAGCTCTCCAATCCGCCGCCGAACGCAAGGTTCAATCGCTTCTGGCGCGCGGCGCTGCGCGATCCGCGCGTGTTCGCCGCAGCGCTGGAAGAAATCTGGAAGCGCAATCAGGATGGAAAACTCCTGGCCGGCGTGAAGGCGCGCGTCGAGGAAGTCTGCAATCGCTACCAGGACGGCTTCGAATTCGATCGACTGCGCAGCGGGCAGAGCTCGGACGTCGGCACGCCCGAACAGGTGCTCGGCACGCTGAGCAAGAACCTGGCCACCCTCGACGGCTGGTGCCGGGACGCGCGCGCAGCCTTGGCAATCACGCAGATCGGCGAGAGCGAATGGATGCTCGAGATCTGGGTCGACGGCCGCGCGCCGATCGAACTCGCCGGCCTGGAGTTCGCCGCCGGGCGCGAGTGCACGCTCGCGGCCGATACCTACTTGGATGGCAAGCACTTCATCGGCGATCGCCAGATCCAACTGGTCTGGGAGGATGGCCTGCTGCGCGTCGCGCCGCGCAACCGGCAGCTGCTTCTGCCAGGCGTGCGCGTCGGCGAACGCCTGGAGTGCGAAGGGCTCGACTATCGCTTCTACCTGCGCACGAGCGGGCCTCCGCCACAACCGGGCGCAATCGTGTTGCGCAACGCGCTCACGCAGGAGCGCGTGCTCGCAACGGCGCTGCCGCCGGACTCGACACTTCCCGCCGCTACCAGCATGCATCCGTGGAACTTGCGCGAGCGCAACTCGCGCACGGTCACATCAGCATTGTACGGCGATCAGCATTTGACCAAGACTCTCGTGGTGCAGCGCGACGACGTGCTGCAAATCGCCGCGGGAACGAACTTGGTGCTCGATCCCGACGTCTCGATCTTTTGTCGGGGCCGCGTCGAGGCGCTGGGTACCGCCGAGAATCCGATCACGATCTCGAGCTTTGACCCGCGCCGGCCCTGGGGCAGCTTCGCCCTGCTGGGCGATGGCGCGGACAAGAGCCTTTTCCAGCACGTGCGCTTTTCCGGCGGCGGCGGCGCACTGCTCGAGGACGTCGAGTACACCGGCATGGTCTGCGTGCACTGGGCGCACGGCGTGCGTTTCGAGAATTGCGAATTCTCTGGCAATCAGCGCTGCGACGACGCGTTGCACGCAGACGAAGCCGATGTTTCCGTGACGCGGTGCTGGTTCCACGACACCAACGCGGACGCGCTCGACTTCGACATCTCGACCGGGCGCATCGAGCACTGCAAGGTCGAGCGCGCCGGCAACGACGGCTTCGATTTGATGACCTGCTCGCCACAGATCGTCGGCAACGAGATCATTGACAATCGCGACAAGGGCATCTCCGTCGGCGAAGACTCCAGCCCGTTCATCTTCGCCAACACGATCCATGGCTGCGAACGCGGCATCGAGGTAAAGGACCGCTCGTCGCCGCTGATCCTGAACAACACCGTCACCGGGAATCACGTTGGTGTGATGGCAAGGCTCAAGAACTGGCGCTACGAACGCGGCGGCTTTCCGCGCCTGGTCCACACGATGGTCTCGGGCAACGATTCGGATCTCGTGTTCCAGCGCACGGCGCGCTGGACCGAATTCGGTTCGCAGGTCGGCAGCAGCGGCGACGACGTCGCGGCGGCGTTCGGGGCGAATTCGGATTGGATCTACGCCTTGCACGGCATCGCGCTCGACGAACCGGTACTGGGCGCGCCGGCGAATTGGCGCGCGATTCCACGCGCGCTCGTGCAGGAAGAAGAACTCTTCCCGGACGGGTTTCGAGCGCCGGAAGCGACTTGGCGGCGCACGGGTGGTGCGACAAGTGTGCGAATCGCCGCGGATTGCCTGGTCGTGCGCATGAACGCGAAACGCGGCGAGGTGAGCCGCGAAGTGGACTGGAATCTCAGCGACGCAACGCGCACGAACTGGCTGGTGCTCGAAACGGCGGGCACGGACATCGCAAGCGCGAGGCTGCGCGTCGGACGCAAGTCACAGGGCGCTAACACGCAAACACTACGCATCCCGCTGGAACTGGGCCACAAGCCCGAGCAATTTGCATTCACTGTGCTGCCCTTGCCCGCCGGCGAGTACAGCTCGCTGACGCTCGAAATCGACCCGCTCGTGCGCACGGAACAGAAACCCCGGCCGCAGGTGGTCAGCGAGGGCCAGATTCGGCTACAGCGCTGGTTCATTGTCAGCATGCCGACCGCGGACCTGGAGAAATCCAAGTGACGTCCGCGTTGCGCATCGGGCTGGGCGCGCTTGGTGCGTTCTGCATCTCCTCCGCCCTCGCTAGTGCACAGAGCGGACAGAAGCTGCGCTTCGTGGTGCTCGGCCATCTGCGCGGCGACAAGAACGGAGAGCTGCTTTCCTATCTGCCCGAAGTCGTCGAAAGCGTGCGCGCCGAAGATCCCGATCTCGTGTTCCTGTGCGGCGACCTGATCTGGGGCGACGTCGACAATCCCGCTCCCGCCAAACGCGCAGAGATCAGCGCAGACTGGGAACGGCTCGACGCCGCGCTCGTCGGCGTCGGCGCGCCGATCTATCGCGTGCCCGGCAACCACGACATCTGCGACCTCGTGACCCGCGATGTCTGGCGCGAGCGCTACGGTCAGTTGCCGCGCGCGATCACGTTCGGCAATTCGCGCTTCCTGCTCATGAACAGCGCCTGGTGGCCGGAGGACGGCGATCTGCGCAAACATCCCCAGGAATCGATCCGCGGCGTGCCGCTGGCCGCAGCGCAAGTGGCCTTCGTGCATGGGGAAATGGCGCGCTCGGCCGAGGTCGAGCATGTCTTCGTGGTCATGCATCACCTCTTGTGGTGGGAGGACGAGGCGCGTTGGTGGAAGACGGTCGCGCCCGAATTCACGGCCCATCCCGTGCGCGCCGTTTTCGGCGGCGACTACGGCCCGCTGAAGTTCTCGCACCAGGAGCGCGAAGGCGTGCACTATCTGCAGACCTCGCTCGAGAATCAGGTCTCGACCGCAATGCTGCGCGGCCGCGAAGCAGCACGCCTGCTGTCTGCTCAATTCGACAACTATCTGGTCGTCGACGTCGATGGAGCGAACGTGCGCTACAGCGTGCGCACGGTCGCAGCCCTGTCGACGGGCAAGTTCTCGCCGCAGCACTACCGTGAAATCAACGAGTACGACAAGCACAGCTATGGCCGCAAACTATTGCTGCGCTGGCACACGCCGGATCGACTGATCGTCGGTTTGCTGCAGGTTTCGGCGCTCGCTTTCCTTGCCGGAGCCGTCAGCGTGCTGCTGTTCTGCTTGCTGCGCCGTCTGTTGCGGAGCCGCGCGACGTGAAGGCGCTCACGATCGGTGTCGACGCGACGTGCTGGGCCAACGCACGCG
>JAYUUV010000376.1:0-6173 GCA_043754695.1 Planctomycetota bacterium
GACGCCCGAGCGCGATCGCGAGCTGAACTGGCACCTCGACCCGCAGCTCTCGCTGGGCCTGCTCGGTGAAATGGGCACACACCAGTTCGACGTCTTCCATTGGTTCCTCGGCCGCTATCCGGTTTCCGTGCGCGCGCGCGGCAGTCTGCGCCTGCACAAGGACGGCCGCGAGATTCCCGACTGCGTCGCCGCCGAGTTCACTTTTGACGACGGGCTGTGCCTCGATTACTCGTGCACGCTGGCCAATTCCTTCGAAGGCCGCTACGAAGTCATCGCCGGCGCCATGGCGGCGATCAAGCTGGCTTGGACCCACGGCTGGATGTTCAAGGAAGCCGACGCGCCGACGCAGGGTTGGGAGGTGTATGCGAATCGCCAGCAGTTCCACAACGAGCAGGGCATCACCCTGATCGCCGACGCGACCAAACTCGCTTCGCAGGGCAAGTTGCAGGAGGGTGTCGGCCTGCCGTACAGCTCGCTGTATTACGCGCTATTCGACTTCGTCGGCGCGATCGCGAACGGCAAACCCGCGGCGTGTTCGCTGGCCGACGGCGCGCGCAGTTCGGCGATCGGCGTGTTGGCGCATCGCGCGCTGGTCGAAGCAGCGGAAATCAAGATCGACGCCCAATGGCTGAAAGCACTGTGAGTCGCGGACTCTTTTCTGGCAGCGGCAGTCTGTGCGAATTGCCGTTTGGAGCGCGCGTCGGCCTGAGCGCGCTGCTCGCGGTGATCGCCTGCGGATTCGCGGCCTCGGGGGCGCATCTGATCGCGCAGCACGAAAATCGCGATGAACGCCCGGGCGTTTCCCTGGCCGATCTGGAAGGCGCCTATCACGGCGTCGATACCACGGCGCCTTTGCTCGGCGCGATCCGCCGCGGCCATCCGGCAGAGTTGAAGGTGCCGGAGCGCGAGGTGCTCTTGAAGTGGCTCGAAGGCAAGCGGCTCAGCGAGGACTACGACAGCCTCGAATTGGGCGCCGATGCGCCGGCGGAAATCCTGGCGCGGCGCTGCACTTCCTGCCACTCGCGCGCTGCGCTCGACGGCGAACACAAGGATGCGAAGCTGGCGCTGGCGACCTGGGACGAGGTTTCGAAGGCGGCCTTCTCGAGGCGCATCGAGCCGTTGCCGGCGAAAGTGCTCGCAGCTTCGACACATGCCCACGCGCTCGCGCTGGCCCCGCTCTCGATCGTGCTGCTGGCGCTGCTGTTCGCGACGCGCTTTGCTGCGCGCTTCGGCGCCGGTCTGTGCGCGCTCGCCGGCCTTTCGCTGGCCATCGATCTTTGCTCGTGGTGGCTGGCGCGCAGCTTCGCCGGCTTCGCGCTGCCGATCGTCATCGCCGGCAGCAGCTACGCCCTGGCCATTGCGCTGTGCGGCGGGTTGGTTTTCCTCGACCTGTGGTGGCCTCGAAAAGTCGCGCCGCGCTGATCACTGGGGCGCTGCCATTCGAAAGGGCTTGCCCGCTTTGAACGCCTTGCGCATGGCGAGCGCTCGATCGATGATCGCGACCTGCGCCGGATTCGAGACCGGTTCGGGTGCCTTGGGCTTCAACAATTCGAGCGCCCCATCAAGCGTCACGGAGGCTCCCTCGAGGTCACCCGACTCGGCCTCGGCCGCAGCCAGGATCACCAGCATCTCGGGGTTCTTGTTTTCGGATTCCCTGGCCAGTTCCTGCGCCAGCGCCAGGCCTTCCGCAGCCGAACGAGTCGCGTCGTCCGGGCTGGTGCTCAGGATCCAGGCGATCTGTGCGCGGATTTCGACACTTTTCGGATCGAGCTCGCGGGCGGTGCGCAGAGCGGCGAGGGCCTGCTTGTAGCGGCCCAATTCATTGAGCGCGCGAATGTGGTTCAGCCTCGCGCTCATCTGGGACTGATCGAGTTCGACCACGCGCCCGAAAGCCGCGGCGGCCTCTTCCATGTGTCCGGATGTGGCGCACAGCATGCCGAACTCAAAGCGCATGCGCACGTCGTTCGGTGCGAGATCGAGCGCGCGTTGGAAGGCAGCGACGGCCTCATCGGGGCGTCCGTTCGCGCGCAAGGCCTGGGCGAAATTCAGACGCAGCGACGGATCTTCGGGCCGCGCCTGCGCGACTTCGCCAAGCAGCCGCAGGCCCTCCTCGCGCTCTTCTTTCTGCGCGGAGCCGCACAGCACGGCACCGAGGTCGGACTTGTATTCGACTTTCGAAGGTTCGAGCGCCAGCGCCTGACGCAACTTGGCGGCGCCCTCAGGCACTTTGCCCGTGCGCGCAAGTGCGCTTCCCCATTGCGAAAACGCGGCCGCCAGCGTGCCATCGAGCGTGCAGGCAGCCTGGTAGCGCGCAATCGCATCTTCGGGCTTGCCGGCGCGCATATACAGGTCGCCCAGGGCCACCAACGCAGGCGCCGACTTGGGAACTTTCTCGACGTAGCTTTGCAACTCGGCGATGGCGCGATCTTTCTCGCCATTCGCGAAGTACGCATCGGCGCGTTGGCGCGCGAAAATCAGCGTCACGCCCTCGTCGCGCAGAAGCTCTGCCCTCAGCTTGTCGGGAAATGGCTCCTGCGAGGGCGGCTGAGTGGCATCGGAATAAGTCTGCGCTTTGGCCTCGTCGCCCAGAGCGCGCCACGCCGCCGCCATCAGCCAGCGCGATTCCTGGGTCCGCTGCGTTGCGTGGTTCGCGCGCTCGAGGTATTCGAGTGCCTGCTTGGGGTCGTTCCGAGACAGCGCCACCTTGGCCAGGCCGATCAACGCGGCCGGCGCTTCGGGCTCGAGCTGGAGAGCGCGCTCGAATTCGCGCACGGCATCGTCGAGCCGCTCGCTCGAGAGGTAGCCGTGGCCGGCATAGAAGTGAGCTGCGGCCCAGTCGGGAGCGAGCGCGATCGTGCGCTCGAAGCAGGCCAGCGCGGCGCTCTGATTGCCGACCCGTTGGCCGATGCCCAGCCAGTACGGCCAGCGCGCTTCCTCGGGCGCCAAGAGTTGCGCTCGTTCGTAACACACGATCGCCTGCGGAAAGATCTGGTGCACGTCATAGGTTTCGCCCAGCTGTCCCCAGGCCGTTGCGTCATAGGGGTGCTCGCGCACCGCGGCGATGCGCGTCTGGATACGCTCCGACAGAGGTGCCTCGAGTTCGCTGCTTGCCGGCAGCGGAGGCGTGGCGCTGCCGTAGCGCAAAAGGTTCCACGGCCGGTAGAGCAGGCAGAGCGCCAAGCCGATCGCAAGCGCCAGCACCGCCAGCACCAGCAAAGGAGTCTTGCCGGCCTGCTGCGATCGACGCTCGGAGAGGGAATCGGAAATGTTCACTCGCATGGCTTGGTCGTGCCGTTTCGGGCTAGGTGTTCAGTGTCCGCCGCTACCGCGCCGCAGCCGCAACTCGCGGTCGACGGTTCCTCCGGCGAAGGTCTCGCTGTCGCCACCCGGCCAGTGTACGACGACGGCGTCTATCGACTGCGCGGCGCCCAGACCGAAATGCACGCCAGGCTCTCCCGACGAAAGGTAGCCCTGGCACGTGCCCGTCGTGCGCATCCAGTGCTGCGTGCCGGCGCGAACCTCGACTCGCGCGCCAAGCCAGTCGCAGCGGCCCTCCGCGTCGAGGGCGCGGACAGTCAGGAAGTGGCCGCGGCCCGCGTAGCGGTTCATGTACAGCCGGCACGAGCCGTCGCCGTTCGAAACCAGCACGTCGAGTCCGCCGTCCCGGTCGACGTCGCCTAGCGCCAGCGCGCGGCCGACCACCAGCGCCTTCGACCAGTCTCCACCCAGGTCGCGGGGCACCAACGCGAAGTGGCCCGAGCTGTCGTTCAGGAAAAGCTGGTTCTCTTCTGCATAAGGAATCCAGTGCGCCGCAAGCTGCGCCGCACCGCGCGGTCCACGGCGCATGATGCGACCGTTGACCACGAGCAGGTCCAGATCGCCGTCGTTCTCGACGTCGGCGAACATCGTCCCAAAGCCTGTCAGGTCCAGGCTGGCGGCGCCGAGCCCGGAACCCTCGGTGACGTCGCTGTACTGCTTCTCAGCCGTCCTTCGATACAAGATGTTCGTTTCAGCCACCAAGTGAGTGACGAACAATTCGGGTGAGCCATCGCCATCGCAGTCGCCCAGCGCGACGCCCATGTTGGCCTGCGGGCGGCCGACGCGATTGACCGCCAGACCCAGCGCGAAGGCGCGATTCACGAAGCGGCCGGGCTCCGTCTGCAACCAGGCGAAATTCGGTTCAGAGTCGTTGGCTACGAAGATATCGACGCGGCCGTCTCCGTCGAGATCCGTGAAGGCCAGCCCGAGTCCGCGTCCCACGCCGGCCGCGATGCCGCTCTCGCGGCTGACATCGCGGAAGCGGCCGCCGCCTTCGTTGTGCCACAGCCGGGCGGGGAGACCGGCGAACTGCAGCGGCGAAGGATAGTCGGGCATGCCGCCGCTGATGGTGGCGGGGGTTGCGAGATCGAAGTCCAGATAGCGCGCGACGAACAGATCCGGACGTCCATCCGCGTCGTAATCGAAAAAGCCGGCTGTCGCTGCCCAGCCCTCCTCGTTGATCCCAAAGCGGTCGGTTGCGTCCTCGAAGGTCGCCATGCCGCGATTGAGGTACAGGCGCGAACTGCCGTAATTGGTGACGAACAAGTCCAAGTCACCATCGCTGTCGACATCAGCGACCGCCGCACCCATGCCGTAGCGCGGATCGTCGACACCGGAGTTCGCGCTGGCATCGACGAAGCGACCATCGGTGCCCTGCAGCAGGAGCCGGTCACGGCCGGCCTCGCTTGCGAGTTTTCCGTCCGAGGCGCGAATGCCCTGAACGAAGAAGGCATCCAGGTCGCCGTCGCCATCGGCATCGAAAAGGGCGCACCCGGGGCCCATGCTGTCGGGCATGAAGTAGTCGTTCCCGCCCCGGGCCACCGAGAATTCGATTCCGCGTACGGTGCTTTCGTCCGACAAGCCTGCCGGGCCAAGCGCCACAGCGTCTTCCTTCCGGCAGCCAAATGCCAGGGATGCGGCGATCGCAACAGTGAGGAAGCGGCGCACTTGCATCGGAGAATCTTCGATCTTGCCTCGCGATCGGTGGCCCCTCAAGGGGCTAGACTTTGGATCAGCATGTCCGTGCGATTCCTGAGCTTGTGGTTCGTTGCCCTGCTCGCGCTTTCGTTCGTTTCGCGCGCGCAGTTCCGTGCCGGCGCCGGGCTGCGCTGTGCCCTCGACGGCGTGGCGATCGTGCCCACGGCGCGCGTGGACCTGCTCGAGGGCCCCGAAATCGTGCACAGTTTCTGCGGCGCCGAGTGCGCCCTGGCCTGGCCGCGCTCGGACGCGCCGGACGGCGCGCGGCATTTCCAGGTCCACGCCGAGCAGGACGCGCGCCCGCTCGATCCGAGGGCGGCCTTCTTCGTACGCTCGAATCTCGGCGCGCGGGGCGGCCGGCCGCTGCTGCGCGCCTTCGTCGATGCCGTTTCCGCCGCGCAGCACGCGCGCTCCTTCGGCGGTGTACTGGTGCCCAATCCCTTTTCCGAAAACCCATGACGAGTCCCAAGTTCCTTGCCTGTGTTGCCGTGCTCTCCCTCTTGTGCGCGGCTTGCGAGAAGGCGAAGGATCCACAACCGGCGCCTGATAAGGCAGCGGCGACGACGATCCGATTCCAGGACGTCACGGCGGCCTCCGGCATCAGCTTCAGCCACCACTTTCTCGATTCGGAAAACGGTTCGACCTATCGGGTCAATCCCTACGACCACGGCAGTGGCGTGGCGATTGCCGATGTCGACGGCGACGGCAAGGAGGACCTCTACTTCTGCGATTTCCTGGGCCCCAACGCGCTGTACAAGAATCTCGGCGGACTGCGTTTCGAGGACATCACGGCGCGCGCAGGCGTCGCGGTCGAACGCTCGCTTTCGGTCGGCGCCGCCTTCGGGGACTACGACGGCGACGGCGATCCCGATCTCTACGTCACCAGCTATCGCGGCGGCAATCGTCTGTTCCAGAACCAAGGCGACGGCACGTTCAAGGATGTCACGGAGAAGAGCGGCGTCGGCTACGTGGGGCACTCGAACGGGATGACCTGGTTCGATTGCGACAATGACGGCGACCTCGACTTGTACCTGTGCAACATCGGCAAGTTCACGACCGAGACCGTCAGTCAGGAGGCGAACTACGCCTACCAAGGCGTTGCGCTGCCCTTCGCCCAGGTCGCAGCTGCACCCGACGCGCGCAATCCCGGCGAGGCC
>JAYUUV010000377.1:0-13729 GCA_043754695.1 Planctomycetota bacterium
AGCGTGATGTGCTCCAGTCCCGCGCCCACGCTCAAAGCGCTGCGGCCGAGCGGGGTGTCGCCATGCATCAGGCGCGCCCAGGCCCGCGCGGCCACGGCCGTGGGCTGTTCGCCGCGCGTGGCGATCGCGGTGCGCCGCTGAGTCAGCATGCGCTCGAAATCCTGGGCGTCGAGCCTGGGTTCGAGTGCGGCGTCGAACAGCAGTTCGAGCGCGGGCTCGAGTTCGCGGTCGAGCACCGACAGCGAAAAAAAGATCTCGTCGTCGTCGGATCCGATCGAAAGACTCGCGCCGAGACTGTCGAGCCGGTCGGTGAATATGATCGTGGAAAAGCTGCGCGTGCCCTCGCTGAAAAGTGCCGCGGCGAGTGAAGCGATGCCCGTGAGCGGCTCAGCCTCCGCGCGGCGGCCCATCGGCAGCGCCAGCGTGGCCGCGCACCACGGCGCGCGCGAGAAACGAACCACACCGCCGCGCGCACCGGAAGCGAGTGTCGCCATCGTGACGGCCGGCACGCCGGGCTCCGGGCTTGCACCCGAGGCCGGGGCGCGCGAGCGATCCGGCACGCTTGCGTTGGACGATGGAATCGTGTCTCTCCCGCTCGCTGCTGCTGGTGCTGCAGCGGCGGGAGTCGTCGGCACGCGTGGCGCAAGGGCCGCGGGCCGTTGGACATTCGCAGCCGGAACGCAAGCGAGGACCAGCGCCGGTTGGTCCAGCAAGAATTTTCGAAGTACCGAGCGCACTTGCTCCGTCGTGACTTCGCGCAGCTGCGCGAGTTCGATGCGTTGATAACCCGGATCGCCGGTGAACAGGTTGAATTCGGCCAGCGAACCCGCACGGCCGATCACGGTCTGCAGCGCGCGCACGACCTCGCTCTCGCAGCGCGTCTTCATGCGCTCCAGCTGCGCTGCATCGACGCCAAGCTCGTAGAGTTGCGCGATCAGCTCGCGCACGCGCCGTTCGAGTTCTTCCAGCGTCACACCCGGCGAGGCGCGCACGGTGATGTCGAAGCGGCCGGCGAGTTCGGCGCCCCAGTGGCCGGCGCTGACCGCGCGCGCGCGTGTACTCTCGACGGTCAGGGCGCGATCGAGTAGCGACGACTTGTTCTGCGAGAGCACGCGCGCCAGCATGTCGAGCGCCGCGGCTTCGCGCGTGAATTGCGCCGCTCCGGCCCAGGTCAGCGTGACCTGCGGCGAGCCGACGCGATCTTCCAGCGTGACACGCCGCTCGGCCGTCAAGTTCGCCGCGCGCGGCGCCTGCGCATCGACGCGCGGGCCGCGCGCAATCGTCCCGAACCACTTTTCCGCCAGCTCGAAGGCGCGCCCGGCCTCGACGTCGCCGGCGATGCAAAGCGTCGCGTTGTTCGGTCCGTACCAACGTCGAAAAAACGCGCTGACATCCTCGAGTGTCGCCGCGGCGATGTCGTCCATCGAGCCGATCGGCAGCCAGTGGTAGGGATGGTCCGCCGCGAACAGTTCCGCCGCCACGTTTTCCGCGACGCGGCCGTAGGGCCGGTTGTCGTAGTTCTGGCGGCGCTCGTTCATCACCACGTCGCGCTGGTTGTCGAGTTTTTTCTGCGTCATCGCCGGCAGCAGAAAGCCCATGCGATCGGATTCGAGCCACAGCGCGAGTTCGAGGTGATTCTTGGGCAACGTTTCGAAGTAGACCGTGCGATCCAGACTGGTCGTGCCGTTGAGCGTGCCGCCCGCGGCGTTGATGAGTTTGAAGTGGCCGCCCTCGGGCACGTTGGCCGAGCCCTGGAAGAGCATGTGTTCGAACAGGTGGGCGAAGCCGGTCAGGCCCCTGACTTCACGCGCGCTGCCGACGTGATAGGCGACGTAGACGGCGACCAGCGGATCGGCGCGATCCTCGTGCACGACGACCTCGAGCCCGTTCCCGAGCACGCGCTTCTCGAAACCGATGTCGATCTCTCCGCTCATGCGCGGATCCTAGCGCCAATCGGACAGTAGGGTGCCGGCCAGCTGGCTTGCCGATTCGCATTGCGGCCGGTGGTGCTGCTAGTCTCACGCGAACTTCTCGAGGGAGGCACGCTGCAGATGAAACGAACTGTCATTGGATTCGCGCTGTTCTTGCTCTTGATCCGACCGGCTCTGGCGCAAGTGCCGCCCGAGCAGCATCTCGGCCATCCGGTCGGGGCGGACTTCCATCTGCCCGACTGGAACGCCGTGTCGAGCTGGTACAAGGACCTCGATGCCAAGTCCGCGCGCGTGACGCTCGAAGTCGCCGGCCAGACCACCGAGGGCCGCGACTTTCTGGCCTGCGTGATCGCCAGCGAAGCCAACCTGGCGCGGCTCGAAAGCGTGCGCAGCGATGCGCAGAAGCTCGCCGATCCGCGCAAGCTTGGCGCGCCGGAAATCGAGACGTTGATCGCGCGCGCCGTGCCGGTGGTCGTGATCTCCAACGCCATGCACTCGACTGAGGTCGCCGCGCCGCAATTCGCGATGGAACTGGCCTGGAATCTGGCGACTTCAGCGCTCGAGCCGTGGAAGAGCGTGCGCGAAAAAGTCGTGGTCGTGATCCTGCCCTGCACCAACCCCGACGGCCTGGACAAGGTCGCGCACTGGTACATGGACAGCGTGGGCAAGCCCTTCGAGGGCGGTTCGATGCCCTGGCTCTACCAGCACTACGCGGGCCACGACAACAACCGCGACTGGTTCATGCTCTCGCTGGAGGAAACACGCGTCGTTTCGAAGCTTTTGTACGAGCGCTGGCATCCGCAAATCTATTGGGACGTGCACCAGCAAGGTTCCTTTGCCGAGCGCATGTTCGTGCCGCCCTTTCGCGATCCGCTCGATCCGAATCTGGACGCCAGTGTGATGGGCGCGATCGACCTGCTCGGCACGCGCGCGGCGCTCGACATGACTTCGCAGGGCTTGAAGGGCGTCGCAAGCGGCGTGTCCTTCGACATGTGGTGGCACGGCGGCAATCGCAACGTGCCGGTGCGGCACAACATGATCGGACTGTTGACCGAAGCGGCATCGGCTAACTTGGCGAGCCCGCTGTGGGTCGCCCCCGACAAGTTGCGCGCGCCGTCAGGCCTCGCACGCTATGCGCCCTCGAATCGCTTTCGCCTGCCCTGGCCCGGCGGCTGGTGGCGCGTGCGCGACATCGTCGACTACGAGCTCGCCTTCGCGAACTCATTGCTCTCGGGCGTGGCGCGCGAGCCGCAATTGTTCACGCGCACGGTGCTCGAAGCCGCGCAGCGCACCTGCGCGCTTGGAAAAGACAGCGGCTCACCGGCGGCCTGGGTGATTCCCGCGGAAAATCGCGATACGAATGCGGTCATGCGCGTGTGCGAAGCGCTGCTGCGCACGGGCGTCGAGCTGCGCAAGGCAACGACGGCGATCACCGTCGACGGACGCCCCCTGGCGCCCGGCGCGATCGTGATCGCGCGCGGCCAGCCGGCCTGGCGCCACGTGCACGACCTGTTCGAGGTTCAGTCCTATCCCGGCGACGAGCCTCCCTATGACGTCGCGGGCTGGAGCTTGCCGGCGCTGCTTGGGATCGAAGCGCTCGCGGCCTCGAGGATCGGCAGCGGGGACGAGGTCTGGATGGGGGACGGCGCAGAGCTGCGGCCCGAGTTCGCTGTGCTCGCCAAAGCCGGCGACGCAGGCCCGAGTGCGAAGAGCCTGCCGGAATCCGCGGACAACATCGACGGCTGGCGCGCGCTGTTCTCGGAGCTCTCGCACGATCACGCCGGCGCAATGACGGCGGCGCGCAAGTTCGAAATCCCGCCGACGGCCAAGAGTCTGGCGAAGTGGACGAAGCTTCCGCGTGTCGCCGTCTACAAGTCCTGGACCGCGAGCATGGACGAAGGCTGGTTGCGCTGGACCTTGGAGTACTGCGGCCTGCCCTTCGAATCGGTGGACAACGCGCGCTTGAAAAGCGGCGATTTGCGGGCGCTTTGCGACGTGCTCGTGCTGCCCGATCTCTCCAGCGACGGCATCGACCACGGTCACGATTCCGGCAGCGTGCCCGAGGAATACGCCGGCGGCATCGAGCGCGAAGGCCGGCTCGCGATCGACGCCTTCGTGCGCGGCGGCGGCCGCTTGATCGCGATTGGCCGCTCGTCGGGCTGGGCCATCGATCTTTTTCAACTGCCTTTGAAGGACGTCGCCCATGGCAAGGAGGCCGGTGATTTCTCCTGCCCTGGAAGTGTGCTGCGCGCGCGGCTCGAACACATCGAGGGCGACGCGCTCTCGCCCGCGGATCCGGCCACGGGCAATTTGTTCTTCTCGGGCGGAGTCGCCTGGGCGCCGGTGGATCCCAAGCCGAAAGAGGGCCCGCAACCTGTGACCCTGGCCAGCTACGCGGCGAATGATGTGCTGCTCTCGGGCTGGATCCGCTCGCCGAACGTGATTGCAGGCAAAGCCGCCTGGGTGCGTGCGGACATCGAGAAGGGCCGAGTGCACCTGTTCGCGTTCAGTCCCTACTACCGCAGTTGGTCGCAGGGCACTTTCCACTGGTTGCTGCGCGCGGTCATGGACGCGCGGAGCGAATGAAGCAGCGGTTCCGCCGAAGCTGCGCGCTGCTCCTCGCTCTCGCGGCTGGATCGGCCCTTGCCTGCCATCAGACGATGAGGCTGCCGCGCACGGTGCATGCTCCTGGCGAACCAGAGCCGGGTCAGATGGACCTGCGCCACGAGTACTGGGACAAGGGCCCGAAACCGCGCCAGGTGCACACGGAAGTCGAAGGGCTCGTGCAACGGGGCGGCGCGTTCGAGAAACACGGCCGCGAGCGCAGTTTCTATCGCAGTGGCGCGCTGGAGTACGAACGGCACTGGACCCACGGCGAACCCGCCGGAATCTGGCACGCGTGGTGGCCGAACGGGGTGCTGCGCTCGCAGTCCGAGTTCATTCGCGAGGGCGATGCGACGAGCGAGATGTTCTTCTGGCACGAAAACAGCTTGCTCGAAGCGCATGGCCCGAGCCTGAACGGCCGGCGCATCGGCCGCTGGGAATTTTTCCGACCCGATGGATCGAAGGAGTCCGCCGGCGACTTCCTCGACGGCACGCGCGAAGGCGAATGGAGTTTTTGGGACGAGTGCGGCGAACTGCTCGAAACCGGCCGCTTCGAGCGCGGCACCAAAGTCGGCGACTGGTACGAGCGCTCCACGCCCGCCGGCCGTTGACGGTCCGTCAGTCGAAGTTGCGCTCCGTGGCGTCGGCGCTCGCGTCGATGGCTCCCCGCGAATACAGCTCGCCTTTTCCGCTACCCGGACAGCGTTCGCGGACGGCGCCTTCCCAGCTGCTCTGCTCCAGGTTCGAGCGCCAGAACGGCCAGGTTCGGCATTGCATCGGGCGCACGGAATAGATCGTGCAGCGCGCGGCACGATCGAGGAACGGACACTGCGGCGAGTCCATGCGCAGCGTCGCGAAGTGGCCGGGCTCCTTCGTGCAGTAACGCTCCAGGAATTCCTGGGCGCTGATCCCGAGGTAGCGCGGAATCTCCTCCAACTCGCGCCGCCCGAGGTTCACGAAGGCGTACTCGCCGTGGTTGCGACAGCAATTGCCGCATTGCGTGCACGAGAAGCGCAGCCCGGCTTCGTACCAGACCCTGTCGTCCGCGGACTCGCTCACCGCCCCTGCGCTTTGTCCTTGGCCGGAGCTTTCGGAGCCGTCCAGGGCTTCGGTCGCGGCGCCCTGTCCGTCAGCAGCGCGAGCACGGCCATCGCTGTGCCGTAGTTGCGCGTGCGCGGAAAAATGCGATCGTCCCAGGTGCCGTCTTCGTCGCGCGTGCGCAGCAAAGTATCGAACATGCGCTGACGCAATTCGTCGCGTGTTTTCTCCGGCAACACTTCGATCGCCTGCGCCGTGAAGGCGTGCGCGTAATAGAAATAGTACGGCGCGATGCGATACGGCCCCTCGTGCGTGCCGGTCTTCTTGCGCCGAGCTTCCAGATCGTCCCAATGCTCGAAGAAGTTCAGCGCCGATTCGCGCACGTGATCGAGCGTTGTCGCACCCAAGAGCCAAAGCGTGCTCTCGCAGGCCGCCGAACGGCCGGACGCGCCCGCGAGCGAAGCCGTCTGCGTGCCTGACATGCCGAGCCCACCGGGTTCCTTGGCTCCGCCGGAATAAACGAACGCGCCGTCGCCGTGGCGCGCGCACAAGAGCACGTTGCGCGCGCGCTCGAAAAGTTCGTCGGGCACCTTTTCGCCCTGTTCGCGCGCGAGGAGCAGCGACTGGACCACCGGCGCCGTGACGAAGGTCGCCGGCTGTTTGTGATTGGCGTAGTTCCAGCCGCCGCCAGGAATCTCCTCGGTCGCCAGCGTCTCGACGAGCTTTGGAATCCAGCGCAGTGCGTCCGTTTCATGGGCGCCGAGTTGCTTGGCCGCGCGCAGTTCGCACAGGAACCCCAGCGCATAACTGTGGCCCCAGACGCGCACGTCGTACGTGTCGTCGGTCGCAGGCTTCATCAGCGGGTGATCGAGCAGACTGAGCACGGACTCCAGCCCGCGCGCGATCGCGGCATTGGCGGCGGCGTCCTGTGGCGCCGCGTGCAACAAGGTGGTCGCGACGATGCTGGTTCCGCCGATGCGATAGCCGATCGGAATTTCGCCGCCGACGCGGTAGACGCCTTCGTAGGGCCACTCGCCGCCTTCCTGGATGGCGACGAGTTGAGTGACTGCACCCGTGATCAACGCTGCGCGCGTCGGCGCCGCGGGCTTGGCGGCTTGCGGCGGCGCAGCCGTCGGAACTTGCAGCAGGAAAAGCGCCAGCGCCGCGCCGCTCACGGCGTGCTCTTGCGCTTGCCGCCTTCGCGCACTTCGACCAGCGAGCCTTTCAGCGTTTCGATGTCGGCTGCGCTCAGGTTCTTCGCGGTCTTGGCGAGCAAGGCGCCGAACACCGCGATCTCCTCGTCCTTCGAGGGGAAGCCGATGTTCTCGTCCTTGTCGTTCACCGATGTCGCGAGCGGTTTGCCGGCCGCGTCGATCACGCAGAACCAGGGAATGCCGTCGTTCGCCGGGCGGTACTGCGCGTAGAGCTCCTGCCCGCCTACTGTGCGATCGACGTCGATCTTGCGGATCACGAAGTCCTTGGCGAGCAAGGCCTTCACCTCGGCGGTCGCCATCCAGTTCTCGAGCTTGTGGCACCAGCCGCACCAGGGCGCGCCGAAAGTCAGGAACACGCGTTTGTGCTCGCTCGCAGCGCGGGCCTGCGCATCGGCGAGCAGCTCGGCGGCCTCGAGATACTCCGCCTGATTTTTTTTCAGGAAGCCGAGCACTTTCGCCGGATCGTGCGCGCTGATCGCCGGATCCTCGAGCACACCGGTTTCCTGATTGGCGAGCACCTTGCCCGATTCATCGAGCACGGTCAGGTACGGCACGCCGGTCTTCAGATCGGCTCCATAAAAATTGGCCAGGTCGGTGTTCTTGTCCCACTTGCCGATGTCGACGTAGACCACGTCGTACTCGTACATCAGTTCCTTCGCGATCTCTTTGTCCGACTTGTAGAGGCCGTGCAGCTTGATGCACCAGCCGCACCAGTTCGCGCCCCATTGCAGCAGCACGCGGCGATGGTTCGCCGATGCGCGCTCGAGCGCCGCGGCGATGTCCGCCTTGGCGTCAGCGACTTCGTTGTAGACCGTGGGCTTTTCCGTTTTCGCCGTTCTTTCCTGGCCGGCCGGCGGGACAGCGGACCCCGGCACTGCTGCCGCGAGCGTTGCCGGAGCCCGCGTGATCCCAGCCGCGGTGGCCGGCGCTGACACAGGCGCCGCAACGGAGACCGGAACGGGGGCCTTTGCGGGGGCGGGCGCAGCCGTCGGCGCCGGAGCCTGGCACGAGAACAAGAGCAGCGCAGCGAAGACAAACGGTTTCATGGCGATTCCTGGGCGAATGGAATTCAGGGACGATTTCGGCGCTGCGTCCGACGCCGCGCCGACGGATCAGGTCGCGAGCCTACCACTCCGCGTGGCGGGCGAGAGTAGGTTGTCCGTCAACTCAGTACGGCACGCGCCGTGGGTTGTCCTTCCAGGCGCGGAAGGGATTTTCGGCGAGCTCGGCCCGCGCGCGGAACAGCGGCAACTGGCGCCGGTCCAGGGGCAGGGTGATCTCCTTGTAGACGCGCGCGTCGTCAAAGCCCGCCGCGGCGGCATGTTGGCGAGTCGCGCAGTAGACGATGCGATCGACGCGCGCCCACCAGGCCGCCGCGAGGCACATCGGACAGGGCTCGCAGCTCGTGTAGAGCACTGCGCCCTTCAAGGCGTGAGTTCCGCTCTTCGCGCAGGCCGCGCGGATCGCGACCACCTCGGCGTGGGCCGTCGGATCGCGATCGAGCGTGACCCGATTCGTGCCCTGGCCGAGCAGCAGGTCGCCGCGCACCACTAGCGCTCCGAACGGACCGCCCTCGGCGCCTGCCGATTCGCAGGCCAGGCGCACGCTGCGCGCGATCCATTCGTCGTCCTTCGATTTCTCCATGCCAGGCCCATCCTGCCCTCGGGCCCGTCTTCGGCATAGTCTCTGTGTCATGGACCGACCCGAACTGCCCGCGTTACCGCGCTCGAAGGACGACGACTACTCTCCCACGCTGTTGCGCGAACGGCTCGAAATCGCAAGTCGCGCGGCGGACCATGGGCTCGCACACATCGCTGGCCTGGCGGTCGATCCGCACAGCGCGCGCGGCAACGTCGAGAACATGATCGGCTTCGCGCAGGTGCCGCTGGGACTCGCCGGACCGCTATGCGTCGACACTTCCGCCGGCCGGCGCGAGGTCTTTGTGCCGATGGCGACCAACGAAGGCGCCCTGGTCGCTTCGCACTCGCGCGGGATGCGCTTGCTCAAAGCCGGCGGGGGAGCGCGCTCGCGCGTCGTGCACGAAGGTCTGACGCAGGATCCGATGCTCGCATTCGACGATGCAAGAGCGGCGCTGCGCGCGGCGGAACTGGTTCCTGGATTGTTGCCGCAGTGGCGCGCAGCGCTCGCGGAGCGCACGAATCACGGCGCGTTGAGCGGAGCGAAAGCGCAGATCATCGGCCGGCGACTGATCCTGCGCCTTGAGTTCACCACCGGCGACGCGATCGGCATCAACATGGCCGCGCAAGCCGCGGACTTCTGCTCGCGCTCGCTCGCGCAAGTCGGCGGCGCGCGGCTGTGTTACGTGCACGGACAGGACGTCGAAAAACGCGCCAACGCCCGCGCGCTGATCGAGGGCCGCGGCCGCAGCGTGGTCGTCGACGCCACGATTCCGCGCGCTGTCCTGGCCGGACTCGCGCGCACCACACCCGAGGCGCTCGTCGATCTGCAGCGCAGCTACAGCGTCGGCTTCGCGCAATTGGGCACGCAGAACTGGCTGGTGCAGAGCGCCAATGGTCTCGCCGCGGTGCTGCTCGCCTGCGGTCAGGACGTCGCCTACCTGCCCGAATGCGCCACCGGATTCTTGGACCTCGACATGACAGCCGCGGGCGATCTGTACGCGAGCGCCACCTTGCCGTCGTTGCTGGTCGGCACGGTCGGCGGAGGGTCGCAGAAGGGCACCGCTGCCGAGTGCCTGGCGATCCTCGGCTGCGCCGGCAGCGGCCACGCGAACACTTTCGCCGAGATCCTTGGGGCTGTGGTTCTCGCAGGCGACCTTTCCCTGTTCGCAGCCTTCGCTTCCGATGAGTTCATCGCCGCGCACGAGCGGCTGGGGCGCAATCGGCCCGTGCCGCGCAGTTGAATTCAAGGCTTCGAGAAGCGCGAGTCAGGCAACTTCGCAGCGCTCGCTTGCTAGGCTGGGCCGCTCGGTGATCCGCGCTTGAACGCCAGTCTTCTCCTCGCCATCGCCACGCTCGCATTGGTCGTCGGGCCACTGCTCGAGCGCGCGGCCAAGGGCCAAGCGCGCCTCGCCGGCCTGGTCGACGGTCTGACCGTCGGTGGCATCCTGGTCGTCTCGCTGTTGCACCTGATGCCCGAGTCGGCGGCGCACTTGGGGCTGTGGGCGCCGCTGTTGCTGCTTGTCGGTCTCTACTTGCCGCTGATCACCGAGCGCGCGCTGGTGAACAGCTGGCAAGGCTGGCGCATCACCGTCGGTGCGTTGATCCTGGTCCTTTTCGTCGGCCATCTGCTGGTCGAAGGCGCGGCCTTGGCCTCGACGGCGAGCGATGAACGGCTGGCGCTCGCCACCGTGCTGGTCGTCGCCGGCCACAATTTGCCGCTGGGCGTGCTGCTCTGGGGCCAGACACGCCGGCGCTTCGGCCGGACGTGGTCCATGGTCGTGCTGGGCGCCGTGGCGGCGATCACCTGGTTTGGACCGCTCCTGCCGATCAGTTCGGTGACCTTTTCGGCCAGCTGCTCGGCGCTGCTCGCCGGCGGGCTCTTGCACCTGGTGCTGCAGCACGACGCTACTCCGGCCGCGCCACAAGTGCGCGCCCTGCGCAATCTCTGGGGTTCGATCGGAGCGGTGGGGGCCTGCTGGATCCTGATCACCTACCTGGGTGTCGAAGAGGGCCATTCCGACCATGCCCACGGCGGCGCGCATCTGCCGATGGCCTTTCTGGACCTGTTCCTCGAAACCGCGCCGCCGCTCCTGATCGGCGTGATCGGCGCGGGAGTGATCGAGGCCTTTTTGCCCGACGTAGCGTTGCGCTGGCTCGCGCGCGGCTCGAGCTTCGGGCAGACCCTGCGCGGTGTGCTGGTCGGGACGCCGATGCCGGTGTGTTCTTGCGGCGTGCTGCCGATCTATCGCGCTCTGATCGTCAAGGGCGTGCCGGCCACGGCCGCCATGGCCCTGCTGGTCGCAGCGCCGGAGATCGGCATCGATTCGCTGGTGCTCTCGCTGCCGATGCTCGGATTGAAGACGACGCTCGCGCGCCTCTTGTGCGCGCTGATCCTGGCGCTCGCCATCGGCTGGTTCGTGGGGCGAATGGTCAGGCATGGCGCACATTCCGGCGCGGAATCCGGTACCGGTCCACGTCCGCGACCAGGCTTCAAAGGCGTGGCGCGCGGCCTTTTCGAGACCTGGGGCCACCTCGGCCCGTGGATCCTGCTCGGTCTTTTCGCGACCGTTTTCATCGAACCCTTCATGACGACGGAGGCGACCGGCTGGGTGCGATCGATCGCCCCCTGGCAGCAGGTCATCGTGCTGACGTTGATCGGCATGCCCTCCTACATCTGCGCCACGGCGGCGACGCCCTTGGCCGCGCTGCTGCTGGTCAGCGGGTTCAGTCCGGGCGCCGTATTGGCTTTCCTGCTCACAGGTCCGGCGACCAACTGGACCACCTTCATGGTTCTGCGAAAGTTGCACTCCACCAAGGTCGCGGTCGCCTTTGCCTTGACCGCCCTGGTGATCACCTTCGCACTGGGCGTCGCGGTCAACGCGATCCTGCCGCTCTGGGGCACGGGTCAGGCCGCGCCCCGGGTGCATCCCAGCGGAGCTTGGAATGTGATCTGCGCCAGTGTGCTGTGCGCGCTTACGCTGTGGATCCTCGTCCGCGAGGGGCCGCGCGGGTTCCTCTCGCAACTCTCGCCCGGCGCCGAGCCCCACGACCACTCCCATCCGCCGAGTCCCGGCCCCGAGGACACCGGCGATTCGAACGCTGCTGCGCACGCCCACGTCCACGATCAACACTGCGCAAAGTCGTGATCTTGCCCTCCGCGGGCCGGTTTGCTTGACCCCTGGGGCGCGCTCGTTACCTTATTTGCCCTCCGGAGCTTGCGCGGCCCGTCTTTCGACGGCCAGGGCTTCCGGAGATTCCATCCTGGGTCGGACTTCGAAATCCGACTCGACTCCACGGCAGGAACAAGTCACGGGACTTTCTGCCGTTCTACGCCCCCTCGCACCCATGCCGCCCATCGTCACCACCCAGCGCCCCGCGAATTCTTCGTCGACCGCCAAGCGGCTTTGCACCCACCGCAACATCGGCATCATGGCGCACATCGATGCCGGCAAGACGACGGTCACCGAGCGGATCCTCTTCCTGACCAAGAAGATCCACAAGATCGGCGAGGTCCACGATGGCGAGACGACCATGGACTACCTCGAAGAGGAGCGCAAGCGCGGGATCACGATCCAGTCCGCGGCGACCAGCGCGGAATGGCGCGGCCACTCGATCAACATCATCGACACGCCCGGACACGTGGACTTCACCGCCGAAGTCGAGCGTTCGCTGCGCGTGCTCGACGGCGCGGTCGCGGTCTTCGACGGTGTCAACGGCGTCGAAGCCCAATCGGAAACAGTCTGGCGCCAGGCCGACCGCTACAAGGTGCCGCGCCTGTGTTTCATCAACAAGCTCGACCGCACCGGCGCCGACTTCGTGTATTCGGTCCAGACGATTATCGACCGACTCGGCGCGCGTCCGGTGCCGATCCAGTTGCCGGTCGGCTTGGAGCGCAACTTCCGCGGCATCGTCGACCTGATCACGATGCGCTACTACGAGTTCGTCGGCGACGACAACGAGCAGAAGACGAACGAACTGGACATCCCGGCCGAAGTCTTGGACGAGGCCAAGGCCGCGCGGCACAAGATGCTCGAGGCCGCCGCGGAGAACGACGAAGCCCTGCTCGACATGTTCGTCGAGGACAAGGAGATGCCCGCGGACATGGTGCTCGCCGCCCTGCGCCGGGCGACCATCGCGATGCAGATCACGCCGGTGGTTTGCGGTTCCGCGCTCAAGCACAAGGGCGTCAATTTCCTGCTCGACGCGGTGGTCAATCTGCTTCCGCATCCGATGGACCTGCCGCCGATCACGGGCACGCTGCCGCGCTCGGACGAAGAAGTCACGCGCAAGGTCGATGACACCGAGCCGATGTGCCTCCTGGCGTTCAAGACCATCGCGGAGCCGACCGGCGACTTGACCTTTGTGCGCGTCTACTCGGGCGTGCTCAGCGCTTCGACGCGCGTCATGAACCCGCGCACCGGCAAGAACGAGCGCATCGGCCGCATCGTGCGCATGCACGCCAACAAGCGCGATTCGATCGACGAATTGCGCTGCGGCGACATCGCCGCGGTGGTCGGACTGAAGAACACGTACACCGGCGACACGCTGTGCGACGAGGACAAGCCGATCCAGCTTTCGAAGATCCAATTCCCCGAGGCCGTGATCGCGATGTCGCTCGAGCCGAAAAAGTCGTCCGATCGCGACAAGCTCGGCGAAATCATCGGCCGCATGATGCGCGAGGACCCGACCTTCCGCGCGCAGACCAACGAAGCCACCGGCGAACTGGTGATTTCCGGAATGGGCGAGTTGCACCTCGAGGTGATCACGCACCGCATCCAGAACGACCACAAATGCGACGTGGTCACCGGCAAGCCGAAGGTCGCCTACAAGCAGCGCCTGGCCAAGAACATCGAGACCGAGGCGCGCTACATCCGCCAGTCCGGCGGACGCGGTCAATACGCCGTGATCTGGGTGCGTTTCGAGGCCGCGACGACCGAGGGCGGCGGCTTCGAGTTCGTCGACGGCATCAAGGGCGGTTCGATTCCGCGCGAGTACATCCCGGCGGTCGAAAAGGGCCTGACCGAGGGTTTCAACTCCGGCGGCCGCACGGGTTACCCGTTCGTAAACGTGCGGGCCACGCTGTTCGACGGCAAGTACCACGACGTCGACTCCAGTGAAATGTCCTTCCAGTCCGCGGGCGTGCTGGCCTTCCGCCAGGCGGCCGAGGGCAACGTTTCGCTGCTCGAACCGATCATGAAGATCGAAGTGCGCGTGCCCGATGAATTCATGGGCGGCGTGGTCGGCGACCTGAACAGCCGCCGCGGCGAAGTCAGCGACGTCGATTCACAGGGCAATTTGCGCA
>JAYUUV010000378.1:0-3283 GCA_043754695.1 Planctomycetota bacterium
CGCGCGCGCGCGCCGGATCGACGCCTTCTGCAAGGCGCAATCCCAACCACCACGTTTCGACCAGTCGCGCGTGGGCACCGAGGCGCTCTTCCCAAAGCACGGCGTGGCCATGCTCGCGAATTTGGCGCATGTAGCCGCCGATCGATTTCGTGTTGCCACGTCGCGTGCGGCCGACGCGGCTCACGGCCGAAGGGCCGATCCCTAGGTAGGGACCGTTGCGCCAGTAGTTGACGTTGTGGGTGCAGCGATGCCCGGGCTTGGCGTAGTTCGAAATCTCGTACGCTTCGAACCCGGCTTCGAGCGTGCGCAGGCGAACCATGTCGAACAATTCCAATTCGAGATCTTCGTTTGCGCGTTCGAGTTTTCCCTGATCGAGCCAACGCTTGAACGGCGTCTCTTCCTCGAAGGTCAGGTTGTAGGCGCTGACGTGCTCGGGCTCCAAGGCGAGCACGCGCGTCAGATCGAGATCCCACTGCGCGCTCGTCTGTCCCGGATAGGCGTAGATCAAGTCGATGTTCAAGTCGCGAACACCGGCGGCGCGCGCCGCGTCGAAGGCGCGAAAGCTGTCGTCGGCCGAATGCACACGCCCGAACTTGGCGAGCATCTCGTCCGACAGCGATTGGAATCCGATCGAGAGCCGCCGCACGCCGAGATCGAGTAGCGCCGTCGCCTTTTCGCGATCGAGGCTTTCGGGATTGCACTCCGCGGTCACCTCGGCGGCGCTGGCGCGAAAGCCCGTGATCTGGTCGAGTCGATCGAGGAAGCTGCGCAGCTGGGCCGGGGACAGGAGGCTCGGCGTGCCGCCACCGAGGAACACGCTGCGCGGATCTTGGGGCGCCAGACGAACCGCTTCGTCGAGAATCGCCGCCAGCATCCCGTCGATGTCCTGGCCGCTGCTGGCGACCGAGAAGAAATCGCAGTAGTGACACTTCGCCGCGCAGAAGGGCAAGTGCACGTAGAGCGGCGTGCCCTCGGGGGCCCGCGTCGGCGATTCGATCGGGGAAATAATGGCGGGCGAGTTTAGCCCAGCCAGCCCGCTCTACTCGCCGCTCATGACGCCGTACAGTTTCTGCAGCGCCTCGCGTTCGATCTGGCGCACCCGCTCGCGGGTCAGTCCGATGACCTTGCCAATTTCCTTGAGCGTCATCGGGTCGGCGCCCTCGCTCCCCAATCCGTAGCGCAGGCGCAGGATCGTCGCTTCTCGCTCGTCGATCACCGCCAGGAGCCCGCCGAGGCGCTCGATCAGGTCCTCGTTGAGCATGCGTTCATCGGGGCGAGGGCTGGAGTCGTCCGCCACGGTCTCCTGATGCTGGGTCAGTGTTTCCAGGGAGACCTGTGAGCCCAGCCCGGAACTTGCCACCGTGCGGCGGAAGAGCGGCCAGTTGTCCTCCGGGATCTCCATCTCGTGCGCGACTTCCTCGAGCGTCGGAACCCTGCCCAGGCGGAAGGCCAATTCACCAGTAACGGACCTCCATCTGGAGATCAATTCCGACATATAGCTCGGAACGCGCACGGACTTGACCGTGTTGGTCAGTGATCGGCGAATCGATTGCTTGATCCACCACGTTGCGTAGGTCGAGAAGCGGCAGCCGGCGTCGGGATCGAATTTTTCCGCCCCCTTCAGCAGCCCGATGTTCCCTTCGGCGATCAGGTCCTGGAGCGAAAGGCCGCGTTCGGCGTAGCGCTTGGCGATCGAGACGACCAAGCGCAGATTCGCCCGAATCATGTGCTCGCGCGCCTCCAGGTCGCCGGCTTGGATGCGGCGGCCAAGTGCCTTCTCCTGCTCCGCGGAGAGCAGGGGGATTTCATTGATCTCCTGGAGATAGGTCTCCAAGCAACGTTCGGAGGAAATAGCGGACTCCCTTAGGGTGCGAGGACTGCCGGTCGGATCGCGCCTAGAATCGACTTCCAGGGTCAGCCTTCTTGAGCCGGGTTTGCCTGGCGGCCGAACTGGTGTTGAGATTCCCTGGCCCTTCCCCCCCACCCGATCCGCGCGTCCGTCCAGGTCTTCGCTCCCCCCACTTCGCCCCCCCCTGACTCCGCTGTGACCCACGACCGGTCCCTCGAAGAGGTGATCACCGAGCGCGCCTTCGCCGGCTTGCTCCAAGGACGTTCGCAGACGTTTTTTCGGTTGTCGACGTCGTTGCTGGCGAGCGAGCGCAGTGCTTGGAGCAAGAAGCACTACTACCAATTGATCTTGGAAGCCGAGGAACTCGAGTCGTTCCTCGACGACCACGGCGCCCGCTACAACAAGACCTACGGAGCCGTTCGCGAGCTTGTCGCCTCGGCGCGCTGGTTCGCGCTGACGGGTTACAGCCTTGCGCATCTTGAGAGCCGCATCGAGAGCTACTCCGTGCGCGGCGTGTGCAGCGAATCGGAAGCAGCGGATCTCGACCTTTCTCTGGAGCAGGCACGCGGCTTCACGCGGCGTTCGAGCGTGGCCTTGCTGCGCGCGATTCGCGAGGAAGTCGCCAAGCTCGGACTCGAGATCACGCCCGAGATGTTTCCGGAGGCAAACTTTGCCGCGAGCGCAGTGCAGAAGCGCTTGCCGCGCAACGTGGGCGAGCATGAGCCGACCGAGGAACAACAGAAGATCGCCGAGGTGGCGTCGAAGTTCATCGCCGCATGTTCGATGCTCGACGATCTGCGCATTCGGCGCATCAAGAACCCGCTCGAGCGCAAGCTGTTCCTTGCGCGGCTGTGCACCGAAGAGCAGGCGCGTGTCTACGAAGCCACAGTGCACAACTTGCAGTCGACCTACGATACCTACATCAAGAACACGGTGCTCGAGGGACGCGACGAGCGCCTGCCACGGCTGCGCGGACTGACGTCGGCTGCGCTGCACCTGCTCGAGTGCGCGACGTTCCTGACGCATTTCGTCGAACGGCACGAAGGTAGCGGTCGCGATCCTTCGCAGCGGCGCCTGGGCCAGATCATCGACGGGCGCGAAGTGCAGGATGCGATCTTGAATGCGATGCTGTATTGGGCCGACTTCTTCCTGCGGCGCGGTCGCGGCATCGCCGAAGACTTGCTGCCCACGTACACGAATGTGCAGGAGCTTTGCATCGACCTGTCCGAAGACGTCAAGCTGCATGCACGGCCGGCGGCGCTGATCGTCGGCATCGTCGGCCACTATGGAACACCTGTCGAACTTGACGTAGCGGGAAAGCGCTGCAACGCCGCCTCGATTCTCGAAGTGCTTGTGACCGTCGGCACGTACTCCGAGGAGCGCCGCTATGTGTTTCGCGGCGACGTGCGTCCGCTCGGCGACATCAAGCTGCTC
>JAYUUV010000379.1:0-5374 GCA_043754695.1 Planctomycetota bacterium
GGCGAAGACTGCGAACGCGTGATGCCGTTGGCGCGCGTCACGGCGATGTGCGCCGAGTCCGCGTTGAGCGCTGCGCTGGCGCGCAAATCGGGCTGATTGCCGCCGATTTCGGCCAGGTCGTCGGTGCCGGCGACCGAGTCGATCTCGAACAAACCCAGCGGTGTGTCGAGCGCGATCAGGCCGGGCCACAGGTGTTTGCCGGTCACGTCGACCACGCGCGCGCTGGCTGGGATCGCGACGTCCTTGCCCAGCGCCACGATGCGGCCGTCCTGCAGCAGCAAGGTCGCGCCGGCGATTTCCGGCGCCGTGACCGGATGGATCGTCCCTCCGACCAATGCGATCGTCTCGCCGCCTTCGGCCTTCCAGATCGAATCTGCCGCGGCGATTGCCGGCAGTTCGCGCACCGGCGGGGGATTCTTCTCCAGCTCGAACGCGTCGCGACGCTCGAATTCGATTTCGCCGTCGACCATCGTCCAGTCGACGCGCGCCACGGACGACAGAGGATCGCCGTTGAACAGCACCAGGTCGGCGTCCTTGCCGACTTCGATCGAACCGACGCGCGCGTCGATGCCAAGCTGTTTCGCCGAATTGAGCGTGACCAGGTCCAGCGCGCGCACCGCATCCATGCCGGCGTAGCGCATCGACTTCGCGGCTTCGCTCTGCAGCCGGCGCACCATTTCCTCCGAGTCTGAGTTGACCGAAGTCACGACGCCGGCCGCATCGAGCAGCGCGGCATTCTGCGGAATCGCGTCGTAGGCCTCGATCTTGTAGGCCCACCAGTCGCCGAAGGTCGAACCGCCGACGCCGGCCTTCGACATTTCGCTGGCGACCTTGTAGCCCTCGAGCACGTGTTGCAGCGTCTTGATCTTGAAGCCGTATTGGTCGGCCACGCGCAAGAGCATCACGATCTCGTCGGCGCGATAGCAGTGCGAGTGCACGTCGATCGTGCCCTCGAGGATTCCGCGCAGGGCGTCGAGCCGGATGTCGCGGCGCGGAGGGGTCGGGTCCTTGCCCGCGGTCTTCGCGCTCTCGTAGGCCTTCCATTCGGCCGCGTATTCGCGCGCGCGAGAGAAAGCGCGCAAGTAGAGCGCCTCGACGCCCATGCGCGAATCGGGGAAGCGCGTCCCGCCGCCGCCGTTGGACTGCTTTGGATTTTCGCCCAGCGCGAATTTCACGCCTTCCTTCGCGCCCGGAAAGCGCAGCTCGTCGGGCCGCCGATCGAACTTGAGCTTGATCACTTCGTGCCGGCCGCCGATCGCGTTCGCGGAGCCGTGAAGAATTCGTGCCGCGGTCACGCCGCCGGCCAGCGCGCGATAAATCGTCGAGTCCTTGGGGTCGAGCACGTCGGAAATGTCGACGTCACAGGTGATCGAAAGCGTGCCCTCGTTGACCGAGCCGTCGACGGCCATGTGCGAGTGGTTGTCGATCACGCCCGGAGCGAGGTGCTTGCCCAAGCCGTCGAGCTCGAGCACGCCCGTGGGCACGGCCAGGGCCTTGCCGATGGCCGCAATGTCGCCGCCACTCACGTAGACGTCGCCGATGGATTCGGGCGCGACGGCGGAGTGGATGGTCACGTTGCGAATGACGCACGTGCCGCCGGTGTGCAGCTTCGGTTTGCGCAGCGCGTCGGTTTCGAAGACGTGATCGCCCGCGAAAGCAAGCGTGCACAGCGAGAGCAGGGGAATCGAAGCGAGGCTGAGTCGGATGTTCATGGTCGTGTCCTCGCGCTCAGCGCGCAGCCTCTTGTTTGGGTTTGCGCGCCGCGCTGAACGGCGACACGTTTTCACCGCCGCCGCGCACCGAGGTGGCATCGCCCGACCACGTTTCCGCGCCGAGTTCGCCGCTGAACTTCGTCGTGAACTCGCGGTCGCCAAAACTGAGCTTGAACTCGACCGTGAGCGTCGTGCCCGAGAGATGACCTGTGACGTCGGCGGTCTGCTCCGAATCGTCGCGCGGGTTTTTCGCCGTGTACTTGCCGCTGACCGTGCCGTCGGCGGCCATCTCGAGCGCGAGCTGCGCCGTGCGTTTGCCTTGACGGCCTTCGGTCGTCACTTCCCACTGGCCCGCGGCGCTCAATCCTTCCTTGGGTTTGCCGCCGGGGGCTTCCTTCTTCTTGATCTCGAATTCGTGCGCAAATCCGTCGACGAACATCCAGGCGACCTGTGCGTCCTTGCCCAGTGGGTCAGCGGTCCACAGCGCAAAGGTCGCGTCCTTGCCGGGTGCGATCGCGCCGAGGCGATCGCCGAGGCCGAGCCACTGCGCCGGTGCGACACACAGCGCGTTCATGGCCACATCGCGCGGCAGACCGTTTTCGATCAACGTGCGCACGCGCTTCAACAACTCGGTCGGCGAGGCACTGCCGCTGCCGAAAGCGAAACTCGCGCCGGCCGCCTGCAATTTCAGTGCACAGTCGCGGCCCTTTTCCCACTCAGCGCGCTTGTCCTCGCGCACGGCCAGCGGCTCTTCGTACTCCCAGAGTTTCGCCTCGTCCTTGTCGGACTTCGCCTTGTCGTCGGCCGCTTTCGTGTCGACCGGCTTTGCTTCGGCCGGCTTTGCTTCGGCCGGCTTGGCTTCGGCCGGCTTGGCTTCGGCCGGTTTGGTTTCGACGGGCTCGGCAGGCTTCGCTTCCGGCGGCTTCTCCGCGGGCTTTTGCTCGGCGGCGGAAGGCGCGTCCGCGGCTTTGGGCGGAGTTTCCGGCGCTTTGCCGGCCTCCGGTTTCTTTTCCTCGGCCTTTTTTTTCGCCGTTTCTTTTTCCTTTTCGTGCGGATCCTTCGGCTCCTCGCCCCACTCGAGCGTCAGTACGACCGGGATCTTGCGCGCGGCGAGCATCGCGCCAAGTTCGTAGGCCCCGCGGCCGCCCGTGATCCCGACGTCGAGGCCTTCTTCGTCGGCGAGCTTGATCCAGCGTTCGATGGCAAGATCCGAATCCGCCGCGCACATCAGGCGCCGCTCGTGCAAGATCAGCGGCCGCACGGCCGCGAGATCCGCGTCGAAGGGCGGCCGGGGACCGGGCCGATGCTGGCTGAAGCGCAGTTCGAGTTCGCGTTGCCGCTGCGCGTCGAGGAAGAACTGGCGCAATTGCGCGACGAAGCCCATCGAGGTCCCGGGATAGCCCGGTCCGCTGGCGCGGAATTCCCCGTGATTGAACGCGATCGGCAGCACGACCTGGTCGCGCGCCGCAGCGTCGCGGCTTGTGGCGAGCACGCTCGTGCCCGAGAGCAATTCGCCGCTCGGTGCACTGACCAGCCAACCGAAGCCCGCCTCGCGATAGCCCTTGGCCTTGTCGCCGGAGAGTTCGAAGACGTCCGACGCGCGGAAGGCCGGTGCTATGCCCTTGCGATTGGCCTCGCGCATGTCGATCTGGACGTCGGCGCGCGTGTTTGTCGGCACGTCGCGATCGACCTTGACCGCCGGCTGAGTGCAACCGGCCTGCGTGAAGGCATCGACGAAAGCCGGAACGGCGAGCTGGCCCTTGCCGTCGATGATGCGCACTCCGCCGGGCAGGGCAGCTCCGGCGTCGAGCACGCTCTCGATGCGCCCGTCGCGCAGCAGGATCGTCTTGCGCGGGGCATCTTCCTTGAGCTCCAGACGCACGTTTTCGATCGCCGTCGGCTGGGACAGCGAATGGGATTGCGCGCCTGCCGCGGGGCAGATCGAAAGCAGTGTGGCGAAGCCGAGCGCGACCAGCGGGACGCGGACGAACTGAACTCGAGGCGTGAGCATGCTCAATTCCAGGGGTCGGGGACTGGGACAGCGTTCCGGGGGGGACGCGCGCGGCATTGTGCCGTCCACCCGCGATCGCCGAGCCCGGATTCCTGGTCGGTCACCGACGAGTCGGCTCAGACCGGCTGCGAGAGGTGCGCTTACGCACCTCGAACCGGTACTGGCCCGCATCGCTGTGCCGGAATTTCTCCGTGGCAACGGACCAGCCATGCGGGCCACCACTCCCATGGCCGAGGAACAGCCAAGCGGACCAGTACCCCTTCGAGCCCTTTCTCCGCGCGTGGCCTGCCGCTAGCCTCCTCGGCCCCCATGCAGCGCCAGACTCAATCCGCCATGGACGGCCACACGCGTCGCGGGCGGCCGAGGGCCGTGATCGCGATGCTGCTGGTCACGGTCATCTGGGGCTGGGCCTTCGTCTGGATGAAGCAGGCCCTCGGCGTGGGCGACGAGTGGCTGCGCGCGTGCGCTCCGGAGTGCGCCACGGGCGGAAGCTTCGAGAGCCGCGGCCTCATGTGCACGATCGGAGTCTTCATGGTGCTGCGTTTTGGCGCCGCGGCGCTGGCGCTGGCGCTCTTGTCCGCTCGCGCGCGCGCGGGCCTCGATGCCGCTGCTTGGCGCGGCGGGCTCTTGCTCGGCGGTCTGCTCGTGCTCGGGTTTTTCCTGCAGATGTTCGGGCTCAACTTCGTCTCGTCTTCGGTGAGCGCGTTCCTCACCAGTCTGTACGTGCTGTTCACTGCCGCCATCCTGGCCGTGATGGCGCGTCGCGCTCCGCCGCCGCAACTGATGATCGGTGCGTTGCTGGCCACATTGGGCGCTGCCTACATCGGCGGACCACCGCAGGTCTCGTTTGGCTTCGGTGAATGGCTGACGATCGCCGGCGCGTTCGTGTTCGCGTTGCACATCGTGTTCACCGATCGCGTCACCCGCCGCGTCGAGCCGATGGCGGTCACGTTGACATCGTTCATCGTCGTCACGATTGGTTCGCTCGCGGTTGCTAGCGCGGGATTCATGTCGAGCCATGCGCCTGCGCTCGCGGATGTCGGCGCCTTGCTCGGCGACCGGCGCTTCCTCATCGCACTGTCCTGCGCGGCGCTGTTCGCGACCTTGATCGCGATCTGCGCGATGAACATCTACCAGCGCGAACTCGATCCCGTCCGCGCGGCGATCATCTACGCCATCGAACCGGTTTGGGCCGCGGCCATCGCGATCGGGATCGGCATGGAGCAACCTAGCCGCTGGCTCTATCTGGGCGGCGGCGCACTGCTTTTCGGCAACCTCGTCGCCGAATGGCGCCGCGCGGGCAACAGGCCGTCCTCCGCCGCCTGAACCACTCTCCAGCGCGCGGGAGGTTTGTGCTATCCTGTCTGCGTCCGTCGAGACTTCTCCGATACTGACCGAGCCGGCAATCCGCCACCCACGCCCTATGACGACGACGATGATCGAGCAGCTCTACTCCGAACTCCGGCAGGTCTTCGACCCGGAGATTCCGGTCAACATCATCGATCTGGGTCTGGTCTACGACGTGCAAGTCGAGGGCGAGACCTGCAACGTCACGATGACGCTGACCTCGCAGTCCTGTCCCGAGGCCAAGACGATTCCCGACGTGGTCAAGCGCCGTTGCAACACCGTGCCCGGCATCAAGTCGACAAAG
>JAYUUV010000380.1:0-8578 GCA_043754695.1 Planctomycetota bacterium
TTCGGCGAGCAGGAGGCCCGCCAGAGTACGCGCTTCTGGCCGGTGCTGCTGGGTTCAATGGCAGCCCATACAGCCCTCATTTGGGCCCTGGAGGCGATCCCAGTGCACAACAACGAGTTCCTGGGCCTGCGCTGGATCCGCGCGCTGGCAGAGCACCCGGTGCGCGGTCCGCTCGGCCTCGCCTTGGCTCTTGTTGGCGTGGTTCAGCTCGTCAGAGCCATGCAAGGTCGCTCATCCCGTGCCTAGCCATGGTTCTCAATTGGGGTTACGATGGCGGTCCGGTTGGGCAGAACCGGTCTTTCAGGGCGGATTTGATCGCCCTCCCGCCAATTCCGAAGCCTCCGGATGCCGATGTCCAACGCCCCTTTCCACTCCGTCGTTTACGGCCCGCTCAAAACGCGCCGGCTCGGCATCGCCCTCGGCATCAACCCGGTCCCCACGGCCACGGGAACCTGCCTGCCCGACTGCGTCTTCTGCAAGACCGGCCAGGCGGACGCGGTTCCGATCGTGGCCCGGATCAACTCAGTTCCCAGTGCGGGGGTGATCGTCACCGCTGCGGCACGCCGAATCATCGGCATGTCCAAAGCCAGCGAAAAGATCGACTGCATCGTATTGTCGGGGAACCTCGATCCGACCCGCCACCACCAGCTCTTGACCATCACGGAGAACCTGCGCGACCTGCGCAACAAATGGTTCCCCAAGGCGGATCTCGCGATCCTGACCGACGGCACGAATCTCGAGCCCGCCGATCACCGGCGCGCGCTGCAGATTTACGACATGCCGATCCTGCGCTTCGAGTGGGGCACGCTGAAAACGTTCCAAGCCATGACGGGTCGCAAACCCGAAGAGCTGAAGTCGCTGACCACGCACCTGACGGGTATGGATCGTTTGATCCTTTCCTCGACCTTCGTGCAAGGCGGCCCGGACAACTCGGTCGATGCCGAAGTCAAGACTTGGATCAAGCGCGTCGAGGAACTGCGCCCCAAGGAAGTCCAGATCCAGACCATCGAGAATCCGAAGGGACGAGCGAACAAGCCGCGTGCGGTTTCGGTCGCGCGACTCGAGGAGATCGCCGCGCAGCTGACGGAGAAGACGGGCATTGCCACGACGGTCCTGGCCGAAGAGCCGCTGACGGTTTGACCGGCGCCATGGCGCTCGCGGAATTCCGCGCAGTCTCGCACCGCTTTGGAGAACGCGCGGCGCTACGTTCGTTTTCGATTTCGATCCGCGTCGGCGAGGTCTACGGTTTGCTCGGGCCCAACGGCGCGGGCAAGACGACCGCGGTGCGCATTCTCTGCGGTCTGCTGCGGCCGAGCGAAGGCCAGGCCTTCGTTGCCGGAGTCGATGTCGCGATCACGCCGCTCGAAGCGCGCCGTCACATGGCCTTCGTGCCCGATGGCGCGCCGCTCTACGCGCAGCTATCGCCCCTGCAGCATCTTGCGCTGGTCGGCAGGCTGTTCGGTCTCGACGAGGCAGCGATCGCACGCGAGAGCGCGCGGCTGCTCGACGCGCTCGGCCTAGGCGAACGCGGCGACGATCCGGTCGGCGAATTTTCGCGCGGCATGCGCCAGAAAACCGCGCTGGCCTGCGCGATCTTGCCGCGGCCGAAGTTGTTGGTGCTCGACGAACCGCTCGAGGGCCTTGACGCGCCGACCACGGCGATGGTCAAGGAGTTGTTGCGCGAATGGGCGCGCGCCGGCGGCTCGGTCTTGTACACCTCGCACCAACTCGACGTCGTCGAGCGCGTCTGCGATCGCATGGCGATCCTCTACCAGGGTGAACTCGTCGCCGAAGGGACCTTGGACGAGTTGCGCGCGCAGTCGGGATCCGGCAAGTCGAACCTGACGCTCGATCAGGTCTTCCGCGCGGTCACGCACGCAGAAGATCCGCGCCTGCAAGCGCGAAGAGTGCTCGGCCTCTCGATCGAGTGACCTGCTACTCCCACGAGGAGCGCATCAGCGCCGCGACCTCGGGGAAACTCTCCAGGATCTCGCCGCGCACGAAGGGGAAGAAATCGTTGGTGCCCCACCAGGCTTCGCTCATCTCGGCGAAAAACTCCTGGTCGTTGTTCAGCGCGTAGGCCTTTTCGCGCTTGCCGTTCACATGCAGGACGTCCTCGAGTTTTTTCGCCGCGCGCACGCGCTCGTAGCAGTTCTTGACGTCCGTGTTCCCGTAGCCCAGCACCTGGTCGTGGTACGCGTGGGCGAGTTCGTGCAGCACCATCGCGGGTTGCTCACGCGACCAGCTGAGAAAGTTCGCCGCATTGGCGATCTCGAGCCCCTTGGCCTTGGCCGGATCGAAACCATGCTCGCTCAGCCATGCGGCGGAGGGGTGATACACCGCGCCGGGGCCGGCGGCACTGTCGAGCGAGAGCCAGATGGCGACGCTCTTCAGCTTGCTCAAAGCCGGCGCGGGCAAGGCGCGCTCGATGTCGAGCAGCTTGGCGTCGAGCAACTCGAGTGCGCGCGCAGACAATTCGCCGCCCTCGAGACGCTGATCGACGTGCACGCTCCAGCCACGCAGCGTGCGCACCTGTTTCGCGTACGCGATTTGCGACGGCGCCGTCGGCTCCTTTTGCGGCGCAGTGCCCAGGAGCGCCGCTGCAAGGCACGGCAACAGTCCCACGTTCAGCACGAGTGCATGTTTCATCGCGCCCATTCTTACCAGACGGCTCGATCCGCGCTGCGCGACAACTCGCGGACCTGTCGCCTGCGGGCGCCCGGCGCCGCTCGACCACACCCGCAAGACTACAGCAGCTTCGCCTGGCGCAACTCGGCGATGATTTGTTTGCCGGTGCGCGGAGGTTTCAAGGTCTTGCCGACGTCCTCTAGGAATTTTTCCATCGAGGAGATCGGCAGGCTGAGAATGTCCGTGAACGTCTGCACTTCGGAGGCCGGGACCTTCAGCAGAGCCACGGCCTTCTGCTTCTCCACGGGCTCGATCACAAGCGCGTTCAGGCTCATGTGAAGCACTCCGATCGGCGCTTCGAGCGCGAAGCCCGCATCGTAGACCTGCTTCAGTTTGGGCAAGTCGCGTTTGAATTGATCGCGGGCGTTCTCATCGATGCCGCCGGCGATCGGTTTTGAACTGAACGCCTTCCAAGCCTTGTCCACTTCGATCTGGCTCGGGGTCCCGGCGCGAAACTTGGCTGCACTCGTCAACATCTCCTGAAGCTTCTTGCGGTCGCGATCCGCCACAGCGGCCTTCGCCTTGTCCAAGAAACCTGTGGCTTGCTTCACGCGCCATTGGCCGTTCGCCAGGTAGCGATCGAGCAGATCCTCCATCTTCGCCCACTCTTCGACGTAGCGATTGGCGACGCCCGAGGCCTTGTCGAAGGCATCCTGCGCCTTGTCCTGCCCGCCCTTGAGGTTGAGCAGATTCTTCTGCAACACCTGCTCCAGCTTGGTCAACTTCGCGGCGATTTCCTTGACGCTCTTCTGATCTTCCGGCGTTTTCGCGGCGAGCTTGCCCAATGCGCCATCGAGCTTGCTCGCGCGCACAACCAACTCGCTTGCGAATTTCACATGCCCGTCGAAAGTCGGCCGCAGTTTTTGGATCGCCGGCGCATCCTGCTTGTCGATCGCCTTGGTCAGCTGATCGATCAGCCCCCTCAACTCCGGAAGTTGCTGGTC
Organism: Planctomycetota bacterium; assembly: GCA_043754695.1. Taxonomy (GTDB): domain Bacteria; phylum Planctomycetota; class UBA1135; order UBA1135; genus JADJQU01. The sequence continues at coordinate 3,633 of JAYUUV010000380.1, forward strand.
GTGATCCTTCTGGAGCTTGTCAACGCCAGGGCGGATGTTCTTCTCGATCTCAATCTGGGTGACCGACTTTTGACCTGTTTGGCTCATGGCTTCATGCGGGCGATTGGGCCTTGATGTCTCTCGCTATTCACAGCGGGTTCGAGGATACCGTACCAGGTTCGACTTCGACACTCGCGCTCCGGCCAAGCCGCCGGAGAGTCGAAGGCGAACCTAGTTCGGTCTTCCCGATCTCGACACCTACGCGCCTCCCGAACCGCCGGAGTGTCGATCTCGAACCTGATACGGTATTTCCATGCAACCGTCCGCATCTCCGATATTGATCGCATTGCTGCTCGCCGGCCTACTCGCGCTGGCGGGGATTGTCGTCGCTTACCGCATGCGACCCGCTCGGCAGTCCGGCATCGTGGTCGCAATCGCGGCGTTGCCGGCGTCCGCGATGTTGCTCCTTTTCTATTCGTTGGCTATCCACATGCATCAGAGTCTCGGAGCGTGGCCTAGCTCGATCGGCGAACGTGGTTTCTCGCCAACCCTCACCACACACTGTTCCATCGCCACGAGCTACTTCAGTTTTCTCCTGATCAGCATGTTTTGGTGGCCGCTCCTCTTTCTGCTTTGTTTGCTGATTCGGCGCTGGCGAGTTTGCGCCTACTACTTGGGCATTTACGCCCTTGCATGCTTGGCTTGTCTCGGCGCGATGTTGCTCGCGCCCTCGCCGTTCCTGAATTGGTGGTGGGATTGAGCAAGGAGACCGTACCAGGTTTGTTTTCGACACCCGCGCGTTGCCCGAAGCGCGGGAGCGTCGAAGTCGAACTGGTACCGTATTCCCGCGCAAGAATAGTTCGGAGTGGAGCCTGACTCCGTACGTCACGCGGGGCGCTCGGCGATCTCTTTGGCGCATTGAACGCCTTCATCGAGGGAGGTGCAGATGCTGAGCTTGTCGCGGTCGTCGATCCAACCGGCGGCGCGCATGTATTGTTCGGGCTGCGGGCGGACTCCGGCGAGCACGACGCGCAGGCCGTCCTTGTGCAAGCGCGCGATCGCGGACTTCAGGTTGACCTTGCCGGTCGCGTCCATGACCGGCACCGCGTGCAGGTCGAGCAGCACGACCGTTGCACGATCGTGAACGGTGTGCAGAGCGCTCATCGCCTTGTGCGCAGCGCCGAAGAAAAGCGGGCCGGCGATCTCGTAGTAGGCGACCGTCTCCGGCAATTTGACGCTGAATCGTACGTGGGCATCTTCGACGAGCTTGACCTCGGTCAGCTCGATCATGCGCCGCATGAAAAGCAACGAGGCGAGCGCGCAGCCCCAACTGACAGCGACCACCATGTCGAACACGACCGTCAGCAGAAAACACGCGAGCAGCACGATCACGTCGCTCTTGGGCGAAACTCGCACGACGTGGACGAAGTGCTTGGCCTCGGCCATGTTCCAGGCGACGAGCAGGAGCAAGGCAGCGAGCGCGGCCATCGGCAGATAACCGAGCAGCGGCGCGAGCAGGACAACCGCGGCCAACACCACGCCGGAGTGCACGAGCGCCGCGATCGGCGAACGCGCGCCGGCTCGCACATTGGTCGCGGTGCGCGCGATCGCGCCGGTCGCGGCGATGCCGCCGAAGAAGGGCGCGGCGATGTTGCCCGCGCCCTGGGCGAGCAGCTCGGCATCGGGATCGTGTTGCGAACCGGTCATACCGTCAGCGACGACCGCGGAGAGCAACGACTCGATCGCGCCGAGCATCGCGATGGCGAACGCGGACGGCATCAGCGCCTTCAGGACCGTCCACGAATATCCGACCGGCGCGCCGTCGGCATTGGAGAGTTCCCAGGGCTTGACGAACAGCGGCGGGAGCTGGGGGATGCCCATGACCTTGATCCCACCGGACTCGTAGCTGAATCGATCGCGGATCGTCGAAACGTGAAAACCAGGCACCCAAAGCGAGAGCAAATAGCAGGCAGCGCCCGCAAGCGAGAGCGCAACCAAGGGCGCAGGCAGTTTCTTCGTCAGCTTCGGCCAGTAGTACAGGATCGCGAGCGTCGCTAGGCCGACCGTGAGATCTTCGAAGCGCAGGCTGGGCATCGTCCTGGCAATCGTCGCCACTCGGTGCACGTAGTCGTCCGGCATCCGCTCGATCGTGAGACCGAAAATATCCTTGAGCTGCAGGGTGCCGATCACAACTGCGATGCCCGCGGTAAAACCGATCGTCACTGGATAGGGAATGAACTGGATCAGGCGACCCAGCCGCGCGACGCCCATCGCGACCAGGATCACGCCGGCCATCAAGGTCGCCAGCAACAAACCTCCGACACCGAAGCTGCCCGCAATCGGCGCGAGGATCACGACGAACGCCGCGGTCGGGCCGGAAACTTGCACGCGCGAGCCGCCGAGCAACGCGATCAGTCCACCGGCGATGATCGCCGTGTAGAGCCCGTGCTGCGGCGGAACTCCCGACGCGATCGCCAGCGCCATCGAGAGCGGCAGCGCCACGATGCCGACCACCGCGCCGGCGAGAATGTCAGCGCGCAAGTCGGCGGCCTTGTAGCCTTCGCTCCAGACTTCGCGTAGCGCCGCAAACGGCAAGAGCGAAAATTTCGAGAGCAGCGACTTTGATTCTTCTGGAGAAGGTGGCATGTGTCGGCGCGCGAGCGAGGTTCAGGGCGTACAACCCGCCATTTCATCGATATCTGATTTCAAACGCGAATCCAGTGTCGGAACCGCCGGCGCGCGCACCCTGCAGTTCGCGAGAGGGCCGAGGGTTGCAGCAAGCAGGATGGGCAACGAGCGCGGGGCGGCCAACTTGGCCGCCCCGCGGAATCGATCCTTCACTCCGCGCCCCGTGGGCGCCGGTCTTCAGGGCGTGAACGTCGCTTGGATCGCGTTCCCCAGGTTGGAGAACTTCACACACGGACCGAAGGGGTCGCGGAACCAGGGTTGGAAGTTCCAGACCGAGCCCTGGAAGATCCAGCCGGGCGCGCCGAAGTTGCCGAAGGATTGGGCGACGATGCCCGGTCCGTAGCTGAAGGAGCCGCTCGCACCCGTGTTCTTCGACGGCCAGCGGAAGATCTGCGGAGTCAGGCAGAGAATGCCGTCCTTGAAGGGATTTCCGCCGCCCGCGGTCTTGCTCATCAACAACAGGCCGTTCTTGTTGGTCGGCATCTGCACCGTGGTCAGCACCAGGTTGTCGCTGGTCACACTCGTCGTTCCCGAGGCCGTCATGATCGCGCCGGCTCCGGTCGAGTTTCGGCAGCCACCGGGAGCGTAGTTGTTGGCGCAGGGAGCCGGGGCGCCAATCCCGCAGTAGCAGAAGCCGTGCGTCAGCAATTCGCATTCGTCGGGCACGCCATTGCTGTTGGTATCGAAGGAAGTGCCCAAGAAGATGTCGATCGCGTCCTCGACGCCGTTGCCGTTGCAGTCGTTGATCGGCACTGGAAGGATGCTCATTGCATCGAGTTCGTCGTTGACCGTGCCTGCGATGCGCGCGATCAGACCCAGGTTCTCGGCCGCGACGTAAATCCCGGGGAAGATGCTCAGGCCACCCACCTTCGGCGTGGTCAGGATGTCACCTTCGGCGATCGGCAAACCGAAGATGCTGTCCGGCATACCGATCACGCTCGAGCCGCGTCGCACGCTGAAGAGCAGCATGTCCGTGGCTCCGCCCATCCAGTCATTGGGCACGAGCGAGGGCTGATAGCCCGGGATGCCGTTCTCGTGCACGCTCAGCGCGTCCAGGTCATCGTTTCCCAGCGTCAGATTGAGTCCGAGCAAAGTGGCCGGCGCGTAGAGGACCGGCGGACCGCCCGGCGCGGCCGACAACAACACGTCGGCGCCCATGAAACCGTGTGCTTGAGCCGAGCCGGAGTTCCATTGGCCGGTCATCGGATCTTGGAAGTTGTCGTCGAGCGAGAAGAACACGCCCTGGAGGGGGTACTGAGTGAGCTGAAACCAGATCGCCAGCGCGTCGAGATTGTCCGAGGGAGCCGGCCCATCGATCAGACCGATGCCCTTGTAGGTCGCGCCCGAGCCGGAGATGTTGCCATTACCGTCGATGACGCCGACGTTGCCGAGCACGATCCCGGCGTAGGGCGCGATCGGCCCGACGCCGAGGTTCAAGTCGATGAACGCATCCGCGGCGGCATCTTGCACGACACCTTCGCTCAGCACGTCGGGGTAGGCGTTCGAGAAAAGGCCCATGGCCTGACGATCGACCGAGAACGCCAGGTTGTATTTGAAGGGCGAACCCGGGCCGATCAGCTTCTCGTCGCCGTACGAGAGTGCGTCGACTTCGACCTTGCACGCCGAGCCGCCGAAGTGGCCGGCGCAGGGCAGGTGCCAGGCCAGGCCGAGGCCCGGACCTGGCGGACCGAATCCCGCGCTGATCCCGATGTCCGGGGTCTGCAGCGGCCCAAACATCGGTACGCCGGCGGCGGGAGTGAGCACGTCGCCTTCGGTGATCGGGAACACAGGCGAGGTGGCCAGGTTGCCGACCGTGAAGCTCTGCCAGTCGACGGAGAAGGTCACCGTCTGGGCTTGGGCGGATTGCAGGTTGGCAGCGAGGCAGGTGACGCCGATCGCAAGGCCGGCGCGGAGGGTTTTCTTTGAGGTGAACATTGCAGCACAGGTCCTTTGGATACAGGGGTCGTGGTGGAAGGAGCCGCCCGTCCGATTCCGGACGATCCGAACCCCCAGGCACTCCTGAGTGAGTGCCGACCTCGGTGGCCGACAGGAATCTGGGATTTCCCGCATCGCGGGGTGCGCGGCCGGAGCACGTCGTTCCGTTCCTGGGGCGAGCGGGGGGGCAGCGCGATCTGGCTAGCGAGCACCTCGCTCACACTCTCTCCGCGACGGCGCTAGTCCACGAGCCGTCTCTGACCTCGGCCAGGGCGCCGCCGGGGCTCGGACGCTGCGCCAACTGCGCCACTCGGACTGGAGCCATGCGCTTGGAACGCCTATCC
>JAYUUV010000381.1:0-8021 GCA_043754695.1 Planctomycetota bacterium
GGGGTGCGCCGGGCCGGGCTGTCGAAGTCGAACCTGGTACCGTTACGACAGGATGCGATCCATGCGCCGCGACACGTCGAGCAAGCGTTCCTTGCCGCCGCCGCCGACTTCCGCGCAGGCCCAGCCGTCGTAGCCGACTTCGCGCAGCGCTTTCACGACTTCCGGCCAGCGATTGTCGCCCTCGCCGAGTTCGACATCGAAGCCCTTCCACAGTCCCTGATCGTTGCGCTTCTGTCGGCTGTATTCCTTGATGTGCAACTTGAGGATGCGATTGCCCAGGATGCGAATCCATTGCTCGGGCCAGCCGTAGTTGATCACGTTGCCGACGTCGAAGTGCCAGCCGACCCACGGCGAATTGAATTGATCGACATAGCGCGCGGCTTCCAGCGGCGAGAGCAGGAAATTGTTCCAGACGTTCTCGATCGCGATCCTGACCTTCGCCGCTTCCGCCTTGGCCAGCACCTTTTTGATCTCTGCCGTCGAGCGTTCCCAGGCGGCGTCGTAGCTGACTTTTTCGTTCACGACCGCGGGCACGAGCAGCACGCTCGTCCCGCCCCAGGCCGCGCAATCGGCGATCGCACGCTCGAGACCGGCGCGGCCTTCGGCGCGGACGTTTTCATCGGGATCGCCGAGCGTTTTCGACCAGTGCACGGAATCGACTGTGCCTTCGACTTCGATGCCTGTCGCCTTTTTCGCCGCGAGCAATTCGTCGGTCTTCACGTCCGAAGGACTGTCGAGCTCGACGCCGTCGAAGCCGCACTCGCGCAGCAGTGCGAACTTCTCTGCGAACGTGCCAGAGCCTTCGACCATGCCGATGCCGACCGCCTTCTTGAACTTGCGCGCGGGCTTGTCCTGAAAGGCGAAGGAGCCGAGCGAGCCCAGCGCCGCCACCGCGCCCGTGGCCTGCAGGAGTTGACGACGATCGAATTGCATGTGCTCCTCCTGACCTACCAGATGTCGGACAGCGACACCGCCAGCGCCGCTTCGTTCTCGGCCGCCCTGGGGCTGCACTCGACGCCGACGTAGCCCGTGTAGCCGAGCGTCCCAAGTTCCTGGAGCACGCGGTTGTAGCGAATCTCGCCGGTGCCGGGCTCGTTGCGGCCGGGGTGATCGGCGAGCTGCACGTAGGCGAGATCATTGATGCCTTCGCGCAAATGACCGCACAGATCGCCCTCGCTGATGTGCATGTGGTAGAGATCCCAAAGAATCTTCACGTGCGTCGAACCCACGGCGCGCACGATTTTGATCGCCGGCGCGGAACCGTACAGGCAGTGGCCCTTGTGGTCGACGCGAATATTCATCGGCTCGAGCAAGAGCGTGACGTCGTTGTCCTCGGCGATCTTGGCCACACGCTTCAAGCCGACGATCACCGTATCGTGCATCTCGGCCTGGGTCTTGCCGGCGATGTCGTTGCCGGCGACGACGCACATCATCTTCGCGCCGAGCTTCTTGGCCGTCGCGCAGCTGTCGATGATCTCCTTCTCGAGCTTGTCGTGGTTCGCCGCGTCGTTCATGCCGGGCGAAAATCCCCAGCCGGTGAATTGCGTGCAGACCATGCCGGTCTCCTTCATCGCGGCTCCGATCGCGTCGAGGTCCTTGCCGCGCCAGGGCCAGAATTCGAAGGCCGAAAACCCGACGGCGTGCGCCGCGCGGATGCGCTCGGGGAAGGGCAAGCCGCCCCACCACATCTCCAGATTCGCGGCGAACTTGGTCTTGGTTTTCGCCAGCGGCTTGTCGCCGATCTGGCGATTGCGATTCTGAGCGAGTCCGAGCGAACTCGCGCCGACGATTGCGGCGCCGGCGGCCAGGAGGGAACGACGATTGAATTGATTCATGTTCAAAGCCTCGAAAGGAACTCGATCAGGTCGCGCATCTCTTCGCGCGAAATGTTTTTCGTGAGGTCGGCGAGCATCGCGGATTGTCCCTGGCGGCGCTCGTCGATTTCGTTCAGCGGGACTTCGTGCAACTTGGCCTCTGCATCGATCAAAGTCAATTTAGTCGCGTCCTCGGAAACGATGCGGCCCTCGAGGTGCGTCTCGTCCTTCATGAACAGGATCGTGTTGCGAAAGCCCTGGGCGATCGAGCGATTGGGTTCTGCGATCGATTCGAGCATCTGCGCGCGCATCGCTCGCGAGCTCAAGCCGCGCAGGTCCGGCCCGACGTCGCCGCCTTCGTCTTTTTCGATCTTGTGGCACCGCAGACAGGCCAGTTCGCTCTTCTCGCGGAACAACTTGCGACCGCGCCCGGCGTCGCCGCCGTAGAGCGAATCGATGTACGGGGCCAAAGCCGGCTCCACGGCGCGCGGGGTGTGCAACGCGGTCAGCCGCTTGTCGAGCTTCGCGCTCTTGTGCGCTTCCGCCGCGAGCGCGAGGTCGAGCGCGAGTTCGGGCGCAAAGAGTCCCGCAGCCTGACGATCCAACTCCGCCGCCAAGGCGTCGACGGCTTCAGGGGTGTCGATTTCGCCCAGTGCTTGCAGCGCGGCGCGTCGTTCGCGCAGTTCGCCGTCGCGCAGCAACACGTGTGCAAGTTCGACGGCCTCGTCCGGTGCGACTTTCGGCAATTCCCTCATCGCCGCGGCGCGAACGTCGTGGTCCGTCGAAGTCGCCATCGCAGCGACCAGCTTGCCGAACATCGAATCCTGCGCGGTCGACAAATCGTGCGAGTTCATCAGCTTGACGAAACCTCGCATCGAAGCTGCGCGAATCGGACCCGGCAGTGTTTCGTCCTGGATCCAAGCCACAAGCGTGTCGACTGCTCCCGGGACATGATTGTCGACGCAGGCCTGTATCCAACCCTTCGCCAATTCGGTTTCTGTGCGCATGAAAGGCTGGGTCGCGATCGGCAGCAGCAGTTCATCGATATAGTCAATGCTCGTGGAGCGCGCCGCGAGCGGCCGCCACGCGCCAACGACTGTGTCGCGATTCGACGGTATCGCCCACTGCGCGAGTCGCAGCAAGGCTTCGCGGCGCAATTTGACGCTGACGTCCTCGCGCGCGGCAAAGGCCGCGAGCCGCGCGGCGTGCGCGCGCGTGCCCAGTCGAAAGTTCGCGTTGATCGCGCGGCGCTGCAGCGCGTATTCGTCGCCGCGCTCGGTCGCGAGTTTCGCCAGAGCTTCCATGCCGCCCGCGATCGGCACATCGTAAATCGCGCGCGCGGCTTCGAGCACGATCGAGGCGTCGCTGTCCTTCAAGAACCGCTGCACTTCGTCGCTTGCAATGCGCCGTAGCGCGACGACTGCTGCCAGGCGAACGGCGGGGGATGCGTGCGACGCCACGGCCGACAATTCGGCGGGCTTCATGCACGTGCTCATCGCCAGCGACGCGCAGTGGCGTTCTACGGTCTCTTCCGGTGTCGTCGATACTGCGAACTTGATCAGGTCGGGACCGGCCCCCTGGACCTTGATCCGCGAAAGCCCGATCGCGGCGTACATGCGCACGCGCGGATCAGAATCCTGCAACTTCGCCAGCAGAGCCAAAGCGGCTTCCTGTGCGCGCAAGTCGCCAAGCACGCGCGCCGCCTGCGCGCGGATAGATGGATCATGATCGTCTAGCAGAGCGAGGAGCGCGTCGACGCTGATGTTGGCGTGCTCGCGACACAGCATGCCCAGGCCCCAGATCGCGTGCATCCGCACCAGGCGCGAAGCCGGGGATGCGGCGAGTCGTTCTAGCACCGCACGAGAGCCTGGGCCCTTGCGCACCAGCGCGAACTGCGCTTCTTGTCGCACGCGTTGGTCAGCGTGTCCCAGCAACCGCGCGAGCTCGTCCTCGCTGCGCTTGTCGAAGCCATCCGCGAGCAAACGCTTCGCTTCCACGGCCGCGGCCGAATTTCGCGACGCAGGATCGAACGCGCGATAAATTCGGCCTTTTCCCGTCTGATTCCAGCCCTCGGTCCAATCGAGCACGTACATCGCGCCGTCAGAACCCATCTCGACATCGGTGGCGAGCACGTCCCACCAAGTTTGTTCATTCTCGCCGAGCGCAAAGCCCGCGCCCTTCGGTTCGAGCTTGAAGCCGCGAATCCCAGAGCCCTTCGCTCCGCCGCGGAAATCCGCGAGGAAGATCCAGCCCGCGTACTTCGCGGGGAGACCCGTGCCTGGATCGATCGTGATCCCCGAAGGACCGTCGGCAAGGTTCGCGATCGGCGGCAAGATCGCAGCGACCTGGTTATCGGGATACGGATGCCACTGCTTCTCGTCGTTCCACGGACCTCGCACGTCGGGCTCGTTGATCCATTGATAGGACTGGCGCCAGCCCGAATCCGAGCCCTCGACAACGTGCACGAGGCGCGCCTGATCGCCGCCGTCGGAGTTGTTGTCACCGGTAAACAAGTTGCCAAAAGCGTCGAAGATCAGATCCTGCGGATTGCGCAGGCCGGTCGCGAAGAGTTCGAGGTCAGAACCGTCGAGATTGCAGCGCAGCACCGCGCCCGCCTCGGGATATTCGATGCGCTTGCCGTTCGGCAGCGGCACGTTGAGACCGCGGTCGCCGATCGAAAAATACACTTTTCCGTCGGGACCGATGCGCAAACCGTGCAGGTCGTGGCCGAGCAGCGCGACGTGCACGCCGTAACCCGTCGACAACTCCTTCTCGATCTCCGCGCGGCCGTCGCCGTCGTTGTCGCGCAGCTTCCAAAGACTCGGAATGCACGTGTAGTAGACGTCGCCGCGATAGGAGAGCAGGCTCGCGCCGATGCCGGCGGCCGCGTCGTGGAAGCGGTCGCTGAAAATCGTCGCGCGGTCCATGATGCCGTCGCTGTTCGTGTCGCTCAGGCGGCGCACGCGCTCGCAGGCGCGCTCGAATTCGGAGAACTTCTCGCCGAGCTGGCGCTTGAAGTACGCGATGCGATCCTCGACGGTGCGCGACGCAAGATCGTCGTCGTTCCAGTCCATGTGCTCGCGAATGTCCGTGACACCTTTGTGGTGACGGAACGTCTCGCCGACGTAGATCGTCTTGCCGTCGTAGTCGAGCGCGAAACAGACCGGATTGGCGAGCAGCGGTTCGGCTGCGACCAGCTCGATCTTCCAGCCCTCCGGCACTTTGAAGCCGGCCATCGCCTGCTCGCCTTCCTTCGACGCCGCCATGACGTGCGGCGCGAAAGGGTCCTGTGGATTTTCCTGCGCGCCGACGATTCCGACGAAGCCCACACACGCCGCCGCGATTCCCGTGAGTCTGTTCATGCCTTGAAATCAGGCCAATTTTGCGCGCAAGCGCAGCAGCAGGGCCTTGGTCGCCAGGATGCCGTCCTTCTCCGAAAGCCGCGAACCCTCGTACTCGATCCCGAGCCAGGAGTGATAGTTGGCGGCGAGCACGATCTTGAGCATCTTCTCGTAGTCGATCGTCGTCTCGTTGCCTTGCTCGTCGAAATCGAAGCTCTTCGCGCTGACCGCCTTCGCGTAGGGCATCAACTCGGCCGTGCCCTTGTAGCGGTCGTATTGTTTGCCGTCGCCGAGGTTGAAGTTGCCGAAATCCGGCAGCGTGCCGACGCGCGGGTGCGCGGCTTTCTTCATGACTCCAGCCAGCCAGGAACCATCGGAAGTCACGCCGCCGTGATTCTCGACGATCACGTTGATTCCTAAAGGATCGGCGTAGGTCGCAAGTTGCACCAGCCCGTCCGCCGCCTGCGCCTGATGTTCTTCGCGCGTGCCATCGCCGCTCGCGTTGACGCGAATCGTCTTGCAACCCAGCGTCTTCGCTGCATCGACCCAGCGCTTATGGTTTTCGACGGCCTGCGCGCGCTCCTCTTTCTTCGAAGCTCCGAGCGCGCCTTCGCCGTCGCACATGATCAGGTGATTGGTGACGCCGTTGTCCTTGCAGCGCAGATTCAGCTCGGCCAGGTACTTGGCGTCGCGCGCGGAATCCTTGAAGAACGAGTTCACGTACTCGACGCAATGGATGTCGTACTCCTTCGCCGCGAGCACCGGGAAGTCGAGGTTCTTGATCGTGCCCGCCTGCAGCGCCTGGTGCAGCGACCACTCGGCCAGCGAGATCTCGAACAGCGGCGGCTTGGGCGCCGAGACCTGCTTCGCTCCCGCCGCGGCCGGAGCCGCCGGGGTCTGACCCTGGGCCGCCGGCAGCATGGCCGCCACGACCCCGATTTGGGCAGTCTTGAACAGGAAGTCGCGGCGCGTTTGGCTCATGGGGGACCTCGTGGCTCGGGCGGGGGCGCGGGCCTCTGAAAAACAGTGGCGGCAGAGCGTACCGCTGGCGGTGAACAGTGCGCTACAACAGTCCTCCCCGTCCCTGACCCGCGCAGACTTTCCCATGAGAAATCGCCCCTTCGCTCTCGCTGCCACGCTCTTGTTCGCGCCGCTGGGTTGCCAAAGCCAGGACACTCAGGCGCAGGCCGCCGCGCAGCCTGCCCAGGATCCGAACTGGCACTCGCTCTTCGACGGCGCGAGCCTGGCGGGTTGGGTCACGAAGGGCGGTCACTACGACGGCACCGCGGATTGGACGGTCGAGGACGGCGCTCTGACCGGACGCGTCGATGCGAACGGAGGGGGCGGCCTGATCTATACCGCCGAGCCATATTCGAGCTTCGATTTTTCCTGCGACGTGCGCATGGACTTTCCGTTCGACAGCGGAATTTTCGTGCGCATGGCGCCGGAAGGCAAAGGCGCGCAGGTGACGCTCGACTATCGCTCCGATGGCGAAGTCGCCGCGATCTACTCCGACGGTTTCCTCGCGCACAACGAGACCGCGAAGGCCAAGTTCAAGAAGGACGACTGGAACCACGTCGAAGTGCGTTGCACCGGCTTCGACATGCACCTGGTCGTCTGGCTCAACGGCGAGCAGGTCATGAACTATCAGTTGCCCGAAAATTCGCCGGGCTATGCGCCGCGCGGTCTGATCGGTCTGCAAGTCCACGGCGGTCGCGACGATCCGAAGACGAACAAGGTGCAGTTCAAGAACATCCGCGTGCGCGAGCGCGCGGTTTTCGACGACGCCGCTTTCGCGTCGGCGAAGGATGGCCAGCTGTCGATTTCGCCTGAGAGCGCGAAGCAAGGTTGGCGTTCGCTGCTCGCCAAAAGCGATCTCTCCGACTGGTCGATGGCCGGTCCCAAGGACGGATACAAGCTCGAGAAGGGCGTGCTCTACGTGCCCGCGAAGGATTCCGGCGACATCCACACGAACGAGGACTTCGGCGACTATCGCCTGCGCCTGGACTTCAAGATTTCGCGCATGGCGAACTCGGGTCTCTACCTGCGCTCCGCGCGCAACTCGGAGAATCCTTCGTTCGCCGGCGCCGAGGTGCAGATCCTCGACGACTTCAACTGGGAGAAGGAGACGAAGACCACGCTCGTCGACTACCAGTTCACGGGCGGGCTGTACGGCTCGGTCCCCGCCGGCTGGAAGCGCTATCGGCCGATCGGTGTATGGAACACCTACGAGGTGCTCTACCGCGGCAATCGCCTGGCCGTGGCCCTCAACGGTTTGACCCTCTACGACGTCGACGTCACGACCGTTCCGGTGGGCGAGCACCCGCCCTTCGCACAAAGGCCCAAGACCGGATTCATCGGTTTCCAGCGCTACGGCGCGCCCCTGGTGACCGAGCCCTACGCCGCCTGGTTCCGCAACATCTTCGTGCAGACACTTTGACCGCCCTCGGTTATCCTGCTCGCCCCTTTTCCGGCCCCAAGACCACCCGCCTGACATGACCTACGTCGTTGCCGAACCCTGCATCAAGTGCAAGTACACCGATTGCGTTGACGTCTGCCCGGTCAACTGCTTCTACGAGGGTGAGAACTTCCTCGTCATCAACCCCGACGAGTGCATCGACTGCGGCGCCTGCGTGCCCGAGTGCCCGACCGAGGCGATTTTCAGCCAGGACGACCTGCCGGCGAAGTGGTCGGAGTACCTGAAGCTGAACGCGACGCTCGCGACTAATTGGCCGGTGATCACCGCGAAGAAGCCGGGGCCGGCGGACGCGGAGCACTGGAAGACCGTCGAGAACAAGCGCAACGAGCTGTCGACGAAGCCGTTCACGAAGTAGGAGTCAGGTACCCACCCACCCACCCTGCCTAA
>JAYUUV010000382.1:0-6902 GCA_043754695.1 Planctomycetota bacterium
TGCCCGCTACTTCAGCGCACGGATCAGCCCCTGCCCCGCCTCACTGAAGGCCAACCCCACGCCCACGCCGCTCGCGACGATGTAACCCGCCACACTCCAGGTCGTCGCCTTGTGCAGCTTTCGAATCGTCGCGAGGTCGTAGGCGACCAAGGCCGCACACAGCACGAGTTGCGGCACGAGCACCGAGAGGGGCAGATTCGCTTCCGCTCCCGGCCAGCGCGCGATGGCCGGAGCCGTGATGCCCATCGAGCCGATCAGCATCATCCGTTTGTGGGCCTCCGGTTGCCGTCGAAGCCGAATGCCTGCTGCCACGAGGGCTCCGAAGAGGAGCAGCAGGGCGAAGTCTCCGAGAACCGGGAGCGCGATTCCGAGGTCCGAGGCTCCTCTCGCGGCGAAGTGCGGCACCGATCGGACGACGACCAGCATGGACAACGAAAAGACGACGAGCGCAAGCCCTGCGCCGAACATCCCAAGCGAGCGGTGCAGCCGCACTCGTCCGCTCGAGACGAGCAGCGTCTGCACGAGGAACAGCAGGTACCAGAGCGTCAGTGCGATGCCGTGAAGGACGATGTAGGCAGGCTGGCTCGCTGCGGGCTGCAGCACGCCTGGCAGGTAGAAGGAAGGGGCGAATCCCACGGCCACGATCACGGCCAGGATCGCGGCGCTGCAGACGAAGAACCAACGCCCACCGCGGCCGGCCGTGCTCGGCCGGGATCCTGAATCGGAGTGTTCCACGCCTTCCGTTGCCGAACTCGACATGCGCTTGCCTCGACAGCCACCGACCCAAGTGAACGAATGCGAACCAGGCTGATTCTGGTCGCGGACCGATACGAAGGACAAGGGCGGAGGGCTCGCTTGGCGCCGGGGCCTGTCGGCCAGCCACTCCATGTGCCGGACGGCTCTCGCTCAACCGCGATGGTCGCGTGATCTACGGCTTGCGCAGGCATTGGCGCGACGGCACGTCGGCGGTGCCATTTGTCCCGCTGACTTTCATCGAGCAACTGGCCGCTCTCGTGCCCAGGCCGCGCGCTCGTCAACACACCCATCATGGTGTCCTCGCGCCCGCGGCGCCTTCTCCCTCAGCTCGTACCGGGACAGCGCAAGAGAACGCGCGTACGGACGTGGACGAGTTCAACCGGCGGGGAGCGACGATCCCGGGGCGATCTACTGAGCCGTGAGCGCGCACTTTTCGGCGCGCTCACGGACAAGGTCTGCGAATCGTGAGAGTGCCGCGCCATCGAGCCCCCGTTGCATGAGACTGCGCGCAACATCCTCGACCCGAGCCTCCACATCAGCACTCAGTTCCGCGACACGGCGCCGAACCAGCGGCAGGCCAAGCCCAGCGTCGGCCGCGAAGGCAGCCCAACCCTTGGCGTCCATTTCCGCGAGTGTCATCCGCTGGCCGATCTTCATCGCGAGTTTCGGCGACAGGTCGGGATAGGCGACCGTCGCCAGCAGATCGTAGAGCGGCGCCAGTCGAGCGCCCTGCGACTCATAGAGAATCGAAAAGTTCTTCCCGTGGGCGTCCGCGTTGCCGGCGATCAAATTGAAGATTGCCGCGTCGAGCAGTTTCAACACGTCGACCGCAGGTCGAGCCACGACGCGGCGCACCAGCCCGAAGCAAATGCCGAAGGTCGGACCACCCTCGCTCGCGTACTTGGTCTCCGGCGGCACGCCGAGCGCCTGGCAAAAGTCCTCTTGATGGAGCCGACGCACCACGCCGGCCCCATCGAGCGTTCGGTCGTAGCGTTGAATCAGCAGAAAAGTCCTGTCGCGCACCACGCGGGCTTCAACCGAAGCCACGTCGAGACCGACGGCCGCCGCGAGCCGCATCACGAAGGCTTCGTTCTCCGTCGTGGCCGCAAAGCGCGCGATCAGCGGCTTGAGAATGTGTGTCGTGGGGCGCCCGGGGATAGGCAATGCCACGGCGCCGTCCACCAGAACGACCGGAACCTTGGACTGCGCGCCGGCAAGCGAAAGCCGGAGTCCTTCCTCTCCCGCGAGCAGCGGACGCGCGGGCAGCGCGTCGAGCACGCGAATGAGGCCTTCATCGTCGAGTCGCGTCGGCCGCCGACCGGAAGCAGGTTCAACCGGTGTCTCGCCATGCGGAAGAAGTTGAATCGCGCCTGCGACATCGCCGCCGAGTCGGTCGAGCAACGCGAACTCGTTGCCCCGTGAAACGCCGAGCGCCGAGGCCGCAGCATCCCGTTGACTTTCTTCCGGAAGAAGACCACCGAAGAAGGGGCGGCACTCACGACGGGAGAATGGTTCCACGCGTTTGGGCAAGGAAGCCGAGAGTGCCGGAGCGGCGCCACGCGCAAGCCACTCATTCGAGTAGGCGAAGCCAAGTTCGCCATGCTCATCCTGCGTGAGTTGACCGACGAGTCCCCCATCCCACCAGATGTCGAGAGTGCGCTTCATGCCTTGCGCTCAGGCGGTCGCGTGATCTCGAGGGAGCACCCCAAGGCATGCAAGACTTGAAGCGTCTTGCCGATCTGGGCCGTGGCCTTGCCCGCTTCAAGATCAACGACGAAGCGCAACCCGACCCCGGCGGCGCCCGCGAGTTCATCCTGACGGAGGTTCTGCGCCTTGCGGACGGCCCGCACGACGGCACCGATTTCAGCGGGGGTGACGGTTCGCTTTTCCATGATCTTTCCCGAGCGGGAATACTACGCAGCCATCCAGCCTGTGTCGACAAGAACATTCCCGTACGGGATAATTTGTGACGCCATGCCCGTAAATATCCCGAATTATTCCCGATCGGGAACCTCCCCTGAGCCATTTGGAGGCGCCTGCGCATCCCGAAAGCCAATTCCGGCCCCCTAGGATGCGGGATGACGGTCACATTGGGAATCACAACGCGCCCGCGGAAGGCCGCCCGGCGCCGTACACCGGCCCCCCGCCGACGCGCGGTCATCGTCACCCTCCCAGTGACAAGTTCGCACCCGGTGGCTGTGCAAGACCGGCGAACAGGATCGGCCCGCGGGACCGTCGAGGGTGCCCGAGACACCGCGCCAAAAGCGAAGATGGAGTTTCCGGAACGGACACCGGCGCCAAGACACGCGAGCGAAGTGGAGCGGCCATCGCCCAAAGTCCGTGCAGCTTCGGCGCTATCGGCGGATTCGAAGTGGTAGAGGCGGCGGGAATCGAAGCCGCGCGAGTGAAGCGAGCGAGATTGACGCAAGTCCAGATGGTGCAACGGCGCGTGCACATGCAGCAGAGCTCGAAGAAATGTGTCATGTCGCTCCATATGTCGTGCTTTCGCATGACTCGCCGGAGTTCGCGCTCGTAGCGGGTTCGTGGCTCCAGCTTTCCGATCCGATCCGCGCGGCGATCCTTGCGCTGATCCGCACGAGCCCTGGCTGAGTTCGCGCTGCATGAAAATCACGTTTTCGCCGCAGCGCGCGGACTGGATCGAGCCCAAGTTCGCTCAGTCAGGCGCACCCGCGAAGCGCAGCGATTCTTGATCGCAGCTCGATGTCGTCAGGAGAACTGCCCAGCCACTCGATCGGGGGGCGAGCACGTTGCTCGCACAGGCGCACCCGTGGTCGACGCTTCCGGCAAACTGAAGTTCGCTGTCCTTCGTGTCGTCGGATCCGAACCAGCGCCCAACGCTCAGGTGAAAGCCTTGATCACCGCATCGACGATCGCGCAGGCGACGGGGGCATCCTCCAGCTGCGGAAACTCCTTGCGGAGTTTGCCCGTGATTCGGCCCTCGTTTTCGCGAATCGAGCGGATGATGCGATCGATGTCGGGGTCCGGGCCTTCGAGGACGCGCTTGATGCCTTCGCGCGCGGAGAGCAGGTTTCGCAGAAACGCCGCTTCGTCGCGCATCTCGTGCTCGAGCGTGTCTTGGACAACCTGGGCGAGATACTCGACGTGCTCGGTTGGATCGGGGTAGCGCCACGCCGGCAGCGCGTCTTGATAGGCGTCGAATTCGAGGTTGTAGCGGACGCCGTCGTCGGCCACGCGCTCGGTGCCGAAGCGCCACGCGCCGGCGTACTTGCGCATGAGCGCGCGTGAAAATTGTTCGAGCACTTCGTCATAACTTCGGCGTCGCGCGATCGTGATCGTCGCGGAAACAGGCAAGATGAACGGCGCGGGCACGGCGCGATCTCGGCGCAGCGTGTCGTTGATCAGGAAGCGCGAGCTGCGTCCGTTGCCGTCGCCGGTGTGTCGTTCCAATGCGGAGCGATGTAGTGGACTACGGGCTGCATTCGTGCGGTTTCGCCCACGAACACGGGCGATCGACGCAGGCCGTAGCGGGTGGCTCGCGGCCCGAGGATCGCGGCCTGGAGTTCAGCAAGTGTCGATTCCACCAGCGGTTCCACGTAGCGACCGCAATGCTGCTCCATCACCGCGGCAAAGCGCTGCACGCGGTCCAGGGCGTTGCTCTCGTCCTCGATGGCAAAACTCGCGCGACTCTCCTTTGTCGCCATCAAGACGATGATCGCGACATGATTTTGCTTAGAAATGGGGCGTCGGTCAATAAAACGATCACCAGGATGTCGCTGCGTCATGGGTCCGCAAACTCTACGAGCGAACTTGGCCGGCACGCATTCCATCGCAACCGGCGGCCGCCACGCGCTTGTCGGCCGCGTGGCTTGTCGGCGCGCGCAGCGTTGCTCCCTCCGACTGGCAGCGCGAAAGACACGCGCATCGCAGCCTCCGCGAACGCGACACTCGCGTGGCGCGAACCGTGCTGCGAATCGTCTAGTCCAGCGCCAGCCGCAGCTTGCCGAGGTGCTCGGCCGGAACGGCGAACCAGCGCTCTAGGATCGCCCGCTCGGCGATGGCGTTGAGCCACGGCTTGTTGCTGGTCAGACCGAGGATCCGCACCCGGTTGGGGTTCGATGCATCGCCGTACTCCCAGCCGAGGACGGCGATGTCGATGGGTTCCGATTCGCCGTTCAAATTCAGCTTGCCCGTGATGCGCCGTTCCGCGCGGTCGATGACCAACTCGCTCACGCTGCCGATCTTTGCGAGCGAATGATTGATGACGAGCAGGACGGCGAGGTCCTTGGTCTTGCCCACTTGCTGCTTGAAGAAATCCGAAATGCCCATGTCGATCGCGTCTTCGCTATACCGTACCAGGTTCGACTTCTGCGCCTGCCCGCACCGAGCGGGCCGAGCACTTCGTATTCCACCAGCCTCGAACCGGCCTCGAGGCGCATCTTTGCCCCTGCGCGAACGAGGCCGCCGCGCTCAGCCTGCGCGATATCCGCGCCAGATCCAGACCAGCGTGTCGGCCAGCGTGTGTTGGAAGACTCGGCTGTCGCAGTGGCCCGTGCCGAGGCTCAGCACGAAGCGGTGATCGTAGCCTTTGGCTTCGAGTGCGGCGGAGGTGCGCTTGCCGGCCATGACCCAGTTGTGCTGCGTGTCCTCCGCGTCGTTCTCGCGGATGTCGTGCTCGGAAACGTGCGTGAAGATCCGCAGCGGCTTCTTCTCGCTGCTCTCGATCAACTTCAGGCCGGAGTGGTACTCCCATGCTCCAAGCGGAAACGCCTGCTCCTCCGCTGCGTCGTCGTCCTGTTGGTCCACGAACGTGCCCGAGTAGGCGATGATTCGCCGGAACAGATCGGGCCGGAACCAGCCCATCGAGAGCGCGGCCGCGCCGCCGGAACTGCAACCGATGACCGCATGTCCCCAAGGGTTGTCGGTGAAGGCCAGCTGCGGAAAGGCGGCCTTGATCTCCGCGCGAGAGAGCACGGCCGGCACGACTTCCTCGTGGATGAAGCGCGCGAGCCGCTCGGACAGCGTGTCGTACTCGAGGCCGCGCTCGCTGTTCTTGGAATCGTCGCCTCCGTTCTGGACGGCGATGGCCACGAACGGCGGAAGGCTGCGCATGGGATCCTTGGAGATCGTCAGGTTGTCGAGCGCGTTGCGCACGAGTCCGAGCTGGCCGGGTCCGTCGTGGATCACGAGATACGGCGCCTTGGTGCCGTCCACGTAGGCCGCGGGTATGTAGACCGTGATCGTGCGCGTTGTATTGACCGGCTTCTTGTCGGGCTCGAGCGTCTTGTCCTTGCCGTTGAAGAGCTTGCTCTGCGCGAGCGCCAGCGTGAACTCGAACTGCTTGCCCTTGGGGTTGCCCTTGTCCGTCAGGTCGGGATCGATCGCGTACTCCGGCCCGATGATGAACTCGCCATTGCCCTGCTTGCCCGGCTGCTCGGTGTCGTCCGAGAACGGAGCGAAGGCGGATGTGAGGACCAGCGAGCCCGCGACGACAAGCAGGCCGAGCAGTGCGGTTACACCGCGAAAGGCTGGGAGGAACATGGCAGGCGTGGCCTCACCCTAACGCGCAGGCCGACTTGAGTAGAAGTGGTGGAGGCGGCGGAAATCGAACCCGCGCGAAGGGAGCGAGTGGGAGCGACGCAAGTCTTGATGAATCAAGTACGTGCACGCACGGAGCGAAAACCACGGAATCGTGTCATGGTGCTCCACGCGGTGTTCCTGTCCACGACGACTCGGAGTTCGCGCTCGTGGCGGCTTTCTGGATACAGCTTTCCGATCCGATCCGCGCGGCGATCCTGACGCTTGTTCGGACGAGCCTCGGAAATTGAATTTTCATGCGGTTCAACTTGGTCGCAGCCAGTTCGGCGGCCGCGTTCGCATGCTCAGCGGTTGCACTCCATCTCGGGCCTGCGCGTGACACGTGTGCTGGATCGTGCGATTGCGCTGCACGGGAAACCGGAGGTGATCGTGACCGACAACGGTCCCGAATTCACGAGCCACGCGTTCGACTCGTGGGCAAAGGCTCGCGGCATCCGTTTGCATCGGATCGATCCGGGCAAGCCGACGCAGAACGCGTACATCGAGAGCTTCAACGGTCGCTTCCGCGGCGAGTGCTTGAATCAGCACCGATTCCTCGGACTCGGTGACGCCCGCGGCCTGATCGGAGG
>JAYUUV010000383.1:0-16320 GCA_043754695.1 Planctomycetota bacterium
GATAGTGCCCGGGGATCGCGCCCTCGAGTTCGAACTGCACGGTCGACCAGTTCACGTCGGGCGGGATGTAGGTCACGATTCGATCGGAGAGCACCTGCCAGCCAGTGACGGCGCCGGTCACGGAATCCGGCCTCACGCGGGCGCCCGCGGGCAGCGGGATCTCCAGGATCAGCCAGTCGCCGTCGGCCGCGTTCCCGCGCGAATCGTCGCGGCGCAGCGTCACGTACGCCTGGGCATTCGTGCCGCGCGCGAGACTCGAGACGCGGTTGGACCACTGCTCGCGACGGTTGGGCACGCTCGAGAAGCCGACCGCGACCGGTTTGCCGCGCCAGACTGGCGCAGGTGCCATGACGGCGCGTTCGTGGATGCTGAAGGGGCGTGCGGCGAGCTCGCCTGTTTCCGAGCTGAATCCGCGCAAGAGCGCGGCGTAGTGCGGCGCGCCGCGGCCCTTGAGCGCGAGCTCGACGCGCACCTTTCCAGCGGCGCTCGCGGGCAGCGGAACGATCAGCGAGTCTGCTTTGGAAAGTTCGAGCAGCAGCGGCGCTCCAGCTGCGATCGTGGCGCTGACTTCGAAGCGCTCCAGCTGCGGCAGAGTCATCCCCGCATGCCGCGCGAGTGCGGCGAGCGCGATTCCGCTCGCACGCGGATCGCTCCAGGGCCGATGCGCGATCAGGTATTGCACGCCGCTCGCGAGTTGCGGCGACTTGGGCAGCGTCGCTTCGAGCGCGAGCACGCAGACCGCGGCCGTGCCGACCCTGGAGCGCGACCAAGGCAAGTTCTTGTCGACGCTGAAACAAGCGCCAAGTTCCGGCCGCGCCGGATCGAACACGCTGCGCGACTCGATCAGCGCGGCGATTTCCTTGGCCATCGGCAATCGATCGAGCTCCACCAAGGCCAGCGCCGTGTGCGCGAGCGCGGTGCTGGAGAGTTCGTTGCGCATGCGGTGCAAGCGATTGAGCGCGCCGTAGTCGCCGCGGCCAAAGCGCGCCAGCGCGTGTTGGAAAAGCGCCTTGCGTTCGTCGCTCTGCGTGGCGCGCTGCATGCGATCGAGGGCCGCGATCCCGGATTCGAGGCCGTCCTGTGCCACGCTGATGCCGGCGTCGCGCGCGGCGTCCAGGGCCAGCATCGCCCAGGCGCACAGATCGCTTTGCTGATCGGTGTTGTTCCACTGCGAACGCCAGCCCTGTTGCGGGTCTTGCGCTGAGATCAGCGCTGCGCAAAGCTGCTGCACGCGTTCGCGGACGCGCGCGTATTCCGCCCTGGAGTCGCGGCCGCCGCGCGCAAGTTGCGCGAGCACCTCGGCCGCGCCGAAAAGCTCGACCGCCGTGGAAGCGGAATCGGGGGTCTGTCCGCGCAAGTTCGCGTAGCGGCGCAGGCCCAGCGCTTCGTCGACCAGGATGGCGTCCAAGCTCGGCCCCACGGACAATTCGAGCGCGAGATTCGTGTACTTGCGCACGCTCGGGAGTTGCAGCTCGAACGAGAGCGTTGAAGTGAGTGCACCGCTCTGCGTCGCGCTGAACTGCGTGCCCCAGGTCGCGACCTCGAGGGTCAAGCTGTCGCGTGCCAGGGCGCGCAGGCCGGCGACTTCGGCGCTCGCTTCGAGCGCGAGTGAGAGCGTTCCAGGTTGCAGCGTCTGCGACAGCTCCGGAAAAGTGACTTCCTTCGCGCCGGGCGGAACTTCGATGCGGCCCGCGGGCAGCGTCGACTCGATGCCCGCGCCGCGCAGGACCAGTTTCAATTCGGCGCTGATCGGTTTGTCCGTCGTGTTGTGCACGCGCGCGAAACAACGCGGCTTGTCGCCCTCCATCAGGGCCTGCGGCGCGCGCAGTTCGACGAAAAATGCGGCGCGCGTGGTGAAGTAGGCCGTCGCCTCCGCCGCGCGCGGATCCTTGGCCGCGGCGCGAGCATTGACGCGCCAGCGCGCCGAGTTGATCGGCGCCGTGAATTTCACGCTGGCCTTGCCGGTCGAGTCAGTCGCGATCGCCGCGGACCAGTACGCCGTGGGGGAGCGCAGCGCGAACGGTTCGGGGCCCGCGGACCTGTCCTTGGCCGAGTCGCCCGGACCGCGGTAGCCAGGGCCGCCTCCACCGCCTCCGGCATAGCGCTTCGAATCCTCCGCCTCGAGACCACGTCCGAGGAAGAATTCATCGGCAGCCTGCGCCACCGTGCTCGTACCCGGCGTCATGGGTCCATCGGACTTGCGCGCGAGGCCGGCCAGCTCCTTGGCCGCGCCTTCGCGTTGCTCTTTCCACTTGAGCTCGTCCTGTTCGCGCTTCGCCTCGGCCAGCACTTCGCCGGAAACCTCCCAGCTCGCGCCGTCGTATCGGAACGCGCAACTCGATTCCGTATCCAGGCCAGGCCGGCTGGCGGCAACCGGCGGCTGGAAGAGCGCGCGCAGGTCGGGCAGGCTTTCCGCATAGAGCTCGAACAGCGCGGCATCGACGATCGCGAGCGAAAACTCTGCCGCCACCGGCTTGCCCTGCGAGTCGCGCACTTCGATGTCGAGCGTGCCTTCGCTGCCGGGCACCAACGTCTCCGCGCGCGGCTTGAGCGTGACCTCGAGCTCGCGCTCGACGCGGAACTCCAGTTCGCGCGCGCGGAATTTTCCGCGGCGCATGTGGGCCAGGGCCAGCGAGAAGCCCGGCGCGAGCTCGTCGCCCACGGGAAATTCGATCTGGTTCGCGCCCGGGGCGAGTTTCATCCAGCGCCAATCGACGATCCGGCCGGCTTCGAACGTGAGCAGCGCAAGCCCGCCCTGCTCGCGCTCCAGCGCCGTGACCGTGGCCGCTTGGCCGACCTTGAATGTGTCCGTGTCGGCCAGGAGACGCAACGTCGTCTTGTCGTCGTCCCCGAGGATCTCGACTTCGCTGCGCGTCTCGATCGGATTTCCGAAGCGATCCTCGGCGAAAGCGCGCAGGACGTAGTTTCCGCTCTTGGCGACTTTGACCAGCGGCGTCGCCTCACCGGCGGCATTCGTAGTCACTTCGACTTGCGAAATCAGCGACTCCGCGCGCGGTCTGCCGGGCCCCTCCGTGATCTTCAGGATGGCGAGCTTCAACTTTTTCGCCAGCGGCGCGCCGTCGGGGCCGCGCGCGCTGAGCTTGACCGTGAACGGCGTGTCGATCGCGTAGGCATCGCGTGCCGTGCGCGCCGAGAGCGTGTATTCGCGGAAGGCAAGCCAAGCGCGCGCGGTCGTGGTCAGCGGTTCGTCGCTCAAAGTCACGCCAAGCTCGAGCAGCTGTTCCTCGGCCAGGTCGCGCGTCGGGAAGACCACGCGCGCGCGGCCTTCGGCGTCGGTGCGGCTTTGGCTCTGGCGACCGTCGGGCAATCGCAGAGTCAGCGGCGAGTCGGCCACTGCTCCGCCGTGAGCGTAGTGCGCGTCGATGATCGCCACCGCGTCCTCGCCGCGATAGTAGACCGCGTGCTCGAAGTTCACGTCGAGCGAGACGTGCACCAGTTGGAACTGCGCGACCGTGAAGGCTGTGTTCACGACCGCGGTTTCGTCGAGGGCGAGCGAGATCGTCCAGTTGCCCAGCGGCCCCCATGCCGGCAACTCGATGTCGCCGTTCAAAGTTCCGAACTCCGACTGCGTCAGCGACTGCGTGCTCACCAAGCGTCCACGCGCGTCGCTGATGCGCAGTTCGGCCTTGCGGCCGGGCTGCACGACGAACTTCCCGTCCTGCGCGCCGCGCACGATCGCGCGCCAGTGCACGATTTCTCCGGGACGGTAGGCGGGGCGCTCGGTGTAGAGCAGCGCGCGCGGCAGCAGGCTGTGTGTCGGTGCGACGTCGAACGAGACTCCGCTCGAGGCGACGTGGCCTTCGCGCAGGCACAACACGCTGACCTTTCCGGCACTCGAGCGCGGCTCGAGCGCAAAGCGCACGAAACCGCGCGCATCCGTGCGCTGCTCGAGCACGACCGGCGCGGCACTGCCCTGGCGCTCGCCGAGCGCCGCCAGCACGCGCACACCGGCCGCGGGCTCGCCGCGGGCCATGTCCTCGACGAAGACCAGGGTCTCGTCGGCGGACGATTCGACGATCAGGTCGAGGTCACTGCGCAGGCACAGTGCGCTGGCGCGAAGCTTGCCGGAGCTGACCGCGATCACCCACGCGCCCGGTCCTTTCACATCGAGGTCGAAGTCCTGTTCGATCGGCTTGTGGAGCGCGTAACCGGCGACCGGCAATTCGAATTTCTGCTGCGCGTTGATCAGGTCAAGGTCCAGATCTTCGACGCCGGCGTGGCTCAAGTTCTTGCGGAAATAGGCCTCGAGGTCGAGTCGCCACAGTTCGACCGTGACCTTTTCCAGATTGCGCACGTGCAATTTCGCGCGCAGCGCTTCACTGCCGAGTACGGTTTGCTCGACCGAGACCGAGAGCGCCGGTTCTGTCATCGCGCGCAGAGCCGCCAGGGCTTCATTCGCAGCCGGAGTGCCGGCGCAGGACTTGTACGCGTCGATGGCGCCGGCGAAATCGCCCAGCTCATTCTCCAAGGTTGCGCCGATGCGCAGGCGTGCGCGGCCGGATAGGCCGGCGTCCTTGTCGGCGTACTTGGCCTCCAGTTCGCGCCAACTGGCGATGGCCGAGCGCCAACGTGCGGCGCGCTCCGCTTGCGGAGTCGTTTCGGCTTGCGCGATCGCGGCGTCGAGCTCGCCGATGTCGAACAGGATCTGTGGCGCATCGGGATCGAGCGGATGTCGCGCCAGGTATTCGCTCCAACTTTTCTTGGCGGCGTCGAACTCTTCGCGATCGCGCAGTGTCTCGCCGACGTTGTACTCGCTGGTCAGGATCCACTCCTGCGCCGAATTCCAGTCGACGCCCGAGGGGTAGTCGACCGTGTAGGCGGCGTACATTGCGCGCGCTTCTTCGTGGCGATCCGCGCGCGTGAACGCACAGGCTTTGAGGAACAGGGCGCGGGCGGCGATGCGCGTCGACTCGCGCGCCGCTTCGCCATCCTTTGGCTTGGGCAAGGCAAGGATCGACTCCACGGCGGCGATGGTCTCGTCGCTGCGATGGGCCGATAGCAGCTCCTCCGCCAGATCGAGTCGCGCCTGCGGCGCGCGCGGGTGATTGGGGAAGCGTTCGACGAAGTGCTTCAGCGCGGCGATGCCCAGGCCCTCGTTCTTGGCAGCGAACCATGTACTGGCAAGGGCGTACTGCGCCTCGCCGTCAAGGTCGAGTACACCGCGCAGTGCCTCGGCGGCGAGCTTGCGCGTCGCGGGCCCGAGCTTGCCTTCACCGGCCGCCGCGCGGCGCAGTTCCGCAGACAGATCCTCGAGCGTGCGCCGCGCGCCGGCCGAGTCTCCGGCCTTCTGCTGCGCGCGGCCGCGAGCCAGTCGGGCGGCGAAGATCCACTGCGGCGAGCCGGTCAGCGCCTTGCTCTCCTGGGTCGGATCGAAGGCGGCGAGATACTCCTGGTAGGCCTGGATCGTCCCGCCCCAGTTCTCGCTGGCCTCGATGCACTGGGCCCGGCGGTAGGCGGCGCGCTCGCGCAGGCTGTCGGGGGCCGCCAGCTCGCGCACGCGGTTGAACAGATCCGCCGCGCGCACGAAGTCCGGCTTGCCGCCGAGGTTGACCGGCGTCGCGGCCAGTTCTTCGGCGAATCGCAGGTAGACCTGGGCCAGTTCCGCCTGGCGTTCCGCGCCGGATAGTCGCAGCGCTTCGGCCTCGTAGATCAGCACGGCCTCGGCGAAGCGCCGCTCGTCGCGCAACAGGTCTGCGCGCAGGAAGGTGGCCTTGTTGGACCAGATCGACTTCGGGGCGCTGCGTCCGAGCTGGTCGAGGGCCGCGAGGGCCTCGACGCGCTGATTCGCGGCGGCGAGTGCCACCGCGCGCAGGTAAAGCATGGTGTCCGCCGTCTTGGGATCCTGCAGCTGTGCCTTGTCGAGCGCCGCGAGCGTCGCTTTCGTGTCGCCGCGCAGCATGGCCTCGCGCACCGCCGCCGGCACCCCCGGCAGCGTGGCGCTGGGGGACTGAGCCGCCGGCTGGAGAAAAAAGAGCAGGGCGGCGAGCAGCGTGGCGAGTTCGAAACGAGTTTTCATCGTGCGAGTCTTCAGTAGCGGTTCGACAGGATCAGCGCTCAACGGACGGCTAGGCCCCGGAACGATCAACGTCACAGCGCAGTTGCAGCTTGGCGATTCGTGCCCGGCGAGGACTAGACTACTGCCCCGTGACGCTCTTCCTCTACGTCCTGCAATTGCTCTCCGCCGCCGTCGTCGTCTCCGCGGGCGGACTGTTCTTCATCGCCATCCCTGGAATCGTCGTCAGCGCAGTGCACACGCTGGGCGGCGTCAACATGGCGGCACTGCTCGGCTTCCTGCCGATCGTGCTGGTCGACTTGGTGCCCTACCTCTTGCCGATCGGATTCTTGCTGGCGCTGGTCTCGACCTACGGCCGGCTGGCGGGGGACAACGAGTGGACCGCGATCAGCATGGCCGGCGTCCACCCCGTGCGCATGGTCTGGCCGGCGGTCGTGGTCGCTCTGGTCCTGGGCGGATTCTCGCACTGGCTTTCGACGGAGATTTCTCCGGGCCTGTCCTTCGTCAAACGCGAATACGCGCGCAGCATCCTGATCAACAGCTTTCGCAATGTGAATCCGGGCCGCACTGAAGTCCAGTTCAGCGATTTCTACTTGTCCGCGCAGTCGCGCGATCCAGGCAGCAACACGTTTCGCGATGTGACCATCCACCTGCCGGCCACGGCGCGCAGCACGGAAGACAAGGCCGTCAAAGGCCCCAAGGGCCAATCGCAGGCCGGCGCCACGATCTTCGCCGACATCGCCACGTTCAGTTTTCCAGGCGAGAGCATGCGCGTCGACTTGACCCGGCCGCGCAGCGCCGACGAGGTTCACCTCTTTCAAGTCGGACATTTCACCTTCGAGGTCGATGTCGATGATCTGCTGCAGATCAAGCCGAAGGATCGCACGCAGTGGCGTTACCAGCCCAGCCCCGAGCTGAGCCGCATGCTGGCCAATGGACAGGTGCCCGAGAAGGACATCGACGCCGCGAAATACGAGTGGCATCGCCGCAACACGCTGACCGCCACGTATTTCATGTTCATCCTGCTGGGCGTGCCCACGGGACTCTTGCTGCGCCGCGGAACGCAGCTTGGAGCGCTCGCGGCCGCGGTCGGCTATGCGCTGCTCTACTACCTGCTCTCGATTCGCCTGGGCAAGACGTTGAGCGGCTGGGGCATGATCCCGCCGGCCGTCGGCGCCTGGGCCACGACGAGCCTGGGCAGCATCGCGGGCCTGTTCCTGTGCTGGAAGGCCTTCCGCAAATGAAGCTCGCCAACCTGCGGGCTTTCGGCCGGCTCGATCGCTACGTCGGCGCGATGTTTGCGATGTCCTACGCCACGGCAGTGCTCTTGGTCGTCGGGCTCTTCGTCGTCATCGACATGGCCTCGCACCTTTCGTACTTCGAGGCCGGCGAGGACGGCAAAGGCACTTCGCTGCTGCTCTTGCTCGAGTACTACGCGCTGAGTGTGCCTTTCCTCTACGTCCAGGCCTCGCCCTTCGTCACCGTCGTGGCCGCGATGTTCACCGTCGCACGGCTGGTGAAGAAGAATGAACTTACGGCCGGACTCTCCGCCGGCGTCAGCGCTCAACGACTGCTGGCCTGCGTATTCGGCGGCGCGCTGATCGCGGCCGTGGCGGCCTTTTCGATACGCGAGTACGCCGATGCTGCGATCGGCCCACGCCGCGAGGCGTTGTTCGACATTCTCCACAACCACCGCGACGAGGCGCTGCTGAAAAATGTCTGGTTTCGCGATCTCGCCGGCAACGTCGTGCGCGTCGGCGAATTTCGCGTCGGCGGCGCTGAGCATCACGCACCGCAAGGGCAGGGCTTGGAAGCCACGCTGACCCGCGGAGGGGTCGTTGTGCGCCTGATCGCCGAGCGCTTCGAGTGGGTGGACGACGCTTCGCGCACCGGCTGGAAGCTCGAGAACGGCTTCGTTCGCGAGGTCGGAGACGACTCGAAGCTCGAGCCGGCCGTGTGGCTCGACGCCCGGCAAGGAGTCGTGAAGTTCTCGCCCAGGGACATCTTTACAGCGGAAAAGGCGCGCAAGCGCGTGCTCGAATTGTCGTTCAGGGAAGTTCTCGACCTCTCGGCCCGCGATCCCGACAACACGGGCTACCAGACGCTGCTGCAGTACCTGTTGACGTTTCCGTTGAGCAATATCGTGCTGGTCCTGTGCGCGATTCCATTTCTCGTCGGCCGCGAACGGGGCAAGGCCAGCGAATCCGTGATGGGCGGACTGCTGTTGTGCGTGGCCTTCTTTTGCGTGGATTTCGTGGCCCGCTCCATGGGCCTGTCGGGCGACCTTTCGCCGCTGATGTCCGCCTGGCTGCCGGTGCTCTTGTTCGGCGCCCTGGGAATCAGCCTGACGCACTTCATGCGCACCTAGCGGCCTTGGCCCCCGGTTCGAGGCTTTGTTACAAGGGGCGGGTTCCCGCCGGGAATAATTTCAGGGGGCCGGCGTCGTTTGACTGGCCCTTAATGTCCACCGATCCATGAAGATTAGCCTCGCCCACGCCGCCCTCCCGCTCGTCCTTGCCGCCTGCCAGGCGACTGAACCGAGGGCCGATGACCCGGCCCGCCTGCAGACGATCGACGAACTTTCCGCCCAGGGGCGCTACGAGGAGGCGCTGCTGGCGGCCGAGGCCTACCACCAGAGCCGCCCCGACGATCCCGAGGGCGAGCGCGAATGGCGGCGCGCCAAGGCGGCTGTGCTGCTCGAGCAGGCGCGCCTATTGTGCTTCAAGGAGCAGAACCTCGAGGCGCTGGGTCTCGTCCGCCAGGCCAGGCTGATCGAGCCTGAGGAGCAGGTCATCGCCGACTGGGAGCAGAAGATGCTGCGCAAGCTGGCCGAGAAACACGCGCTCAATGGCGACGAATTCTTCTCCTCGAGCAACCTCGATGCGGCGCGCGAGCAATATGAAACTGCGCTGACCTATGTGCCCGACGATCAGCGCGCGAAGGCCAGCCTGGCGCAGGTGCTGTTGCAGCTCAACTATCGCCGCGGCATGGGCCAGCAGTACTACGAGGACGGTGTGCAACTGCTGCGCGACTATTGGCTGGAGCAGGCCAAGACGAGCTTCCGCTACACGGGCAAGTACCAGCCCAAGAACGATCGTGCCCGCAGCCGCGAGCAGGACGTCTCCACACAATTGTCCGCCAGCCGTTGCATGTTGGCCAGCGATCTCGAGCGCCAAGGCCTGTGGGCGGCGGCGCGCAACGAATATCGCATTGCGCTCCTGCTCGACAAGGAATTCGCCGACGCGAAGACCGGCTTCGAACGCACGCGCATCGAAGCCGGCGCGGAAGAAAAGTTGCGCGAGATCGATCGCCAGATCTTCAACAAGCAGTGGGACAAGGCGCGCGAAGGGATCGAAGTCGGCCTGGCGATGACCAAGTTCCAGGCCGACAAGTTCGAAGGCGCCAAGGCGGGCATCGAAGAGGCGATTCTCGAGACGGGCTATCAGACTGCGCTCACGCTGGAGTCCGATCAGGACTACGAAGATGCCGTCGCCGGCTACGACAAGCTGCTCGCGCAGCGCGACTACTACAAGGACGCGCTCGCCCGACGCGACACCCTGCGCACGTACGTCGAGAAAGCCGCGGGCCTCTACCAACAGGCCAAGGACGCGACCGATCCCGCCGAGAAGCTCAAGCTGCTCAAGCAGATCTCGCTGTTCTGGCCGGAGTACAAGGACGTCGAGGAATTGATCGAGCTGCTCAAGCCCGCGGCGACACCTGCCGAAGGCGCCAAGCCGGACAAGCCCTAGCGCGCTAGTCGTTGAGCGCCGCGACGACGAGTCTGGGCTCGAGCGCGCCCATGCACACCGGGCCCTGTGCGTGGTGGCAGACGCGCGAGAAACACGGCGCGCAACTTGGTGCTTCTGCGCTATGCACGACGCGGTGGCATGCCCGCTCTGCATCGCGCTCCGGCGGTGGCCACGGTCCGGTGCGCAGATGCGACTGCGGTCCTTCGAGCGCGACGACGGACAAGCCGGCGGCCACGGCCAGGTGCAGCGGGCCGGAATCGACTCCGACGTAACACGCCTTGGCTCGCGCTGCGATCGTCAATGCGGCGCCAAGCTCGCGCAGCCCGCGTTGGCCGATCCACGAGCGTACGCCGGGTTCAGCGTCGAGCTGCGCGGCGAACAGCCGTCCGATTTCGATCTCGCCGGGGCCCGAGATCGCCAGCACACGCCTGCCCGAACGCGCGAGTTCACGCGCCAGTTCGATCCAGCGCGTCAGTGGCCAGCTGCGCACGTCGCCCGCGGACGACAGCGCGAGCAGGACGTCTCCAGGCGCAGGCGCGGATCCAAGCGCGCTCGACAGCGCGCGCTCGCCGCGCAGCAGTTCTTCGCTCGACAAGCACAGCTCGAAACACGGTTGTGTCGTCGGGCCGCCCACATGCGCGCACAGCGCCAGCATGCGATCAATGGCGTGCGCGGGCAGCGCCGTCGTCGGCTCGGCCCAATCGTGCAACACCCAACTTCCCGCGGGTTCGCGCCAATCGCGCCGATGCAGTCCGCTGCGGCGCGCGCTCGGGGCGCACAAGCTGACCGCGGCGCTCTTCAAGTTGCCTTGCGCATCGACGATCCAGGTCGGATTGAAACTCGAAATCTGTGCGGCCAGTGCCAGCCAGGCCGTGGCGCCGCCGCGGCGTTCGAACAGGATCGAGCGCTCCAGGCCAGGCAGGCCTTGGATCAGGCCGGCGAACTGCGGTTCGATCGCCCAGGCCAGGCGTGCGTGCGGATGCGCCGCGCGCAGCGCGTGGAACAGCGGAAGCGCATGCACCACATCGCCCAGATGCGACAGACGGATCAGGAGGATACGCTCTTCCAGGGCCAAGCTAGCGGGACATGCTAAGCGCCGTCCGTCGATGATCCGCAGGATTTCCACCAAGCTCGTGCTCGCTGTGCTCGCAGCGGTGGTGGTGCCCTTCCTTGGTTTCGGGATCTTCGTCGAGCATCAGGTGCGCGAGCGGCTTTCCCATGACGTGGTGCTGTTCTCGCTCAAGGGCCTGGCCAGCGATCTTGCGGCGCAGATCGATCGCGACGTCGACGAATTCCGGCGCGATATCCAGTTGCTCGCGGCCAGCCCGCTCTCCTGGTGGGCGGTCAGCGAATACAACGACCAGCTGCACGGGAGCGACGACAAGCAGACGATGCGCAACATCCTGCGCGACACGTTCGACAGTTCCGTGCTGGTCAAGCGTCACTTCGAGCTTCTGATCCTGGTCAATCCGAGCGGGCATCTTGTCGCTTCCAACCAGCGCGACCAGCAGGGCAACTTGCTGAGTCCCAAGACCCTGATCGCACTCGAGAACCAGAATTTCAGCGACGATTCCTGGTTCCAGGCCGGCATGCAGGGGCAGTTCTACGCGCTCGACCAGCACCGCTCGAACCTGCTTGGGACCGACGCCAAGCCGGGCTGGTACATCGGTTTTTCGGCTCCCGTGCGCAACGAGGCCGCGCCGCAGGAGATCTCGGCGGTGCTCTTCGGCCTGGTCGACTGGCGCAACATCCAGAACGACGTGCGCACGCCGGTACTGACCGAGTACTTCCGCGGCCTGGTGCCCGACTCGTTTCCCTCCGCCTACGGTTGGGTCTGGAAGTCCGACGCCAACACAATCCTCGCGCACCCCAATCCTGAACTGTACGGACAGCGCGTCAGTCAGGACCTCGCGCTCGCCCCCTTGACCGAAGCAGCCTTGGCCGGCGATTGGGGCCTCTTCCCCGAGTACACGTTCGAGGGCAAGAAGAAGAGCGCCGCGTTCAAGCACACCAAGCGCCCCGAAGACGGTGGATTCAACTGGGTGGTCGGCGTGGGCATCGACAACGACGACATCTTCCGCGGCGTCAATGAACTGCGTTGGATCCTGATCCGGGCGACGGCCATCGTGCTGCTCGTGGCCACGCTGTGGACCTTGATCATCGCCCGGCGCATCACGCAGCCGATCCTGGCCATGCGCGAGCACACGCTGCGCGTCGCGGCCGGCAATCTCGACGCGCGCGTCGCCGTGCGCGGCTCCGATGAAATGGCTGAACTCGGACTCGCTTTCAACGAGATGACGCGCGAAATCAAGGAGAAGCGCGCCGAACTCGTCAAGGCCGAAAAAGACGCCGCCTGGCGCGAAATGGCGCGCCAGGTCGCCCACGACATCAAGAATCCGCTGACGCCGATCAAGTTGTCCGTCGATCTCTTGCGGCGCGCGAAGCACGAGCACAGTCCGCAATTCGACTCGATCTTCGAGCGCACCACAGACACGATCGCGCGCCAGGTCGAACACCTGCGCGAGATCGCCAACGACTTCCACGCCCTGACCGGTGCGCTGAAACAGCAGAATCCGCGCGACTTCGACGCGGGTTCTCTGGTCGACGATCTGTTGGTCTTGAACGCGGCCTGGGCGCGCGAGGCGAGCGTGCATTTTGTGCGCAAGGGCGGCAAGGGCTTCGTCTTCGTCGACGAGCCGCTGTTGCGCCGCGTGCTGCAGAATCTGATCTCCAACTCGATCCAGGCCAGCCCTGAAGGCGGCGAACTGGAGATCGAAGTCAGCGAGTTGGGCCTGCACGTGCGCATCGAGTTGCGCGACCGCGGAGTCGGGCTGTCCGAGGAAGTGCGCGCGCGATTGTTCGAACCGTATTTCACGACGCGTTCGACCGGCACGGGCCTGGGCCTCGCGATCGCGCGACGCGCGGTAGAGGAGATGGGCGGCGCGATCCGCCTGGAACCGCGCACGGACGGCCCTGGCACGGTCGCGACCGTGGATCTGCCCGCCGGCCGCGGCCGTATGACCCGGGGCAGCGCGCCCGCGGCGGACGGAATCTCGTGAGGCCCGCGGTGCTTTTCAGCGGCGCGACCGGTTTTCTCGGCGCACAGATCGTGCGCAAGCTCGCGGCGCGCGGCCATGTCGTGCATGCGCTGGCGCGCGCGAATGCCGATCGTGCCGCGCTCGGCGGATTGGACGTGCGATGGCACGCGGGCGATCTGCGCGATCCGGACAGCATCGAGCGCGCCTTCGCCGACGTGTGCGCCGTGCACGAACGGCCCTGGATCGTGCATGCCGGCGCTCTGATCAGCTACCAGAGCCGCGACGCTGCCTTGGCGCGCGAGGTCAACGTCGAGGGCACGCGCCACATGCTCGACGCTGCATTGCGTCATCCCGTCGGGCGATTGTTGCACGTCAGTTCGGTGGTCGCTGTGGGACCGGCCCTGGGCGGCGAGACCCTCGACGAAGACAGCGCATATCATGGCGACGAACTGCGCTGCGACTACATGACGACCAAGCGCCGCGCGGAAGAACTCGCGCTCGAAGCGGCAACGAAGCTGGACCTCGTCGTGGTCAATCCCGGCGCGATTTTCGGCGCCAGCGAGCGCCCATCGAATACGCAGCGCGTGTTGCACATGATCGAGCGCGGCCACACCGGACCGCTGCCGTTCCTGCTCGCTCCGCCCGGCCGGCAAAGCATCGTCGGGCTCGACGATTGCGCCGAAGGCTGCGTCCTGGCGCTGGAGTCGGGCCGGCGCGCAAGGCGCTATCTCTTGGTGGAATCCGTGTGGAGTCACCGCGATCTGATCGCGATGGTGGCGAGAAAATGCGGCCGCCGCGCACCGTTCGCCATCCCGCGTTGGCTGTGGAGTTTCGCCGAGGCCGGCTCAACGCTGCTCGACGGTCTGGTCAAGAGCGAATTCTTCACGCCGCAGACCGTGCGCCTGGCGCGCGTGCGTTTCAATACCAGCGGCGAGCGCGCACGGCGCGAACTGGGTTGGCGTCCCAAGCCCTTCGAAGTCGTGATCGACGAAATGCTCGCGCGCTCGAAGCTCACGGCGGCGAAGCGGGCGCGCGCGTGACTCGCCAAGGCTGCACGGCCAACAGGCCGGCGAGCAGCACGAGAATTCCTCCGGCGATCGCCGCGGCTGAAGGTGCGGCGGAGCCCAGCACGGCGAATGAAAGCAGCGCCGCGAAGGCGACCTGCATCAGCCCGGCGATCGAGACCGAGGCCGCGCTGCCGTAGCGGTAAGCCTGGGTCATCACCAACTGCCCCGCGGTTCCGAGGGCGCCGATCGCCACGAGCACGCTGAACTCGCGCGCCGTCCAGCCGCCGTGTTCGCGCAGTTTCCACAGCGCGAAGGGCGCCGAGGCGAGCGTGGCGAAGCCCATGAAGAACAGCACCACCGATGCGGCATTTTCGGTCGAGACCAGCTTGCGCACGTAGAGCAGGGCCAGCGCGGCGAAACCACCCGAGAGCAGCGCGAGGAAAAGCCCAAGCCGTTCGCCGCTCGCCGTGGGGCCAAGTGCCAGTGCGGTACCGATCAGTCCGATGGGCAGCGCCCACCTCGTCCTGGGCAGCGTGCGCTCACCGAGCAGGGGAGCGGAGAGCAGCAGGATCCACAGCGGCGCGCTCTGGTTCAAGAGAGTCGCCGTCGCCAATTCCGCACCCGCTTCGTGCACGGCGAAGTATTGGCAGACCACCGAGAGCGCTCCGACAGTCGAGCGCAGCAGGTTGGTCTTCAGCGCGCCGGGTCTCCAGCGTTCGCGGGTCGCAAGTAGCACAAGCCCAGCGCCGCTCACGCCGATCAGACCGCGCACGAAAAGGACTTCCGGCGAAGAAATTCGCTCCGGCAGGAACTTGAGACCCGCGAACATGGCCGCGAAAAACGCGCTCGAGAGCACGATCAACGCATAGGCTCGCCTGGGATTGTCTTGCGCGGTGTCGGACACGTTGGCGCGGAACGGTAACAGCTGCGGGGAGCGACAGGCAGGCCAGTCTTCGCCGAGTGGAACTCGACGGCGTCTGGGGCGCGAAGATCCGTCTTGGCCGGATCCGGCTGTGCGATCGCGACGAATCACACCATGTCGAGCTCGGAATCCGAGCAGTCGGCCCCCACGGAGCGCGAGTTTTGTTCCACTGGCAAGTCTGTTGTCCCAGAATCCTGCGCACGCCATGACCGACGCACGCCACCATTCACTCGATCGAGCCAAGCCGCGCGCCCTAGGGATGTTCGTCGCCGCTATCCTCGCGCTGGTCGCGCTGCTCAGCTGGTGGTTTCTGCGCGCACAGCCCGACAGCGCCCCGCCCGCGGGAGTGGCGCCGGTCCAAGCCGAAGCGTCCTCGACATCTGACGAAGCTGGGCTACGACTCCCCAACGAGGGGCTGCGCACCGGGGTCCTGGGCAAGGCCGATTTCGCACTGGAAGGCGGCATCGAAATCCCCGCCGGTGTGCGCCTGGTCGGTCCTGGGAAATTGAGCGGTCGAGCGCTCGACCGCGCCACGGGTACGCCGCTGGCCGGCGTGCGCATCGATCTCTTGCCGCTTCCGCCCGCGGGCGGCCGCGCCTTCGGCCGGATCCTGCATCTGGCGAACACCGGCGACGATCTCGAGCAGCGCGTCGAGGCGATCGCGGTCACCGGCACCGACGCCTTCGGCAATTTCGAGTTCGAGGGCGTGCGCAGCGGACATTATTTCCTGGAAGCGCGCGGAACGCGCCACGTGCCCGATGGCATCGCCAACGCGCGCGTGCTCGCGTCAGGATCCGGTGGCCCGGTCGATGTCTGGCTGCGCGCCGGCGGACGCGTGATCGGCCGCGTGGAGAATCCCGACGGCAGGCCCGCGGGTGGCGTGCGCATGGCGCTCACCGCCGGTCCGACGTTTGCGATCGAAGCCGCGCGCACCGGAGACATCGTCTATCTGCAGACCGACTCCGACGAGGCCGGCCGTTTCGTTTTCTGTGGAGTGCCCGAGGGGCCCGACTGGCAGGTGACGGCGAGCGGAGGTTCGTTCGCCCTGACGCACGTCCCCGATCTCGTCGTGCGCGCCGGACTCGACACGCAAGTTGTCGTGCGCACTTCGCGCGGCTGTCAGATCAGCGGCCGCGTGTTGTCCAGCGCGGCGACCGCTGACTCCAAGTCGTCCGCCGCGCCAACGCCGCTCGCCGGCGCCGATGTCGGCGCGGTCCCGCGTGGATTGCGCGATCTTTCGTACGTCTCTGAAATCCTGAACGCGACCCACGCCGTGACCGACGCAGAGGGCCGCTACACGATGGACTTCGTGCCCGCGGGCGAAGTCGATGTGCTGGCTATCGCAGCCGGCCACGTTCCGGCCCAGGGGCCGCACGTGCTCGCCCATGAAGGCGGCCTGCAGATCGCGCCTGATTTCGAATTGCCGCGCGGGCCGCTGGTTGCGGGCCGCGTCGTGACGAGTTCCGGAACGCCGATCGAAGGTGTCGTCGTGCGCTGGAACATGGTCGATCTGCGCAACTTCAACTTCGACTTCTCGTTCGCGCCGCTGCTCTCCCAGGCGGTCAAGGGC
>JAYUUV010000384.1:0-11465 GCA_043754695.1 Planctomycetota bacterium
GTTCCTTGTTCTTCTTCTTGTATTTGAAGAGTTCTCCGAGGAGCGGGATGCGCGAAAGGTAGGGCACGCGCGACTCGCTCTTCTGCTCCGACTCGGTGGTCAAGCCACCGATCACGGCGGTTTGTCCGCTTTCGAGCAACATCGTGGTCACGATCGTCGAGCTGCGCGTGCGCGGCAATGCGATCGTGCCTTCGAGGCCCGAGGCGCCGACGGTGAACACATCGAAGCCGGCCGGCGAGAGCGCACTCGCGCCCGAGCCGCCCGACAGACTCGTCTCCTTCGGAACCACGTCGAGCGTCAGGTTGTTCGTACCCGGGATCACGTGCGGCACCATCAACAACTGGAAGCCGACGTCGACCGGCGAGCCGGAAGCCTCGGAGAGCGACAATTGCAGACCACCGGCTTGTCCCTGTTCGGACTTGGCTTCGGCATAGCGGATCGTTTCACCGACGAAGATCGTCGCTTCGTGTCCGTCGAGCGCAATCAGCTTCGGCGCCTGGACCACGTCCGTCTTCGTGTCGCGTTGCAACATCTTGAGCGTCGCGGCGACCCCCGTGAACGACAGGCGGCCGAAGACGGTGTCCGGGATGATGGTGTTGCCAGCGTTCAAGGCCGGGTCCGCGAACGGACCATTGCCGGCGGGGTTGGCGATGATTCCGTCCTCCCAACCCGAGGTACCCAATCCGAAGGGCAGCGTGATCGGGATCGCGCCGCCGGAGATGCCGATCGTCGGACCACTGTCGCCATAGTCGACGCCCAGGTCGAGCAGGTCAGTGTTGAGCGTCGAGACGAACTTCACGTCGCAGAAGACCTGCGCCGGTTCGATGTCCAGACGCATCAACATGTCGCGGACCTGATCGTGGATCTGCGCGGTGTCGCGCACGATGATCACGTTTTGCGCCTCGATGTAATCGAGTTCGCCGCCGGCGGAAAGCGCTTTCTGCAGCGCCTTGAGCACCGTGAACGACTGCGCGATGTCCTTGTTGGCGCCCTGATTCGCCTGCACGTTCAGCGGCTGGAGGAACTCCGACTTGATCAGCGGCTTGTAGGCGCTCTTCGGACGCATGTAGCGCAGCTGGTAGCTCTTGGTCACCATCTGCGACTGCAACGTCGAGGGATCGACCACGCGCAGGATGCCGCGACTCTCCTCGACGACGACGAAGCCAAGCGTCTTGACGGCGACATCGAGCGCGTCGCGCCAGGGTACATTGTTGAGCCGCAGGGTCAGCGTGCCCTTGACCTCGGGAGCGACGACGATGTTCGCGCCGGCCGACTTCGCGATCAGCGTGATCACATCGCGAATCTCAGCGCCTTTCTCGCCGATCGTCTCGTAAGTGACGCGCACCGGCTTGAGCACGACCAGGATTCCCCCGGTGCGCTCTTCGATGACGCACTTC
The DNA here is from genome assembly GCA_043754695.1 of Planctomycetota bacterium. Lineage (GTDB taxonomy): Bacteria > Planctomycetota > UBA1135 > UBA1135 > JADJQU01. Next base: position 1,398 of record JAYUUV010000384.1, read on the forward strand.
GCGGCCTCCGCCGCGACGTCGAGCGCGTCGCGCCAGGGCACGTCGGTCAGTTCGAGACTGATCGCCGTATCCGCGGCTTCGCCGAGCACGACGATGTTCGAGTTGGACTTCTCGCGCAGATACTCCGCGACATCGGACAGTTTTCGGTCCGTGAAGCGCAGTGAGATGCGCGCATCCTTGCCGGTCGTCCCTTGGGCTGCAGCCAACGGCGCGAACGCCAAAAGCAATGTGCCCAAGGCACAGAATTTCTTCATTTCTTTCATGACGCTCCTGCCCAGACCAACCTGGGACTGTGTTTCCTTCACTTCCTAAAACCTGCGTTCGAGAACCATGCCACGGAACAGGAACTCGATCGCCCCGGACTTGATCGACTTGATGATGAGTTCCTTGCCGAGCAAATCGCCCTCGCCCAGAGTCGTGTCGTTGATCAACGCGACGGGCGGCGTGTCCTCGCCGATCACCACGCCCTGGATGTCCATCGGAATTCGCTCGAACTCCGCGAGGTCTTTCGCCTGCCCATCGAGGCGGCGCAGCTCGACGACCAGCGGTTGGCGCAGCGGATCGGCTTCCGCCTGGGCCAGCCGGCTCTCGACCGTGTCGAAGTTGATCGCAGCTTCCTCGAATTTTCCGTTGTTGACGTTTTCGCGCATCGTCTCGACGAGTTGCTTGAGCATTTCGCGCGAAGGGCCTGTATTGGGCTCCTCGCTGGTCATCGCCTCGCGCAATCCGTTCAACGGCAGGACGACATCGTTGTGCAAACGGCGGTCCGAGGGCACGTAGCGGATGTTTCCGTCGGCCAGCGTGGTGCGCACGTCGGCTTCGAGCTTGGCCAAGTTCTCGTCGAGCTGCGCCTGGAATTGCATCTTGGCGATCAGCGACTCCGCGTGTTGCACGCTGTCCCACATCCCCACCACGATCTGCGTGCGGTTGACCAGGTCGTCGACAATTCGAATCTGCTCGTCGACCGAGAGCACGGATTCCACTTCGGCGTGGGCGGACACGCGCGGGTCGACCCACGGATCGCGTCGGCCGCGCTGACCGCGATAGATGTAGGAAGCGACCTGCAAGGCCTGGCGCCGGCGATTGATCTCGCCGAGCAGGAGCTCGCGCTTGCGTGTGTAGCCGTCGATCTTCACCGGCGCGGGCCCGGAGGTCGGCCGATACACGTAAGTCTCGACGTCGAGCGAAATCTTGTGACGCGGCACGCCCGTGTCCTGAACCTGGCGGCGCGGGGCCGCGCTGAGCTTGAAGTCCGGAACGCGCATGAAGCGCGAGTGGCTCTCGATCTTGTCGAGGAAACTCAGCAGCTGGAACGCGTCCGCCTCCAGGTTGAGCTGGTATCCGACCTTGTCGAAGTCGCTCTTCTCCTTGCTGCGCGCGCCTTCCGCCGCTTTCTTCTTGAGACTCGTGATCTGAACGACGGCCTCGTCCTTGAAGTGCGACAGGTCGCGCACCAGGTTGTTGACGTCCTGTTCGTCGGGCAAGATTTCCTTGCTCACCTCGTCGGTCTCGCGCAGGACGATCACCTCGCGCTCGAGCGCTCCGGTCCCAGTCAGGATCTTGCGCGACGCGTCGATGCTCACTTTGAGCCCGGCCACGCTTGCGCGCGATTCGTCGATGGCGCCGTACTCGAAGTAGATGATCGCACCAAGACCGATCACGGCGAGGCCACCGGCTCCCAGGAGCCAGGTAAAAATTCGTTTCTCGCTCATTGCTTGGCACCTTCCGCGGGGGGCGCGGGTTCAGTGGTGGCGGCCGCAGCAGCCGCGGGTTTCGCGGCGGGTTTCTTGGCGGGTGCCGGTTCATCCTTGGCCTTGAGCGACAGGCTGACCGGGAAAGCCCAGACCACGGCCGGGACCAGTTCTTTGTCTTCCAGCGACTGCGAGCCCTCGGGCGGCGCCGGCGGATTGAAGTCCTGGATGAACGGCGAGCGCTCGAGGTCCTCGAGGAAGTTCGCGACTTGCGCGAAGTCGTTGGAGCCTGAGTGTCCGTCGGCTTTGACCGTGCCCGCGGATTTCGCGCGCGCATCGGGGCGTTGGCTGACGTTCAGCGTGTCGAGCCAGACGAAGTGTCGCCGGCCCTCGCCGCCGTCGTTGACGACATCGATCAATTCGTCGATCTTGCGCGTCCAGCCGATGCGGCTCTTGGTGATCGAGGCGAGCGCGGACTCGCGCGAAGCGAAGCGCAGACGCTCGCCTTCCAGCGATTTGTGATAGTTGACTTGCGGCGTGAGGCCGTCGTTCTCGGTCTGCAGTACGGCGCGCTCGCTCTCGATCTCGGCTTGGATGCCGAAGGCGAGGAAGCCCCACCACGCCAGGAGGCCGGCGTTCACGCTGACGACACCGGCGACGGTGAGCATCAGCTTGATCGGCGTGCGGCTCTTGCGCCGGTACTCTTCGGGGAGCAGGTTGATGCGGATCATGCTGTGCGAACCCTCGATGCAAGGCCGACGGCAACCACCAGTGAGGGTGCCCAGGCTTCCAGTTCTTCCACGTCCACGCGGTCGACCGCGATGCGCAGACCCTCGAGCGGGTTCCAGGTGCGCGTCGTGCGAGCCGTGGCTTGTTCGATATAGCTTTGCGCGCCCGGAGCGAGCACGCCGCCGCCGGAGAGCAGCAGTTCTTCGACGCGCAGACCTTCGTGGTGCTCGACGTAATCGAGCGAGAGCGAGATCTCGCTGGTCAGATCCTCGAGCACCGGCTGGATCGCGCGCGTCACCTCGACCTCCTGGCCTTGAGGATTGCGCTTGATCGCTTCGGCTTCGAAGACCTCGACACCCAGACGGCGCGCGACGGCTTGGGTCATGTCGTGGCCACCGATGCCGATCTCGCGGCTGAAGCAGGTCTCGCCGCCGCACAACACGTTGATCGATGTGCGCGTGGCGCCGACATCGATCAGCGCGATGGCGCGTTCCTCGGTGCGCGGTTCGGCGCTGGGCTCGAGTTCGTCCTCGGGCAGCCCGCACAGTTCCCAGGCATTCGCGAGCGCGAAGGCATCGACGTCGATCGCCACCGTGGTCAGGCCCTGCCCCAGCACCTGCTTGACCTGGTCTTCGAGGGTCTGCGTGCGGCAGGCGACCAAGAGCACCGACATCGTGTCGCCGCTGGTCGGATTGTCGTCGGTCGACTTCTGCGCCTTGCGCTTGAGCGGTTGGCAATCGAGCGTCGTCTCGTCGAGTTCGAACGGCACGTAGCGATCGGCTTCCATGCGGATCGCCTGGCGCAGTTCGGAGTCCGACATCTTCGGCATGCTCACGTAGCGCACGACGACGTTCTGGCCCGAGACGGCGGTCACGACGTTCTTGGAACGGAAGCGCCCCTGCTTGAACACCTCGGCCAACGCCTGGATGCGATCACCGCCGGGCGGGATCTCCACGCGCGCAAAACCCGTCACGACGGGCTCGGGCCCTTCGAGGGTGATCTCGATGGCCTTGACGACCTGGCTGCCCAGATCCAGACCCACGACACTCTTGGTTCGACGGAACAAGCCGCACCCCACAGAAGGGAACCGTTTGCGCGGTCCACGCCTCCGTTCTGCGGATTTGCGGGCCACGGCCCCAGGGAGGAGTTCCCCGGTGGCGGCTAGGCTTTCGGTCGGGCGCGCGGTCGGGGTTTAGTCGCTCTCCTGAAAACCCGCCTCGACCAGTCCCACGAGTGAACGAATCACCTCCCCCGCCGCCTGTCCGCGCGCCTTGAACTCGAGCACGCAGCCGTGCCCGGCGGACAGCGTCATCAATTCGAGGATGCTTTTGGCGTTTGCCCTGCGGCCCTCGCAGCTGACTTCCACGTCACCCGGGAAGGCCAGCGCGAGGCGCGCGATCGCGTGACTCGGACGGGCATGCATGCCGCGCGAGTTGACGATCAGCGCGTTGCCGCAAACTTCGTCGGGATCCTGCACGCCTTGAAATTATTTCTGGCCGGGGCCTCACTGTCGGCCATGCGCCGGCATGGCCGCGCGCGGCGCTCAGGCCGGCGCCATCTCGCGCATCAGATCCGACAACTCTGTTCGCGTGCGCGCCGCCAGGGCGAAGCGGCAAAAGTCCTTGGCGCGGGCCAGATGGGCGATCCACTGCATCAACTCCAGATGCCGCTTGGGATCGTGCAGTTCGCTGGCGGCGGCGGGGCGCACGACGGCAAAAAACAAGTGCGCCGGCTCGCCGTCGACGGCGGCCCACTCGACGCCTGCCTTGTGGACACCGAAGACCAGCGCCGTTTCCGCGAGGCCCTCCAGCTTGACGTGCGGAATGGCGACGCCCGCGCCGACTCCGGTCGAGGCCAGACGTTCGCGTTCGAGGAACGCGGCCTGCAGTGCTTCCACCTGGCGCGGCAAAAGGCCCCCGGATTCGACGAGCAATTGCGCGAGTTCTCCAAGACAGGCCTCCTTGGTGGTGGCCGAAAGGGAAACACTGCAAGACTTGGGCTTGAGCTTCTTCGCCAGTCCTGCGCCGATCCGTTCGGGGCTTTGCATGGTGAAGGAAGTTACCACGCTCGTGGCGCACCCGCACGCATGGTTGCGGCCGCGCGGGCAAGGAAACGGCGCAAGCTCAGTCGTCTTCCTGACGTGAGCGGCGGTGTCGCTGAACCAGACGCTGCTTGTGGCGCGTCAACAGGCTCTTCATGCGCCCTAGCGCTCCTTCCAGAGCTGCGTCCATCGAGGAGGCCCTGGCCTCGACCACCAGCGTCGCGCCGTGGCCCACATGAACGATCAGTTCGACTCGATGATCCTCGCGTTCCCGGTCGAGTACCGCGCGCAGTGATTCGATGCGCTCGAAGTACCTGGCCAAGAGCTGCAGCTTGGCTTCGACGGACTCGCGCACGCTGTTGGGATAGGCGCGGCGGGCAACGGAAACGTGGGTTTTCATGGTGAAACTCCTGGGCCGGAAATCACTGGGACAGTTCGAAGCGTGCTGAGCAGGCGCCCAAAACTCGCAAACGCTCGAAGCCGGGGCTCGGGTCGCTCCGAACGGCACTCGATCCGCAAGCAAAGTCGCAGGCTTGCTCGCCCGTGCATCCACCTTGGATCGGCTGGCGGGCCAGGTCAAGTCCAGTTCGGATAGCAGATCGTCGGAAAGTGTGGATGCGACCGACGGATCAGCAGGAAATTCTCGGGCCGGGTCGCGACTCAATATGGAAAAACCCCGGGCACGCCGCGTTCGCCGCGATCGCGACCGCGGAACACGGCGCTGGGATAGCGCACACGGACCAGATAAAGCCCTTCGGGCGGAGCTGTCGGCCCGGCCTCGCGACGATCGGCGCCGGCCAGGATGCGCGCCACGTCCGCCGGCGACAGCGCGCGCTTGCCGACCTGGATCAGCGTGCCCGCGATCGCGCGCACCATGTTGTAGAGAAAGCCGTCGCCCTCGACGACGAAGGCGAAGCGCTCGCGCCGGACGATGAAATGCAAGCTCTTCAGCGTGCGTACGTTGCTGCTGCGCGGACTGCCCGAACTGGCGAAGCAACTGAAATCATGGCGGCCGATCAAGACAGCGGCCGCCATGCGCATCGCTTCCAGGTCGAGCGCCTGCGGCACCCAGTGCGCGAGATGGGCGCCGAAAGGAGGCCGAAAGCGTGTGGTCGCGACGACGTACATGTAGCGCTTGCCGATGGCCGAAAAACGCGCGTGGAAATCGTCGGGCGCCGTTTCCAGGCGACGAATGATCACCGCGCCCGACAGGTGAAAATTGAGCGCGTGGCGCAGGCGATCGTCGCTGATCTTGCTCTCGAGACGGAAGTGCGCCACCTGTCCCAGCGCGTGCACGCCGGCGTCGGTGCGGCTTGCGCCGTGTAGCGCGATCGCGACGCCGGTCAAGGCCGCCAGCGCTTCCTCCGTGCGTTCCTGCACGGAAAGAAAACCCGCCTGGCGTTGCCAGCCGTGGAACTTCGAACCGTCGTAGGCGATCAGCGCGCGAACGTTGCGCATGGGTTGGCGCAGAGCGTAGCAGAGCGCCGCGCGCTCCAGCCGGCGCGACGCGCACTTAGGCGTAGCGACGCCGACGGTAGGAACTGGGGATCTCCAGTTCCTGGCGATATTTCGCCACGGTACGGCGCGCGAGTTCGAAGCCCTTGCCGCGCATGCAGAGCACGACCTCGTCGTCGGAAAGCGGCGCCTTCGGATCTTCGGCGGCGAACACGCCGCGCACCAGATCGCGCACGTCCTCGCGCGCGCGCTCCTCGCCGCCCGACGCGCCCTGGAAGAAGTGCCGCAGCGGCAGGATGCCCCAAGGTGTCTGCGCGTATTTGCCCGCGACGGCGCGGCTGACGGTCGAAACGTGGATACCCAGTTCGTCGGCCAGGTCCTTCATGCGCAGCGGCGCGAGATGACCGGGCCCCTTCTCCAGGAAGACGTTCTGATGTTCGAACAGCCGCACGCCGATGCGGCCCAAGGTCGCGCGACGCATCTCGAGTGCCTCGACCACCGAGCGCGCGCGTTCGAGCTTGTCGCGCAGGTAGCGGCGCACCGCCGGCGTACTGCTTTTGTCCTTGGCCATGGTCTCGATCGACGGATCGATCGTGACCAGCGGCGTGGAGTCGCCGCCCAGCGTGACTTCGAAGCGCGAGCCGGCGCGCTCGACCTGCAGATCGGGCTCGATCACGGGCGCGAGGTCGCCGGAAAGTTCCGCCGCGGGACGCGGATTGAGCCCGCGCAGCCGCTCGACCAGGCGCTCGAGCTGTGCGACATCGATGTTCAGGGCGCGCGCGACCTGCGGAAACTTGTTGCGAGCCAGCGCATCCAAGTGATCGCGCAGCAAGATCGCGATCGACGGACGATCCGGGTCGTCGTCATCGAGCTGGAAGAGCATCGCCTCGAGCGGTCCGCGCGCGCCGAGTCCGCGCGGTTCCAGAGTGCGCAGGCGCGCGAGGGCGCGTTCCAATTCGAGCGCGCCGCCTTCGAGACCGCGGCTGTGTGCTTCTTCCAGCAGTTGTTCGTCACTGGGCGCGAGCCAACCGTTCGCGTCGAGGGATTCGAGCAACAGGCGCAGCCAGCCGTGGGCGCGCGGGCCGAGGTCGAGCACGGCCAGATTTTCTTCGAGGCGTTCGGCCAGCGTCTGACCGCGGCCGGGTTGACTCTCGAGGAAAGCTGCGTGCCGATCGCTGTCTTGACGCGTGCCGCGCGGCGCGCTGCCGCTGCCGCTGAAGCGATCGGACGAAAGCCCGCGTTCGAGCGGAGCCTCGAGCGAAAGCGCCTCGTTCTCGGCTACGGCGACGCTGACCCAATCCTCCAGGTCCTCCCGGGAAAGCTGCAGCACCTCGATCGCCTGCAACATGCGCGGCAACAGCTGCATGTGCTGGCCGAGCGATTGCTGCATCGAGGCCCCCAGTCCGAACTTCGCCATGCCCAGGCCTATCGGCCGGAAGCCTCGCTGGGTTGAGCCGGCGCGGACTCGCCGCGCTCTCAGGCGGGCGGCGTCTTCAAACGCAGGGAACGGCGCTGTTCCAGGGCGTCCTCGAGCACGCCGCGGTGCAGGTACTCGATCGCGCTGCCGGCCGGCAAGCCGCGCGCGAGGCGCGTCACGCGCGGCGGCGAGCTGTGGTCCGCCTTGGCATTGCGCTCGAGCGTCTCGAGCACCAAGAGTGCAGTCGCCTCGCCTTCGGCATCCGGATCGGTGGCCAGGATGACTTCCGCCGGCCGCTGCTTGCGCACGCGGCGCGCGAGGGCCTCGACCGAAAGCTGTTCGGCTTCGGAACCCTCGGCCGGATTGAGCGAACCCATCAGGACGTGGTAGCGGCCCTTGTACACGGCGGCGCGTTCGAGCGCTTCGACGTCGCGCGGCTCCTCGACGACACAGATCGTGGTCGCGTCGCGCTCAGGATCGGAGCAGATGGCGCAGGGATCGTGCTCGGCGACGTTGAAGCACTCGGCGCAGATCTTCGTCTGTGAGAGCGCCTGTTCGATCGCGCTCGAGAGCAGCCGCGCCTTGGGATCGCGCAGCACGTGGAACGCCAGGCGCTCGGCGGTGCGCCGGCCGACGCCGGGAAAACGCTCGAAGGCGTCGACCAGTTGTTCGAGGGACTTGGGATAGGCCACGGGCGCCCTGTCAGAAAAGTCCGGGCAGTTTCATTCCACCGGTCACCTTGGCGACACTTTCCTCGGCCAGACGTGTCGCCTTGCCGAGGCCATCGCGCAAGGCGGCGAGGATCAGGTCCTCGAGCATGCGCTTGTCGCCGTCCTTGAAGACTTCGGGGGAGAGTTCGACCTTGGTAACCTGGCGATCGCCGCTGACCCAGATCTTGACCACGCCCCCGCCGGCGCTGCCCTCGAAAGTCTTGACGCGCAGCTCGGCACGCACGCGGTCGAGTTCGCGCTGCATTTCCTGCGCCTGTTTGAGCAGGCTGCCCATCTCGCCGAACGATCCGCTCATGCCTTGTCCTCGATCTTTCCGCCGAAGAGTTCGGCCACGTTGCGCGTGAAGGCGTCTTTTTCGCCGGGTTGACGTTGGGCGACATCTTCGAGCGTGACGCTGACGCGCGTGCCGAGGATGGCTTGGAACAGCTTCCCGCAGCGTTCGGCGAGTCCCGCGCCGGCGAGCGCGGCGCGTTCGTCCGCACGCAGCTGTTTGAATTGGATGTGCGCGCGCTCGCGGCCGATGTCGATCAGTTGACCGCGGCGTTCGAACAGCGCGCCGAGCGAGGGATCTTCGGTTTTCCAAGCGTTCAGAAAAGTCTCCCAGGTGGGCTTGAGCCCGAGCGAGCCGCGCTGCGGCGTGTCGCTCGCGCGCGCGAGCGCTGCGGAAGCCGTTTGCGCGGGAGCGCTCGGCGCCGAGATTCGCTGCGCGGCTTGCGCAGGCGCAGCGGGCGGCGCGCAGGCGCTCGGAGAAATCGTGGCCGCAGGCGCGGGTGCTGGACGCAGCACCTGCGGGCGCGCCGGCGGCGAACTTGGCGCGGGCCCGACATCGCTCGCGCGAGCCGCGGGCGCAAGCGCCCCCGTGCCCAGGCGTTGCTCGAGGGCGGCGAGCCGCTGCACGAGCACGCCAAGCGGCATGCTGCGCTCGTCGCGGCAGAGTTCGAGCAGGCAAAGTTCGAGCAGCGTGCGCGCCAGGCTCGGCACGTCCTCCATGCGCTCGCGCGCGGCGAGCAACTCCTCCATCCAAAGTTGCAGCCGCTCCGGCCCGAGCGTCGTGCCGATGCGCGCCAATCGTTCGCGATCGCCGGCGAAATCGGACGTCAACGCGGAGTCGTCCTTGCAGATCGCGATCAAGAGCGCGCCACGCAATTCGCGCAGCAAGTTGCCGACCCATTCGCCTTCGTCGCCCTCGGCCGGTCCCAGGATTTCCAGGGCGCGCGCGCCGTCGTGGGCGATCAACGCTTCGAGCAGGCTCTCGACTTCGCTCGCGGCACTGGCGCCCGCCAAACGCGCCACATCGGCAGCCGTCGGTTCCTGGCCGACCAGCGCCAGCAATTGATCGGTGATCGACAACGCGTCGCGCATGCTGCCGTGGGCCAGGCGCGCCAGCCCTTCGACGACGCCGCTTGCGGCGCGCACGTTTTCGAGTTCGAGGATCTGGGTCAGGCGCTTGGCGATCAGCTCTTCGCTGAACAGCGAGAGCCGCAGCACCTGACAGCGCGAGAGGATCGTGTCGGGGACCTTGTTCAGCTCGGTGGTCGCGAACAGGAATTTGACGTGCGCGGGCGGCTCTTCGAGCGTCTTGAGCAGCGCGTTGAACGCGCCCTTGGAGAGCATGTGCACTTCATCGACGATGAAGATCTTGAAGCGCGCGCGCATCGGCGTGTAGGCCGCCTGCTCGCGCAGATCGCGGATGTTCTCGACGCCGGTGTTCGAGGCCGCGTCGATCTCGACCACATCGACGTCACTGCCGGAATCGACCGCCAGGCAGCGCTCGCACACGCCGCACGGGTCGATCGTCGGCCCCTGCTCGCAGTTGAGCGCCTTGGCGAAAACCCGCGCGCTGGTGGTCTTGCCCGTGCCGCGCGGTCCGGTGAACAGGTAGGCGTGGCCCACGCGCCCTTCGCGAATCGCGCCCTGCAGCGTCTTCGTGAGCACTTCCTGTCCCGCGACTTCAGCGAATGTTCGCGGTCGATACTTGCGGGCGAGGACCAGGTACGACATGGG